>JAZRCN010000011.1:0-17942 GCA_045659765.1 Alistipes sp.
GCATCTTATTGTTTTTGCTTTTGGAAATAGTCCACTATTCCCTGCAAGCTAAAAAGCACAATCTGCGCAAAAATAGCTTTCAACCAATCTCAACCAACACCATAATCGACATCTTTCAAAAGTCGTGCTGATGAAGGTTGAGCGTCGTCCTTTGGCATCTTATTGTTTTTAGCTTCTGGAAACTGTCCAAACAAAAACCTAAAACCTTAAGACCGTCTAACCTATTTTACCTAACTCCATGTAGGCAACTCAATTGTGGTGCAAAAGTATGTTTTTTTTTGCAGAAAACAAAATAATCGCTAAATTTGCGTGATATAAATCA
Source organism: Alistipes sp. (assembly GCA_045659765.1). Taxonomy (GTDB): domain Bacteria; phylum Bacteroidota; class Bacteroidia; order Bacteroidales; family Rikenellaceae; genus Alistipes. Next base: position 323 of record JAZRCN010000011.1, read on the forward strand.
CATCAAGATGGAAAATAGAAGCGTCATAGAACTACGCAACGTATCGATATATCACGGTGAGAAGAGTCGTCGTGACCGTAGCTCGGCAGATTTAGTACTCTCGGATATCAATCTCACTGTCAATGAGGGCGAGTTCGTATATCTTATCGGTCGTGTAGGTACGGGTAAGAGTACTCTGCTCAAAACGCTCTATGCCGAGGTCGATCTGTGTGATGGTGACGGCACTGTTGTAGGTTTTGACCTACGTCGTCTGAAGCGTAAGCATATACCTATGTTGCGTCGCTCTATGGGTATCGTCTTTCAAGATTTTCAGTTGCTTACCGATCGCAATGTATTCTTCAATCTCTACGATGTGATGCGTGCTACGGGCTGGAGCGATGAGATGCTTATCCGTCGTCGTATCGACGAGGTTCTCAACCTCGTAGGTCTTGCACACAAGAGCTATAAGATGCCTTTTGAGCTCTCGGGTGGCGAGCAGCAACGCCTAACTATCGCACGTGCTCTGTTGAATAACCCACGCCTTATCCTTGCTGATGAGCCTACGGGAAATCTCGACCCCGTAACTGCCGAGGGTATTATGGAACTCTTCCGCCACATCGCCGAGAGGGGCTGTGCGGTGGTTATGTCTACACACAATATCTCGCTTATCGAGCAGTTCCCCTCGCGCACCATTCTCTTTGCGCAGGGCCATATCGCCGAGGTCGATGTCAATTCTCTTATCGAGCAGGCGTAAGTGTAAGAAACACCGGTAAAAAGGCCTAAGCGTGTAATATACCCCTAAAGGTTGGTAATAAACTAGTTAAACAACCCTCACAAATGAGGGTTGTTTTTATTATATATATAGTCTACTTTTGCAGCATGAAAGCATTGATAGCTACATTATCGCTACTGACGGCTAATCCATCGACCGAGGAACTCAATCTTGTCGAGCCTGCCGACACGCTCCTACATATCGAACATGTGGAGGTTACGGCATCGCTCAAGCAGGATGATGCGTTGCGCTCGCCCATTGCACTTACGGCATTGAGCATGAATCGCCTCGAGGAGGAGGGTATAGCTTCTATCAAGGAGCTATCGCTCATCGTTCCCAACTTTTATCAGCCCGACTACGGCTCGTCGATAACCTCGTCGATATATGTGCGTGGCTTCGGTTCGCGTATCGATCAGCCCACGATGGGTGTCGTGATAGACGACATCCCGATTATGAATAAGAATGCCTACGACTTCGACTTCTACGATATCCGTCGCATAGAACTATTGCGTGGCCCGCAGGGTACGCTCTATGGTCGCAATACGTCGGGTGGCGTGATGAACATCACCACACTCTCGCCACTTGCATGGCAGGGTACACGCATCATGGCCGAGTATGCAACACTCAGCTCGGCACGCGCTTCGGTAGCCTACTATACGCAGCCTGCCGAGAGGCTCGGAATATCTGTAGCAGCGAACTACAGCCACAATGGCGGCCGCTTCCTAAATACCTATACCGATGAGCTATGTGACATTGGCGATGCAGCCTCGTTACGCTTGCGTGCGCAATACATTCTATCGTCGCGTTGGAGTCTGGATAATACCCTCACGGCAAGCTATGTGAACGAGGGTGGCTATGCCTACCGCCACTATATTCCCGAGGAGCAACGCTACGAGCCTATCGCCTACAACGATCCTTCGCGCTATGAGCGACTAAGCATCATGGAGGGTTTCGTCGCAAAGTACGAGGGCGAGAAGGTGCGTCTGTCGAGTGCTACGAGTTACCAATTTTTGGACGACTGCATGACGCTCGATCAGGACTTTAGCACCAAGTCGATGTTTACGATGCAGCAGATGCAGCGTGAGCATGTCATAACCGAAGATATTGTCATCCGTAATGTCAATGATGGCCGTCGCTGGCAGTGGCTCACGGGACTCTTTGCCTTTGGCAAGTGGCTCGATATGTCCTCGCCTGTGACCTTCAAGCGTCAGGGTATCGACGAGCTTATCTTAGCAAATGCCAACAAGGGTCTACACACCGTCTTCCCCGAGGCAAATATCGAGATCGGTGGCGATAGCTTTGTAATTGGCAGCGATTTTCGTATGCCTACCTACGGAGCAGCTCTCTATCATCAGTCTAATTGGCAGGTGGGTCGTTGGCGCTTTACGGCGGGTCTGCGTCTAGATTATGAATATTCGGCTATGAGCTACAACTCAAGGGCTATGATAGACTATCGCTTCGATATGACAATGACCGATTATAAACCTCTTACTTCGGTATTCAAAGGTCGTGAGAGCCAACACTTCTTTGAGCTACTCCCTAAAATCGCAATTGAGTATGATACTAACATAGGCTCGTTATACGGAACGATTACTCGAGGCTATAAGGCTGGAGGTTTTAACACGCAGATATTCTCGGATATCCTGCAGGTGAAGATGATGAACGACCTTATGGAGGAATTGGGTGTCTATCTCGATAACGTGGGCACTACGACCTACGACAGCGCCTCGGCAACACGCTACAAGCCCGAGACGAGTTGGAACTTCGAGATAGGAGCGCATCTGACACCTGTAAATGGTCTAAAGTTAGATGCTGCGCTCTTCTGGATCGAGTGTTTCGATCAGCAGGTTACCGTTCTTCCCGAGGGTAATAATACGGGCCGTATGATGTCGAATGCAGCGCGTGCACGTAGCTTTGGTGTTGAGCTTTCGGCAGCATACAACTACGAGGGATTAGGTCTTGCGGTGGATTATGGATTTACGGATGCTCGCTTTCGTAGCTACAACGATGGTGTGGCGGACTATGCAGGATGCTATTTGCCCTATGCGCCTAAGAATACGCTCTCGATTGTCGCTGGCTACACTTGGCGTTTCAATCGTAGCTGTTTGAATAGCTTGACACTTGGTGCGGATATGCGTGGCGTGGGCGAGATATATTGGAACGAGGCGAATACCCTTAGCCAACCACTATACATCTTGCTTGGTGCGCACTGTACGCTACGTATGGGTGATGTAAGCCTTACACTATGGGGACGTAACCTTACGAATTGCAGCTACGATACGTTTTACTTTAAGAGCGTAGGTGAGGAGTTTTTCGCCGAGGGTAGACCTATCGAGGGCGGTGTAAGATTAAATATTAATTTGTAATATAAATTTAGTAAATACTTGTCTATGAGAACAATGAGGATTTTATTTAGTTTGCTTTTTGCAGCAATGCTATTTGTGTCGTGCGGTAACGATATATTCGAGGATGTTAAGGTCGATGAAGATGGTTCGGCTAAAATATTTGTTGGGGATGTCGTTGTTGATCAGAATGACGGAACAACATTTACCAAAGAGAGTGTAGAGGTTGCCTATGAGCTAAATGAAGATGGCACGATGACTATCTTTATGAAAAAGGTGAAATTCGCAAGCCTTATGCCAGCAATCAATATGGAGATCCCTAATGTGATAATCTTTGGTGATGAGTCGAATATGACGCTTAGTGGCGACAATATTGTGCCTATTGCCATGGGTGGCGAGTTCAAGAAGTTTACAATCACAGAGCTTGAAGGTCGCGTAAACAAGGAGACGTTCACTATGTCGTTTACTTGCGGTGGTTATCCTGTGACTTATAGTGGCGAGATTGAAAAGTAAGGTCATTGCCCTCAATGTCATTCCGAGCGCAGTCGAGGAATCTTCTGGCGACAATACAAGATGTATGTTTTAGTCGTTATTTACTCGTTGAAAAGTCTGATTCTCTCCGCGATGCGTTTTGCGGCGGCCGAGAGCAACTTATGACCTCCAACCTCGCCATAGGCCGAAACCCCCATAATATCGACCACAAAGAGCTCCTCCATACGCTGAAGCGACGCCTCGGGAATTTGTCGCACAACGAGATTATATCCAGCTACTTCGATAGCTCTACGAGCCATATCAAACTCCACGCTACACAACTCCGAAGGGGTATAGACCGTGTCGTGATAGAAAGCAAACAGGGGCAGCCACGGACGACTAAGTAGCATATCGTTCTCATCCTTCCACAGCGCCTTTTCGCCACCATATACCGCTACACGGCTCTCAGCCATAGCATCTATTGCAATACTCACCGAGGTTTGCACATCTCCATCCGACGGAGTCATTCGAAGCGTCACACCTTTAGGTCGTTTTGCTCTAAGATAGTAACCAGCACCAAATGTTGGAGCCTCAACAACGAAGGAAAGAACACCCCTACAATCGAGGCGTATTAGTACAGGTACGCTATAATTTTGTGTCACGCGCGAGGCTTCGAGCAATCTTTCGATGATGCGTCGCGCATCACCCACACCACATAGCGAAGCAAAGCCAAACAGCTCCTCGGAGGCTTCACGAAGCAGCGCAAGGTGCTTGTCTACATTTGCAGCACGCCACCCAAGGGTATGCACACGCTGCATAATGTAGGGTTGGTCGAAACACACATCTTGCGCCTCGACAACCTTAGCATCAACCCACGCCAAAAGCCTCATAATCAGTGTATAAATTTATTAGGAAACGAGCACCTACGGCTGCATAAAAATCTTGAGAAGTAGCTCACGGAGCAACTCGCCACCATCCATATTCACGCCATCGGCACCCTTGCTCTTAGCATCGTACTCCCTTAGCAAGCCGAGGATATTGAACACACGACGGTTGGGCCATCTGCCGACATTAGCCTTTAGTTCCTTGACGACAAAGCTGTTATTAGCCCTTATCTTCGACATCAGCTCGATATCCGACGGCATAGGCATATCCTGCCTACGCGACTGCCACATGAGGTAGTTTAGTAGAAAGAGCTGCTGAAAAAGACCAAAAAGAATCGTTATTGTAAGTGTCACGGGATAGCTCTTAGGATTGTGGCCAAAGTGGTCGGCAATGCGCATGGCTCGCGACATATCCTGCTTAAGCACTGCATCGTTGAGCTCGAAGGTATTAAACTCCTTCGAAAGGCCGATATACTGCTCGATATGTGAGTCGGTGATATTACGTTCGTTCTCGCCCATCGACACCTTGAGTTTATCTATCTCCTTAGCCATACGGCCGAGATCCATACCTACATGCTCCTTAAGCATTGCCGCAGCCTTCGGGGCAATGGTCATACCTGCCGACTTAATGTAGTTGCCGAGCCACGCATCAACCTCATACTCTCTGGGACGTACCGACTCGAAAACAACGCCATTCTTAGCACAGCTCTTGTAAAATGCAGTACGTTTATCAAGGCCTCGCCCCTGCTCCTTATTTTTGTAGCAGATGATAAATATCGTGGAGTTCTGTGGCGACGAGGTATAGTGCTGCAAATTCTCTATCTTGGACATCTGCTGTGCCTCGCGCAAGATAATAACCTCGTAGGAGCCCATCATCGGAAGCTGACGACAGAGATTTACAACCTTGCCGGCGTCGCTATCCAAACCGTAGACCGTAATCTGATTGAAGGCTCTCTCGGCCTCGTTAAGGATTGAGGCAGCAAGACGATCACACAGTGCATCGATAAAGTAGCCCTCATCACCCATAAGCAGGTAGATGGGTGCAAAGCGACGCGCCTCGATGTCGGCCATCAAGGAGTTGTACGAAGCGAGGCAATCGCTGAATTTTATCGACTTAGCCATAATTAATGTGTATCCTTAGTTATTTTGAGTACATTTTCCGTAGAGCGCGTAATGCAGAAGCGATCATCAAGTCTACGGCCCACCACCCACACTATATCATCGCCCGATAGAAGCACAAACTGTCGCTTCTTCTGGGCAATAGACACCTTTTTATCGATAAGATAGTCGCTCAACTTTTTGCGGCCACTCATACCGAGAGGTACAAACCAATCGCCCTCCTTCCAGCGGCGTAGACGTAGCGGGAATTGGAGCTTATCGGCATCGATCAGTGCCACATTATCACCAAGATCGTAGCTGTCAATAAAGTCGATATTGCAATATTCGAAATAGAGTGCCGAGCCACCCGCATAGGCACGTTGCATACGATGTTCGATAAGCGTTTCACAGCTATCATCCTCCATAATGCGCGATACCACGACATTGCCGCGATCGACAACCGCAACCCACTCTCGCGAGTAGAAACGGCGACCCGTAGAGTCGCTATCCAACGCATGGCACAGAGCATCAACAACATCTCCCTTGAAGCCGTATGCCGAGCTAAGGATTTCGTATATCACATAGTTGCGAGGAAGCGGACTTGCAATACGATCAACATAAAGAGTATCAATACCGTCGTTATGCTCGATAACCTCATGCTTGATAATCTCCATCGAGGCGTTGATAAACTCCTGAGCCTGGCTCAAACGCGATATATTGCGACGCATAATGGTCGTAAACTGCGGTTTAATCTCCTTGAGCATAGGTACAAGACCCAAACGCACCTTATTGCGCAAATACTTCGTCGAACGGTTCGACGAATCCTCTCTAAATGGAATGTGATGAGCCACGGCATAATCATGCAAATCACGGCGCGTAGCAAACATCACAGGGCGTACCACACGACCAAGCTGTGTGTTGATACCCGTAAGACCACGCAAGCCAGTACCGCGTAGCATGTTTATAAAGAATGTCTCGATGGAGTCGTTCACGTGGTGAGCAATGGCGATAACCGTGTAGCCATGCTCATCGCACAGCTCTCTGAACCACTCATAACGAAGACGACGTGCTGCCATCTCCATAGACTCCCCCGTACGCTCCATCTCGCCCGTCGTATCGAAACGACGGTTGAAAAACTCTACTCCAAGGCGCTTAGCCTCACGCTCGACTAACGCCTCATCCTCATCACTCTCCTTACCACGTAACGAAAAGTTGCAATGTGCCACACCAAAACGGTAGCCTGCAGCTGCCGTGAGCGAGAGCATAACCATCGAGTCTACGCCACCTGATACGGCAAGCAATACCTTATCTTCGTGCGTAAACAGTTCGTTGTCGGTAATATATTTCTCAAATTCGTCGAGTAGATACATAATTTACAATATATTTACTTCGGGCGATATATCAACGCCAAACTTCTCCTTAACCGTACGGCATACCATATCGGCAAGGCGTAAAACATCGCCACCCGTAGCTCCACCATGATTTACCAAAACCAATGCCTGACGCTCGTGAACACCCACCACACCATCGCGATAGCCCTTCAAGCCCGAGCGATCGATAAGCCAACCAGCAGCCAACTTTACTTTCGCACTATCTGTCGGTACATCGTAGCGCGGCATGTCACCATAACGCTTCGATAGCGCATCGGCCACCTCACGCTCCACAACGGGATTTTTGAAGAAGCTACCAGCATTACCCAACACTTTAGGGTCGGGAAGCTTGCTTGAACGTATATCGCATATCGCCTCGCGGATATTGCGTAGTGTAGCGCCACCTCGCTTCTCAACCTCGGCAATAACATCGCCATAGCCAAGATTAGGACGCGCTATCTTGCTTAGTTCAAACTCTACGGCAAGAATAATAGCACGACCTCGCAACGCATGCTTAAAGCAACTCTCGCGGTAGCCAAACTCGCAATCGGCATTATTTAGGCGCACGACCTCCGAAGTCGCTACATCGAAATACTCCACAACGCTGATCACATCCTTCACCTCAGCACCGTAGGCTCCGATATTCTGTACGGGAGCGGCACCTACCGAGCTGGGTATTGCCGAGAGGTTCTCTACACCCCACAGTTCTCGCTCGACGCACCACGCCACAAACTCATCCCAATTCTCACCCGCAGCAACACGTACCCTAACCGTCGTGTCGTCCTCCGAGATAATCTCGCGACCACGAGCAACGGGCGTAATGAGTAAGCCCTTATAATCGCGCGTAAAGAGCGTATTGTTACCCTCACCAAGCACATACCACTGCGCAGGATTTAGCTCTGCGAATATATCGCGAAGCTCCTCCGAATTATCGAACTCCACCAGGGTCGATGCACGCTGTACAACGCCGAAACTATTGCGCGAAGCGAGATTTATATCATTATATACACGTTTCATATCGCAAAGTTAAGAAATTTTTACTATATTTGAGAGTTATTTCGCGACAATTATATTTTTCGCATCATCTATATATTCGAAAATATTAACAAAATAATCTTATACGCCTATGTTTACAAAGCAAGACATTGCACAGATCGAGGCTCGAGGATTGAGCGTCGAGGCAGTAGAGAGACAAGTTGAGAATTTCCGCAACGGTTTTCCATCACTTCCCGTAGTACGTGCCGCATCGGTAGGCGACGGTGTGTACCGCCTTAGCGACGAGGAGCGCGCAGAAGCTGTTAAACACTACGATAATCAGGGTGCAAAGCTACACGTTGTGAAGTTTGTACCAGCATCGGGCGCCGCAACACGCATGTTTAAGGAGCTTTTCGAGTATGTCAATGATGATAAACGCACGGAGGGTATCGATCGTCTTATCGTAAATTTGGAGAAGTCTGCATTCTTTCCAGAGTTGGCAAAGTATCTTAAACCACAGATCGAGGATAAGGATGTTGTGCGCAACATCATCATTGACGGTTTGGGATATGGTTCAAAGCCTAAGGGCCTTGTAACATTCCATGCCTACAAACAGGGTGGTCGCAAGCCTTTGGAGGAGCATTTGGTAGAGGCGGCACTCTATGCACGTAGCGGTGAGCGTGCAGCTATCCACTTCACCGTATCGCCCGAGCACCAGGCGGGCTTCGAAGCGCTGCTTAGCGAGCGTCAGAGCTATTACGAGGATATGTTCGGTGTGAAGTACGACGTATCGTTCTCTATACAGAGTCCCGCGACAGATACTATTGCCGTAAATCCCGATAACACACCTTTCCGCAACGATGATGGTTCGCTTCTTTTCCGCCCTGCAGGTCACGGTGCACTTATTGCCAACCTCGATAAGTTGGAGGCTGACATCATCTTCGTAAAGAATATCGACAATGTAACTACCGACGAGCGTAAGCCCGACACGGTAGAGTATAAGAAGGCGTTGGCTGGTAAGCTTCTCGCACTTCAGATCAAGGTTTTCGAGTTGCTTAAGGCTTATGAGCGTGGCGAGGATCGCGATGCTGAGGCTGTGACATTTCTTCGTGATGAGCTCTGCTGCCGTCTTCCTGAGGGTGCATCACGCTCTCTTATCATCAAGAGCCTCGACCGCCCTATCCGTGTCTGCGGTATGGTTAAAAATGAGGGCGAGCCTGGTGGTGGCCCATTCTGGGTTAGAGATGACGAGGGTCGTGAGCAGTTGCAGATTGCCGAGTCGAGTCAGATTGCTAAGGAGGATATGCACCTCATGAAGGAGGCGACACACTTCAACCCCGTGGATTTGGTTTGTGGCGTAATGCGCTACAACGGCACTAAGTATGATCTTACAAGCTACACCGATCCTAAGACAGGTTTTATCTCTTCGAAGTCGGCAGGTGGCCGCGAGCTACGCGCTCAGGAGCTTCCTGGTTTGTGGAATGGAGCCATGGCAAACTGGAATACAATCTTTGTGGAGGTGCCAATCAGCACATTCTCACCTGTGAAGGTTGTTCAGGACCTGTTGCGACCCGAGCACCAGTAGAACCACTTTATTAGATAAAAAGGGGTTGGCTAAAAAGTAAATTAGTCAACCCTCGAAGAAACCTAAGAGAGTGAATAAAAAGATCTTGTTTTAGGCTTACGAAGCTCGAAAAACGCAGTTTACTTGGCGTAAATGAGCGTTTTGAGGGTGAGTGTAACGACAAAATAGACTTTTTATTCACTCTCTTTATAAGAATAGTTTGCTATTCGAGTATTTCATCTAAACGCTGATAGATACCTGTACGCAAGTTGCGTAGCTCACAGATCTTAGATCTGTTCTTAGGTAACACGAAGATACACGAACCGACGAACTTTAGGAATAGACGCATATAGTTCCATGCTAAGATAAACATAAATGGGAAGGCAATAAGATAACCCAAAGCCCACCAAAAACCACAGAATATCCATAGCAATACGATAGGTACGATCAGACATATCGGTACTGATACAAAGGCACTTGCTCCGACATTAAACGAACTATAAAACATCTTATCCTTGATAAGCTTCTTGATAAATATCTCGGGAATGATAAACATCAAGCAAGTAGGAATTACCGAGATAAGGAAGAGTGGCAAAAGAAGGATTAAGCCTAAACCACGCAGTATGGGCGCCTCAATACCCGGGTTGTGAATAAACAACCAATCACGAATCCCCAGCTTCTTGATCTCAGAGGCATAACGCTTCGTATCCTGATACACACACTCCATCTTCTCGGGATGCTCTAAGGCAGCTCTCTGCATCTTATCGACAAGCTGCTGATCTGATAGTAGACGCGAAGGAAGGTATCTTGGTTTAAAGCCATGCTCCTTTGCATACTTGAAACCGTAACCTGTTTCGCGGATAAAGTCTATCTGATCGTAGTGTTCAAGGTCGCTAATATGTAACATCATATCCATAATGCGAGAACGTACCAACTCATTGATCTCCATCATCACCTCACGAGGCTGCTCCTTATATCGCTCATAGTAGGGTTTTAGCGATATTGGCTTATCGAATTTGATGAGCATATCTGTTCGTGCATGGAAATAGTTTGAATAGTGGTTGCATGATGGAAGAATCATAACATCTCGCTCGAAGTTCATCTTCTCGGCAGCCTCAAATGCAATACGCAGATAGCCCAATTTGAATGTGCCAAGCCAGCGCTTATCCTGATGATCAGCCTCGGGATATAGCATAAGGGTCTCGCCATCGGTGAGCGCCTGACCCGCGGCATCCATCGTCGAACGGTTTTTGTTGATTGCAGCAAATCCCTCGTGGCTCATGCGATAAGCAGGTAGCAGTCCCATGGCACGCAGAGCTTTGTTGAATATCGGATTTTTGAAGACGTTAGCTCGTGCAATAAAGTTCATACGACGATCTGTCAACTTCAAACACACGCACAACGGATCATTAAGACAGTTTTGGTGATTTGAAACCACAACTGTAGGTGTACCATCAACGGGGACATTTTCGAGTCCTATGACATGCTCCTTGCGAAAATAGAGCCCCGAATTTACGAATTGTAAATATAGGCGAAAAGCCTTAAGAAATAGCGAATGGTCGCGAGGTGTTCCTTTCATCTTATTATATGTATCGGTTAGTAATTTTGCCAAAGTTATATATTTATTTCAAAGACAGCATAAAATATAATGTTATTATCCTAATAAATACGTCTAAATACTGATTTATTCTACATTTTCGCAATAAAAAACGAGATAGTAGCTATTAAAAAAACACCAATGGCGAGTACTTGACATACATCCCATTGGTGGTTTTGATTGAATAGTCAAAGATGACCACTTATCATCTGAAATTTCTTATTATAAGGCTGTAGATGGTACATCAATAAAGTAGTTGGGCCGAATGGAAGATGCTTGACGTATTTTCCATTCGGCCCAACGATTGAGATGCAGCAAATGCTGCCTTATCACAAAGAATTATAGGGGCATCTTGTCCAAACGACGCTGGTGACGGCCACCCTCAAACTCTGTAGCAAGCCAAATATCAAGCATTGCCAATGCCTCATCGTTAGAGATAAAACGTGCGGGCATGCAGAGTACGTTTGAGTTGTTATGCTCGCGTGAGAGCTTTGCAATCTCGGGAATCCAGCAAAGAGCTGCACGAATGCCCTGGTGCTTGTTGAGTGTCATAGAGATACCCTCACCAGAGCCGCAAAGGCCAATACCGCGCTCAAGCTCACCATTCTCGATAGCCTCAGCCAATGGGTGTGCAAAGTCGGGATAGTCTACAGACTCCTCAGAGTAGCAACCGAAATCCTTAACCTCATAACCCTTAGTTGCAAGGTAACCCACGAGAAACTCCTTAAGTTCGTATGCTGCGTGATCGCAAGCAATACCGATTTTCTTATCCATAAAATTGTTTAGTTATAGTGTTATTGTATATCGTTTCTTTGTCTAACCACTCTACTACTCCTTTGAAGCACGCTTGCGGTCTACCTCCGAGAGTAAAATCTTACGCAAACGAATAGCCTTAGGCGTTACCTCCACATACTCATCCTCGCGGATATACTCCAAAGCCTCCTCCAAAGAGAAGATGACGGGAGGTGCGATAGATGTCTTCTCGTCAGAGCCCGAAGCACGCATGTTGGTAAGCTGCTTAGCCTTTGTTACGTTCACCGTAATATCGTTCGAGCGTGTGTGCTCACCAATCACCTGACCGCAATATACCTGATCCTGTGGCGCAATGAAGAACTTGCCGCGATCCTGAAGCTTATCTATCGAGTAGGCGTATGCCGTACCTGTCTCAGAAGCTATGATAGCACCCACGCTACGCTCGTCGATATCGCCCATCCAAGGCTCGAAGTCACGAAGACGGTGTGTCATGATGGCCTCACCTGCCGTTGCTGTAATCATCGTAGAACGAAGACCGATGATACCACGCGAGGGGATGGTAAACTCGAGGCGTGTACGCTCATTTGACGAAACCATGTTTGTAAGCACACCCTTGCGACGTGTGGTAAGCTCGATAACCGTACCTGCGTAGTCATCGGGACAATCTACTGTCATCTCCTCGACAGGCTCGCATTTGACTCCATCAATCATCTTTGTGATAACCTTGGGCTGACCCACCTGAAGCTCGTAGCCCTCGCGACGCATAGTCTCGATAAGCACCGAGAGGTGTAACACACCACGACCGTAGACCACGAATGAGTCAGCATTCTCACCTGGTTCGACACGCAATGCGAGGTTTTTCTCAAGCTCACGGTCGAGACGCTCCTTGATATGGCGTGATGTTACATACTTACCATCCTTACCGAAGAATGGCGAGTTGTTAATCGTAAAGAGCATCGACATTGTTGGCTCGTCAATCTGGATAGGAGGCAGAGGCTCGGGGTTTGTATAGTCGCAAATTGTATCGCCAATCTCGAAACCGTCGATACCTACAATTGCGCAAATCTCGCCACACTCCACGCTCTCGGCCTTCACCTTACCAAGACCCTCGAAGAGCATCAAGTCCTTAATCTTGGTCTTGACCATTGAGCCATCACGCTTAGCGAGTGTTACGTTCTCGCCGTTACGCAACGAGCCACGTGTAACCTTACCTACGGCAATACGACCAACATAGGGCGAGTACTCCAGCGATGTGATAAGCATCTGCGCTGTACCCTCGTTATACTCAGGCTCTGGAATCTCGTCGATGATAACATCCAAGAGTGGCGTGATGGAGTCGGTACGCTCCGAGAGTACGTGCGACATCCATCCCTGCTTTGCCGAGCCGTAGATGGTCTTATAGTCGAGCTGCTCCTCGGTAGCCCCGAGTGTGAACATTAGGTCGAAAACCTGCTCATTAACCTCCTCAGGACGGCAGTTCTGCTTATCGACCTTGTTGATAACGACCACAGGCTTCTTGCCCAATGCCAAGGCCTTCTGCAATACGAAACGTGTCTGTGGCATAGTGCCCTCGAATGCATCTACGAGGAGCAATACACCGTCGCACATGTTCAACACGCGCTCAACCTCACCACCGAAGTCGGCGTGGCCTGGGGTGTCGATAATGTTAATCTTGTAGTCACGATATATTACCGATACGTTCTTCGAAAGGATGGTGATACCACGCTCTCTCTCGATATCGTTATTATCCAAAATCAAATCACCCCCCGACTGCTCATTCTCTCGCAGGATATTACCCTGCATAATCATCTTATCCACGAGGGTTGTCTTGCCATGATCGACGTGTGCGATAATGGCGATGTTGCGTAGATTTCGCATATTTTCAGCTTATATAAAATATTGACGCGACAAAGATATAAAAAAAAGAGAAAAGCGCAAAGCCGCCAGGCAACTAAACGCCTATACCTAAACCATTATTTTGCTTTTCATCAGACGAGTTACCCTCTTCCTCGCAATGTGGACAGTGGTGATGAGCGCCAAGCACCGTGTGAGGCACCTTGCCATGTGTTACGATTTGTAGCGGACAATCGTAGTTGCGCAACTGCTCCTCGGTGATTACATTCGAGTCGTGACGATGCACGTGACCATTGACGCAGACAATACTACGCACAACACTCGATATAGTACCCAAATCGTGCGACACCATAACGATAGCCATACGCTCGGATAGATGATGTAACATATTGTAGAGTTCGTTCTCGAAGCGGTTATCCACAAAGTTGGCGGGCTCATCAAGAAGTAACAGGCGAGGCTCGGAGATTATAGCACGACAAAGCATAACACGCTGAAGCTGACCACCCGACAGTTCACCAATAGGTCGTCTTGCGAGATCGCCAAGGGCTGCACGTTCGAGTAGCTCCTCGGCCTTACGCTTATCCTCGCAGCGATACCTTCCCAAGAAGCGATGATCATGCTGCAAACCCGACATAACAACCTCGCGCACCGAGATAGGGAAAGCCTTATCGAAGGAGCTAATCTGTGGCAAATAGCCAATATGTGGCTTGTTACCACGGTACAACGACTCGGAATACTCTATATGACCCGTGTGCGATGCTACACCCATAATAGCCTTAACCAACGAGCTCTTACCGCCACCATTAGGGCCAATTACGCCTATAAAATCGTCGGCATAGATGTCGAGATTGACATGCTCCAAGGCTACTACACCATCGTAGCGCACACCAAGATCGCGTATCGAAATAAGACTCTCCATAGGCTCTACTTTTGACGAGAAAGAATTGTTGTCAGTCGCTCAATCTCGGCTAAAATATCGTCGGCAAGCGGATCAATCATTACCACATTGGCGCCACACTCCGCAGCGATTGTCGCTAACTTATCGGGGCTATATTGCGGCTGGTGAAAGATAGTTTTGATGCCTCTTTTTCGTGCCGTCTCGACAAGTCCTGCAAGACGACGTGGCGTAGGTTCCTTGCCCTCGTGCTCAACGGCTATCTGCTCGATATGATAGCTGTTGGCATAGTAGCTAAAGGCGGGGTGATAGATCATCAAGGCCTCGACATTCGACTTTTTAAGCTCCATACGACATGCAGCATCGAGCCTTGTTATACGCTTAAAAAGTCGCTCAGCAGCGAGATCATACTTCACCGAATCGGGATATTGCGCCTTAATTGCACGATGCATATTGCGCACCATCACACCAAGCTCACGGGGTGATGTCCAAATATGGGGATCGATACCGTGTGTATGGCCGTGATGATGACCATGCGAGCAACAGCCGCTCAATGGCTTTATGCCCTCGCTAATATTGATGCTTCTCGAATCCTTATCGAGCAGAGAGCTTAGATTGTGCTCGAAATCGAGTAATCCCACCTTGAAGCAAAACTCCGCATCGTTAAGCGCTGCAATCTGTCGTGCCGTTGGCTCAAAGGTCTCGGGACTGGCACCCTTAGGCACGAGTACCTCAACAGCAAAATCGCCACATGTAAGCTCCTCAACCAATGCCTTTAATGGATTGATTGTTACATATATGACGCTATCGGTTTCATTCTTTTTAAAATCATTGCAGCCAATGAATGACGATGCTACAAGTATAAGAAATGTGTATCGTAAAATATTCAACATAATTGATAATTTATATTTTTAGAGCACAAAGATATAAAAAAGTATGCAAAAATTTTGATTTTTCAGCGAAAATTTCGAAATTTGCGCCAAACTAAAACTAACTACTAAAATGATAAAGAATATCACAGAAAAAATAGTATATATCGGTGTTGATGATACCGATATTGACCTCTTTGAGAGTCAGTATGTTGTACCACATGGTGTATCCTATAACTCCTACCTTATCTTCGACGAGAAGGTGGCAATTATGGATACAGTGGACAAGCGTAAGGGCGACGAGTGGTTGGCAAACCTTGCAGAGGCCCTCGGCGATCGCAAGCCCGATTACCTTATCGTTCAGCACCTTGAACCTGACCATGCGGGCAACATTGCACGCGCTATGGAGCGCTACCCCGAGATGGAGGTTGTAGCATCGGATAAGGCAGTAAAGATGATGCCTCAGTTCTTCCACGACACTAAGTTTGAGGGTCGTGTGATTGGTGTTAAGGAGGGAGGCACACTATCGCTTGGTGGTCGCACACTTCACTTCGTAATGGCCCCCATGGTACACTGGCCCGAGGTGATGGTTACATACGACAGCACCGAGAAGGTGCTCTTTACAGCTGATGGCTTTGGCAAGTTTGGTGCATTGTGCTACGATGACGAGTGGGCTGATGAGGCTCGTCGCTACTTCATCAATATCTGTGGTAAGTATGGCGCACCCGTACAGGCATTGCTTAGGAAGGCTGCGACACTCGACATCTCGATCATCTGTCCGTTGCATGGCCCTGTACTTACAGAGAACTTGGGCTACTACATTGGCCTTTACGACACATGGAGCAGCTACCGTCCCGAGACCGAGGGTGTGCTTGTGGCCTACGCATCTATTCATGGCAACACTGCAGCTATTGCACGTCGCTTTGCCGACATGCTCCGCGCTAAGGGTGCTAAGGAGGTTGTTCTCCTCGACCTTAGCCGCTGCGACATGGCACACGCCGTAGCTGAGGCCTTCCGCCTTGATCGCATGGTTGTTGCAGCCGCGTCGTACGACTCGGATGTATTCCCTCCAATGCACGATTTCCTATATCACCTCTACATGAAGGGCTACACGAAGCGTCGTGTAGGTATCATCGAGAATGGTTCATGGGCACCATCAGCGGGTCGTGCTATGCGCAACTTGCTCGACAAGTGCAAGGATGTATCTATTGTCGAGAATATGGTGACTATCCTTTCAACGCTCAAGCCTTCGGATATTCCTTCACTCGAGGCACTTGCCGACAATATGTTGGCTTGCAACTGCGATAGCTGCTCGATATAATCGAGTGAACATACACAAATGACTATGGCTACCTCGATCGAGGTAGCCATAGTCATTTACCAAATATTGCTTATCTATTACTTTTGGGGTAATGATGCAAAAAAAGCACCACTTTTTGCATCATTTCCTTACTTTTTAATACCCGCGCTGTGATAGAGTCTAAGTTGTTACGTTACTCCGCAACCTCGCCTTTCTCGAAGTCGTAGCCGACGATAGCATCAGCATACTCGCTCCAATATGTTGCGCTCTTGTATGCATCTACCGACTCTGTAGGAACATAAATCGTGCGCCCCAAAGCACTATCGTAGAACATATAGCTATCACCTACTGGAGGTGTTATCGCCTTGCAATAGACACTTGTAAGACTCCTGCAAGAAGAGAAAGCATACTTTCCAATCGTCGTTACGCTATCGCCAATAGTGACACTTGTAAGGCTGTCGCAATAGCCGAATGCCCACTCTTCAATCGACGAAATCCCCTTGTTGCTTAAGTGTTGTTGTTGGACTACTTGCTAGCTGAGCCGTAACCCGATACAGGGTAGAGGTTCATTGGGTAGTAGGTCGTATAGCCCTTAAGTTTAATCTTTGGTGTAATGTTATCAACAGCCTCCACGATATACTCTTTGAGCTCTGTAGCTCTATCGTCAGAGTCGGTCATATAGAGCTTTGTGAGCAAGCCTGTAGCATTGTCAATCTCGTAGCCCCAAACTGTTACAGCGTGAGATCCCGAGAAGTCTACACCTGTAGCAACAGCCATCGATGCCATACCGCGCTCGAAGTATGCTACGATATAGTCGGTAAATCCGCGTAGCGCACCTGCAGAGTTGCTACGCCAGCTGTAGTTGTTCACCTCAGTAGTGTAGCCATACATATACTC
>JAZRCN010000012.1:0-59987 GCA_045659765.1 Alistipes sp.
CCACGTGTTTTTGTGCAGGTCCGCCGTTTCGACAAAAGAGACCATCGAGGTGAACGGCGAAACCTATCCCGTGTATAAGATGGAAATCTCTAACACATCTCACCCATTCTACACAGGTAAGATGAAGTTG
The DNA here is from genome assembly GCA_045659765.1 of Alistipes sp. Lineage (GTDB taxonomy): Bacteria > Bacteroidota > Bacteroidia > Bacteroidales > Rikenellaceae > Alistipes. The sequence continues at coordinate 131 of JAZRCN010000012.1, forward strand.
GTAGACACCGCCGGTCGTGTGGATAAGTTTATGAGCCGTTACGCAAAGCGCTACGATAAGAAGAACAAGTAATAGTTGCTTGTTTCTCGCAGGACGAGGGAGATTGTTTCGACAGTCTTCCTCTTTTTTCGTGATACCAAAGCCTCGTTGCCAACGATATCCCTCAACACCCCTTCTGCAAGCAAAAACTTTCGCCATATAGCATTGCTATTTCTCGAATGTTTGCTATTTTTGTGGGCGATATGGTGCATAAAGAACCTATCTACGATATATGAAGCTAAATGCAACACATAGACGAATAATCCTTGTATTACTATCCGTCGTACTATTATCACTCGGATGGCTCGGAGCAACAGGCCTAACACTCCTAATAGCGCTCATTCCGCTACTCATAATCAGCGAGAGTTACTCTGATTCGCGTGGCGATTGGTGGCGCATGTGTGGTTGGGCTGCGCTAACCTTCATGCTATGGTATGCCGTGACGATATGGTGGGTGTGGATTGCTACGCCGATAGGTCCAATTACAGCGGGTATAGTAGGTACGTTCTACAATCTTGTGGCCTTTATGGCTTACCACTATACGGCCAAGCGAGCTAAACGAGCTGCGGCATACACACTTCTTGTAACGCTTTGGATAACAACCGAATATGCATACAATAGTGCTGATGTGATGACCTTCCCATGGCTGTTACTTGGCAATGGCTTCTCGAGCGATGTGTGGGCTGTGCAGTGGTACGAGTATACGGGTATCTTTGGCGGTACGCTTTGGGTGTTGGCATCAAATATCGCTATCTTCGAGATTCTACGTAGTAAGACTACGACAGCCATTGTTCGTGCGCTAATTATCGTTCTGTTGCCCATTGCCTTTTCGCTTTGGCTATATTTTAGCTACTCTCCCTCGGAGCGCACTGCAAATATTGCAGTCATTCAGCCCAATGTGCCATGCTACGAGGATGAGCGTTTGGAGGCTGATATGATGAATCCATTATATGATGTTTGCTCGCTTGTGGAGCAGACACCATCGGAGGCCTCATTTGTGCTATTCCCCGAATCGGCATTGGTCTACTTACCTATGGTAGGTTCTGTGGATGAGGCAAACTACGAGCGTATATCGCCGTTGTTGAGATTGTTACATGATGAGCATCTTGCAGCCTCGAAATTTGTATTTGGAGCATCCACTACACGCTATTATGGTGATAATCAGGCGACATCTACGGCGCACTACCATTCGCGTATTGGCTGGTATGATCGCTACAACTCGGCATTGCTGACCAACTATGCTGGCGAGGTGGAGAGCACCTATCACAAGGCTAAGCTGGTGATTGGTGTCGAGGCGGTACCTCTAAAGGAATTCTTCGATCTCTTTGAGATAGACTTGGGAGGTATCTCTGGCCAGCTCGGTTGGGGTGAGGGTGCCAAGGTCTTTGAAAATGACGATATAAAGCTTGGACCAGCAATATGTTACGAGGCCTTATATGGCGAGTATTTCACGGGTTTTGCACGTCAAGGAGCAGATGTTATGGCCGTAATATCGAACGATGGCTGGTGGGGTAATACACCAGGATATAAGCGACTATTCGACTTCTGCCGTCTGCGTGCAGTGGAAACACGACGTGCCATTGCGCGTAGTGCCAATACGGGTATCTCGGGATTTATATCTCCACGTGGCGAGACCATTGGCGATAGATTGCTGTGGGATGAGCAGGGTACACTTTGTGAGGAGATCGAGCTTCGCGATGATGTTACAACCTATGTGAAATATGGCGACTGGGTAGCTCGTATATCGGTGTATGTAGCCTTGCTATCGTTGCTCAACTACGTAGCCTACCGTGTACGTCGTCGTAACCATCTTGTAGATTAACTAATAACAATAAATTTTACGCATATACATTATGAACTATAATCAGACACTTGAGTTTTTGTTTACGGCCATGCCTTCGTTTCAGCGAGTAGGTGCCGAGGCCTATAAGCCAGGTTTGGAGCGTATCGTGTCGTTCTGTCAGCACCTTGGCAACCCACAGCGTAACTACTATACTATTCATGTGGCGGGTACCAATGGCAAGGGTTCGGTATCTCACATGTTGGCCTCTATTCTTCAGCAGGCGGGCTACCGCACGGGTCTTTTTACCTCTCCTCATTTGGCTGATTTCCGTGAGCGTATCCGTGTTGACGGCGAGATGATGCCAAAGCAGAAGGTTGTAAACTTTGTGGATAAGCACCAGGCGAAGATGAAGGAACTCGATCTATCATTCTTCGAGATGACCGCTGCTATGGCCTTCGACTACTTCGATCAGAGCGATGTCGAGGTGGCAATCATCGAGACGGGCCTTGGTGGTAGGCTGGATGCTACAAACCTTATCACACCGCTGTTGAGTGTGGTGACGAATATCAGCATGGAGCATACCGAGTTCTTGGGCAATACTCTTGCTAAGATTGCTGCGGAGAAGGCGGGTATCATCAAGAAGAGTGTACCTGTGGTTATTGGCGAGGCATCGGAGGAGTATAACCATGTCTTTGAGCAGCGTGCTGCAGAGCTCAACTCACGTGTTATCTATGCCGAAAAGGAGTGGGTATTGAATAGTGTGGAGCACTTCGATGATGATAATCAGCACTTCAGTATGGAGCGTATGCGCGACAACCGCAATTATGAGCTCGATATCGACCTTTTGGGTGACTATCAGCGTCGCAATATCATTACAGCATGTGCTGCGGCCGACTATCTTGCCGAGCAGACACCACTCACTATCTCGCGTCGTGCCTTCCGTGAGGGTTTGGCCTTGACGGCCGAGACTACGGGGCTTGCAGGTCGTTGGCAGGTGCTCTCGCGTGAGCCATATACAGTGTGCGATACGGGTCACAACACCGCAGGTATGCGCTATGTAGCTGAGCAGCTTGAGGCTTTGGAGTGCGATAAACTCTATTGCGTTATCGGTTTTGCGAAGGAGAAGGCATTGGAGGATATCATGCAGCTATTGCCACGCAAGGCGCACTACATCTTCACACGTGCCTCTATCGAGCGTGCTCGCAATGTCGAGGATATCGCAGCTGTAGCGGAGCGCCTTGGCCTCGATTTTGAGTGTGCATCGAATGTTACGGAGGCTGTGTCGCGTGCAAAGCATCTTGCTACGCAGAACGATGCTATCTTTATCGGTGGCAGCAACTTCGTGGTAGCAGAGCTATAGACCTATTGAGCCTATTTATACAAGATTGAGGTGCCCGACTCAAAGGAGGACACCTCAATCTTTGTTTTATGTTACGATATATCCGACAAACTCGTAAATCAATGGCTACTTGCGGTTTAGTATGCCACGCGAGATATGGTAGCGCATGAGTAGTAGAAATCTCGACTGTGCGGGGTGGTGAACAAGGGTTAGCAGTAGGGTAGCTGCCCACTTCATAGCCTCGAAAATATACAGACGTATAACCCTATGGTGTAGCTCAGCACGGCTTCGCTGACTCACGCCAGTGTTGTAGGCAAGCCTACAGAAGTAATCCTTCGTTAGCTTCTCTTGTCCGATGATATGATACATTACGGCTTGAGGGACATAATAACAACGCATGCCTCGTTGTCGTAGACGCTCAAATAGGTCGCTCTCCTCGCCACCGATGAGCCTCTTTCCCGTACGGCCGAGCTGAGGGTTGAAGTATCCAACCTCGTCTAAAGCCTTACGACGAATCGCCATGTTGCCACCTCCGGGTATGCGGTGTGGAGGGAATAGTCGCACCTCCTCGCCAAAGTCCATAGGATTGGCAATAGGCTCTTCTGTGTAATGCGACATCCATCGGGGACGACCTGTGGGGTACTCGGCTATAATCCTGCCACCAGCCGATATTGCATCTGGTTTGGTATCAAATAGTTGGATGTATGAGTCGATAAAGTCTGCTACGATACGCTCGTCATCGTCGATAAATGCTACAATATCGCCTACTGAGGCCCTAATGCCTGCATTACGTGCCGCCGAAAGTCCCTGCACTCCCTCGAACACATAGCGTATGTTTAGCTCGGGGTGGGCTGTAATGAAAGCCGCTACGCGCTCCGAGGTGTTGTCCTGGGAGTTGTTATCCACGACAATACACTCCCACTCTTCGGCAGTAGCACTCTGCTCTGCTACCGAATTGAGGGTTGTCATAAGCTGCTCGGCGCGGTTGTATGTCGCAATAATTAGCGATAGACGTATCATAGTGCAAAGTTAATAAATTTCGACTAAGATGCAAAAAATGAGAAATGCACTGCTGCGTTTCGAAAAAATAGCTAACTTTGCTATGGCCTAATGCCGATAATTAATTAACGAACAATACCAAGCTATGCGATACTCACTTGTTATCTTTGATTTGGATGGCACACTGCTAAATACGATAGGCGATCTTGCTGCATCGGTAGACTATGTCATGCGTAGCCGCAATCTTCCGCTACATAGCGATGATGAGTATCGTCAGATGGTCGGCGGCGGTATACGTCGCCTTGTGCAGCGCGCTCTGCCCGAGGCACTATCGGGGGATGATGCCTATGTGGATGACTGTGTGACGCAGTTTCGACGCTACTACGTAGACCATATCGACACTCATACACGCCCCTATGAGGGCATGGTAGAACTGCTACACGACCTGCGTAGTCGCGGCGTGCAGTTGGCTGTGGCTTCGAATAAGTTTCAACATGGCACAGAACGCCTCGTCGCCAAGTTCTTTGGCGATGTGGAGTTTCTATCTATCGAGGGTAATCGTGAGGGTGCGCCACTTAAGCCCGATCCGCAGGTCGTGGAGAATATCATTGCCAAGAGCAATATCGCCAAGTCAGAGGTTGTGATGGTTGGTGACTCGGGCATCGACATTGCTACGGCACGAGCTGCAGGTATCGACTCCATAGGCGTTGCATGGGGCTTCCGCTATGCTGATGAGCTATACGAGGCGGGAGCAACGAATGTTGTTGCCCATGTAGATAACCTTCGATCGTTGCTAATCGACTAATACATGCGTCTTTAGGCGTGGCAATATAGCTCTACGGCATCCCGCGTTATGCGCTCGTCGCTAAGAATTATCAGTCGCTCGATGACGTTGTGCAGCTCACGAATATTTCCCGACCAACCGCGGCGCGACAGCTCGGCTATGGCATCGTTGTCTATACTCTTTGGTTCTATCTCGTGACGCGAGCATATCTCCTCGATAAAGTGCCTTACAAGTAGTGCTATGTCGTCGCGACGTTCGCGCAACGGTGGTACATCTATCTCGATGACGCTAAGTCGGTGGTAAAGATCCTCACGAAAGTTACCTGCCTCTATCTCGCGACGTATATCCTTATTCGTAGCCGCTACGACACGCACATCAACAGCAATATCGCGGTCGCCACCCACACGAGTAATCTTACTCTCCTGCAGGGCACGTAGTACCTTGGCCTGTGCCGATAGCGACATGTCGCCAATCTCGTCCATAAAGAGAGTGCCGCCATCTGCAAGCTCAAATTTTCCTTTACGCTGCTTTACGGCCGATGTGAACGATCCCTTCTCATGACCAAATAGCTCGCTCTCGATAAGCTCGGCTGGTATGGCTGCGCAGTTTACCTCGACAAAAGGTGCCGCAGAGCGGTTGCTTTTAAGGTGTAGCCAGCGTGCGACAAGCTCCTTGCCCGTGCCATTCTCACCGAGGATAAGCACGCGGGCATCCGAAGGTGCTACACGTCGTATCATGTTGCGTACGTGCTCTATGGCCGAGGATGTGCCTATGATGGGCTGCGTGGCACAATTCGTGCGTCGAGGTGTTCGGCTACGATTGGTTGATGCTATGCGTTGTGGCTCGACATCTTCGCTGTCGCTACTTAGTGAGCGCAACGTAGCCAACAAACGGTTCATATCTACGGGGGAGGAGAGATAGTCGATAGCACCATGACGTAGGGCATTCACGGCCGAGTCAATATCTGGCTTGCGGGTGATGACTATGGTGGGTATTCCCGTGTCGTAGAGCTGCATCTGATCCTCGACAATAGCGGCATCGTAGTGCTCTGTGCGGCACCTCTGCGCTGCTACATTTGCATCATCCGTACTCTCTGTTGCAAAGTTCTCGAAGTGCAGTCGCTCGCTGAGAGAATTGACAAGACTTTGTGAACGCGAAATAAGTAAAATTTTAGTCATAACTTGTATTTGTCAATAATTTGCATTTACTTTGTAGAATTAAAACCGTAGCTACGCTATCTATTGTTCGCAGTGTTTGTATCGTGCAACTCGCGGCTTAGTTCAGTAATATCGGCTAAAGATCTATCATTTGTAGCGATGCTGCAAGTTCAAAATGTAGTATGAGCCGCCACGAATGGCAGAATGAACCGGTTGTGTTATCAATAGTAAAATATCTAAGTGCAGTAGACAAAGAGGCAAAAATAGCCTCAGTGGAGGTATGGAGAGTTTGAGAGAAGATACTATCATGACAATGAGAAAAAATTATAATCACACACGTCGTAAACTCTATCTTCCTGAGTATGGACGACATATTCACGAGATGGTAGATGCGCTGCTCGAGATTGAAGATCGTGCGGAGCGTACACGCCAGGCTAAGGCTGTAATTGCTGTTATGGGCAACCTTAACACCATGCTGCGCGATACCGACGAGTTCAAGCATAAGCTTTGGGATCACCTCTTCATTATGTCGGACTTCAGGCTCGATGTCGATTCGCCATACTCACAACCTTCACGCCAAGATTTGATGATACGCCCTCAAAAGCTGGAGTATCCACAGTCGCGTATCACCTTCAAACACTATGGTAAGTATGCCCAAAACTTTGTGCGTCATATCGCTGCCGAGCAGCGCAACGGACGAACTGCGGCCGAGGTTGTCGATGTAGCGAGATATATGCGTGCAAAGAGTTTCGAATTCAATAACGAACATCCCAACAACGACTCTATCATCCGCGATATACGCATTATGGCAAATGGCGAGATAGATATCGATGTGGCAGCTATCAGCGGCATGCGTAGCGAGTACCGCCAGGCATCGTCACAGAGAGGTAAGCAGCAGAGGGGTAAACAACAGAGGGGCAAGCAGCAGAAGGGTGGAGCTAAGAATACGGCTCGTCACCACTCCTATAAGTAGCCTCGATAGTAGAGAATAAAGATTAATATAAGTCACTTAAAGGATAATGAAGAGATTGTTTTTTGCGGTACTTTTTGCCGCTACACTACTTAGTGCGTGTGGTGATGCTGGTCGTGGCGTAGCAACACGTATCTCGGGACGATTTGTTGGTAGCAACGTAGATACGGTATATCTCGAGCGTGTGTCGGATAGTTTTACAGCGCCCGAGCGTATTGGTGCGCAGGCTCTTGCCGACAATGGCGCTTTTAGCTTCGAGTTTGGCGTGGAGAGGGAGCTCTTGCCACGTTTCTATAAGTTGTCGTTCTCGGGTAATACTCGCCCTGTTACGTTGGTTGTTAGGGCTGGCGATCAGATCGAGTTGGAGTCGGCTGGCGACATATTCATCAACTACCGTGTTGCAGGCTCCGAGGAGTCGGCGCTTATTTGTGAGTTTAACCATGCCTACTTTGGCGCTTGCGACCGCTTAGCGCGCATTGCCGAGAATATCTCGACAAGCAACCGTACGATGAGCGAGTTGGAGTTGCAGGCCTATCGTACAGCGCAGGAGGCTATCCAGGCGCAGTTACGTTTCGTAGGCTCTAATCAGGGTAGCTTGGCATCGTTCTACGCCGTGCGCCATAATGTTGCCGAGCAGTATATCCCTCAGTTGGCGGGCTATGGAGTAAATGTAATCCACTATCGTGCAGTGCTAGATGGCCTTATGAAGAACTATCCCGATTCGCCATATATTGCAGTCGTAGAGCGCGAGATTGCCGAGATGGAGGCTGCGGCAGAACTCAGCCAGAATATGCAGATGATATCGTATCCCGATTTGGAGTTGGAGGACATCTACAAAAAGACGCACACCTTGTCCTCACTCGCGGGTAAGGTGGTATTGCTCTATTTCTGGTCGTCGTCTAATGCGGTATGTAACAATCTGAATGCCGAGCTTAAGGAACTCTATGAGCGTTACTCGAAGCGCGGTTTCGAGGTGTACCACGTTTCGGCAGATGCCGATAAGGCAACATGGATTGAAGCTGTGCGTCAGCAGCGCCACCCTTGGATTTCGGTATATGGAGGTGATAAGCCCGAGGTATTCTCACTATATAATATCGCGCAGCTTCCAGCGTCGTATATTATTGATCGAGAGGGCAATATCGAGCCTTGTAACTACACTATCGAGGAGCTTGAAGCTCGACTTAAGAGCGAGTTGTAGTCTATGATATACTTTGTATCGGATTTACACCTCGGTTCGGGTGATGTGGTGCAGGCTCGACGTACGGAGCAGGCATTCTGTCGTTGGCTCGACTATGTTTCGAAGGATGCTACGGCCATATATCTTATGGGCGATATCTTCGACTTCTGGTTTGAGTATCGCGGTGTGGTGCCTAAGGGTTTTGTACGTACGTTAGGTCGATTGGCCTCACTTGCGGAGCGTGGTGTCGAGATCCATCTCTTTATCGGCAACCACGATATGTGGTGTGGCGACTACTTCGCCAAGGAGTGTGGCGTAAAGATGCACTTTGCGCCCGAGGTTATCGATTTCGGTGGTCAGCCTATACATCTTGCACATGGCGATAATATGAACATCGGAGGACAGTATGCCTTGCAGTTGATGAATGGCTTTTTCCGCTCATCTACGGCACGTTGGCTCTTTAAGTGGTTTGTACATCCCGATATAGCTATGTCGTTTGGTACGTGGTGGAGTGGTAAGTCGCGTAAGAGTCACAGCAAGGAGCATCTATCGCCTGCCAACCTCGGCTTTTTGATCGACTATGCTCGTGATCACCATGCTAAAAATCAGAGTGTTAAAACCTATATATTTGGACATATGCACCTGCCCTATGACCATTGTGAGGAGCAACTGCGAGTGTTGTTTATGAGTGATTGGTCGGGTCGTACGGCAACATATATTGCTATGAATGAGGCGGGAGAGCTACAACTTAAAACTTTTGAAATCGAATGAAACAATATCTCGAATTGTTAGATAAAATACGCCGTGAGGGCGTAGTTCGTGATGACCGTACAGGTACAGGCACAAAGGGTATATTTGGCTATCAGATGCGTTTCCCGCTTTCTGAGGGCTTCCCGTTGCTTACGACCAAGCGTGTATATATGAAGGGTATCATCCACGAACTATTGTGGTTCTTGCGTGGCGATACCAATATCAAATACCTTGTCGATAATGGCGTGCATATCTGGGATAGCGATGCCTATCGCTACTATAACGAGCTTTGTGTGAAGCATGGCGTATTGCCCGTAGATATGGATACGTTCCTCGCGGCTGCGGGTGTAGAATCGCCTATCGATGGTTATCGCTTTGGTGATTTGAATCATGTCTATGGCTATCAGTGGCGCAATTGGCCTGCGGGAGATGGTAGTAGCATCGATCAGATTGGTAAGGTTATCGAGACCATCAAGAAGAATCCATCGTCGCGTCGTATGATTGTTTCGGCGTGGAATGTGGCCGATGTCGAGGATATGGCTCTGCCGCCTTGCCATACGATGTTTCAGTTCTTCGTAGCCGATGGCAAGCTGTCGTGTCAGCTCTACCAGCGTAGTGGCGATACGTTCCTCGGTGTGCCGTTCAACATTGCGTCGTATGCTCTGCTTACGATGATGATTGCTAAGCAGTGTGGTTTGGAGGTTGGCGACTTTGTCCATACGTTGGGTGATGCCCATCTCTATCTCAACCACTTAGAGCAGGCCGATGAGCAGCTCTCGCGTGAGCCACGACCACTACCACGCATGAAAATCAATCCCGATGTAGAGTCGATATTTGACTATAAGTATGAGGACTTTGTGTTGGAGGGCTACGACCCGCACCCAACAATTAAGGCTCCGTTATCGTTCTAAGGTAAATACTAAGGGCAACCATTTTTGGTTGCCCTTAGTATTTGACTATGTGCCTTGTCTATCGCTTTCTGTCGTATGTGAGGAATTCGAATGGTGAGTCGTACTCCTCGCCACGCTCATAACGCTCCGAGGCAACAAGCTCCCACTTCGAAAAGTCGATCTCGGGGAACGATGTGTCGCCCTCGTAGTCGCGCTCAACACGTGTGATATACATTCTATCGACTACATTCAAAGCCTCGGCATAGATCTGCGCACCACCAATAACGAATATCTCGGTATCGCCCTCAGCCATAGAGATAGCCTCCTCCAGGGAGTGGGCCGTAAGTGCACCCTCGAAGTTACGCTCGGCACGTGTGATAACGATATTAGTGCGCTTAGGCAGTGGCTTCGAGCCGAGTGACTCGAAGGTCTTGCGACCCATGACCACAGCGTGGCCAGATGTCGTAGTGCGGAAGAAACGCATATCCTCTTTGATATGCCAGAGTAGCGCGTTCTTATCTCCGATAACGCCATTGCGTGCAATGGCTACAATTATACTTACCATAGTTGTCTTCCGTGGTTTATATCTTACTTTTTCTTCGCGCGTAGCTTCGTAACACCGTCGATAAAGCAAAGGGGGTGCGTGGGCGCACCTGGCAACCACAAATCGACGTGATACTTATCTAAGAACGACCTATCTACCGCTGGACTATCGGCATACAAACCGCCCGAAATAGCCTCCGAGCCGCAGACTATAAGCACCTTGGGCTTAGCTATAGAGTTGTAGCAGATGTCTAAGGCCTCAGCCATATTCTGGCTGATAGGACCTGTCAAAACCAAGCCGTCGGCGTGGCGTGGAGATGCTGTGAAGCCTACACCATAGCGGCCAAAGTCGAAGTTTACGTTGCCTGTAGCACCAAGCTCCATCTCCACCGAGTTATCGCCACCAGCCGATACTTCACGGAGTTGAAGAGCTCGGCCAAACAATTTTGATATCTCAGGACGGATACTCTCACTATTGAAGCAAGGCTTAGTCTGTCCTGCCATTACTACCAAGTCCTCGCGACGTGTGGCCGCAAGGCGGTGTTCGTTGGTAAAGCGAATGTTGCGAGGTGCACACTTGGCACACTCACCGCAAAATAGGCAACGTCCCATATCCAACGTAAGTGGAGATATGGTAATAGCCTTCGTAGGGCATATTGCTGCTGCACGCTCTAAATCGCTCTTATCGTCTGTGAGTGTGAGCTGTGGAAAGCCACGAAACTCCTCGGTGAGCGTCACACCATCGAGGTTGGGAATATACTGCCAGCCGTGGCTGCGTAGAATCTTAAGTTTTCCAAAAAGCATAACTTATACTCCTATTTTATGAGTCGCACTACAAGTCGTGACCGCAGTATGACAGGTTAAAACTCTTATTGTTGATTGGAAAGTCCGAGATACCCTCCGAACGTACGGCAATAGCCAAACCAAGCCAGTTGTGTACGCTGGGATCCTTAATCTTATACTTCGTAATGCGACCCTCGGCATTGGTCAATGCTACGTGGCATATCTCACCACGCCAACCCTCGACAAACGAGAAGCTGAGAGCCTCGGCCTTGAACTGCGCATTGTAGTTGGGCGCAGGAAGTTTGCCCGATGGACGATACGATGCCAATGCCTGCTCGATATAGTCTGCGCTCTGCACCAACTCGTCCATACGTGTTGCAAGACGCGACATAACATCGCCATCGTGCTTCAAAACGGGCTCGTGTTTTACGCCTGTAGCGTAAAATCCCGAAGGGTGCGTATGGCGAATATCGCGCTTAAGACCGCTCGAACGTGCTGCCATGCCGACACCACCGATACGCTTCATCTCCTCGCGAGGTACAAGACCGCACTGCTCGAAACGTGCAAGGAGTGTCTGTGACTGGAGAATATCGCTGCGTAGCTCCATATAGCGGCGACGTACATCGGCCACGTTACGACGAATAATCTCAACCTTAGCCTCGGTCAGGGGGTGATTTGTGCCAAAGGGGCGGATAAGACTCTTACCAAAGCGGTTGCCGCACCAAGCCTGAGTAGTGTTAATCGTAACCGTGCGTAGAGCCTCACAAGCTACCTGATAGAGCTGGAAGCCGATATCTGTAGCCAACGCTCCCGTATCGGCAAGGTGCATTGCCATACGCTCCAACTCGATACCTACGAATCGCTCACGCTGTAGACGCTCATCAATTTCGGCATCCATAAGCTTCTCGCTAAGTTCGGCATAGGCTGTTGTATGTGCTACGGCACTATCTCCGGCAACAGACTCGGCAATAAGTGTCTGGCGAAGACGGTTATCGTCCTTTACCATCTCGGTCTCGACGCCACGGTGCTGATAACCGAGGGCAATTTCGAGGTGGAGCACCTGCTCACCATTACAAATGAAGCGGAAGGCACCTGGCTCGATAATACCTGCATGGATAGGACCCACGTTTACCTCGTGGAGCTCCTCACCCTCCATCTCGTAGAAGGGGTAGCTATCCATCGTAGAGTTGCGATCACGACGATCGTGCGAGAAACGCAAAGGCTTGAGCCATGGGTGGTTGTCGAAAGGTATGCCATAGAGCTCGTGCATCTCACGCTCGAAGGGGTGGAATGCCTGGTGAATGGCAGTGAGCGATGCTAAGCCCGAAGTATAGTAGTCGGGAACGAACGAGGTGATAAGTACATCGCCCTGCTCGTCGTCGAGCAAGAGCATATAGAACTTAAGACCATTCTCGATCTCGGTTGCGAAGTAGTGTCCTACGTGGTAACGCTCCTGGGCCATACGCTCCTTGAGGTCGTTATAGAGTTCAACATACTCTACAACGGGAATATCGGCCAAGGCTACGGCCGAAGCGGTATTCTTTGTTCTTAGGTATAGTTCCATATTATTAGCCGATATTTACAATTTTATCAATTGCCTCGCTCAAGAAGTCGGGCTGCCACAAGCCGAGCACGATAGCTACGACGAGGAGTACAGCTGCCGAGTAGGATAGACGGCGATTAACCTCCGAAAGGTGCAACTTATCCTGATTACTATGGTAGTTGAGGCGTAGCGTACGCAACCATATAGAGTAAATAACCACGCACATAAGAATAAGCATCACGGCAAGTAACCACCAGCTACCGATAGATGCCACCTCGCTAAAGATCATAACCTCGCTAATGAAGAGTGGTGATGGAGGGAATGCCAATAGTACGAGTGAGCCGATATAGAAGCATAAAGCTCCCGTGCGGTTGATATTTAGGTAGTTACCGATGCGGTTGATGCTGTAGCTATCGTAAATATGTCGGATGATACCCACCTGGAAGAACATCGAACTCTTGATAAATGTATGGCATACAACGTGGAATACCGCAGCCCAAAGAGCTACACCTCCAATACCCATACCTATAGCTACGATACCCATATTCTCTACCGTAGAGTACGAAAGGAAGCGCTTGTAGTTATTCGTGCGACGTAGGAACATAGCACCTACGGCCAACGACAAAATACCGATAAGGATCAAGACGTGGCGAGCCCAAGTAAACACGTCACCCGCTGCCGAGAATAGGGTGTAGATGCGCATGATAGCCAAAAATCCTGCATTGACCAATGCTGTAGAGATAAACGCAGAGGCGGGGGCGGGGGCTGCATAGTTAGCATCGACACCTACGGTATAGAGAGGGAAGATCTCCATCTTACAGCTATAACCTACGACGATAAGCAAGAAGGCAACCTTCAAATAGAGCGGATTACCATCGACAATAGCTTCGCGTAGCGATGCGTAGTCGAGCTGGCCATGCTGTGCAACGGTCGAGAGCAGCAAGATGCCGAGGTATGCCATAGCGATACCCGTCGAGCATACGAAGATATACTTCCACGTAGCCTCCAGCGACTGGCTAAACTCTCGGTGGTAGATGATACCTGCCGAGCATATTGTAGTAGCCTCCAAGAATACCCATGTCATAGCCACGTTGTCCGAGTAGTAGACGCATGTAATAGCTACGGCAAGAAGCATAAGTAGCGTGTAGTAGGCTCTATACGATGTTGTGGTGACATCCTCAGCCTTGAGATATGACGACGAGTGCAAAAGTGCGAAGCCGAGCACCAGGGTCATGAGAGCGTGGAAGAGTACGGCCAACGTGTCGGCACGGAAGATATGTAGCATAACGCTGTCGATGCGGCCGAAGACCAACAAAAGGGCGATCGCAGCCACGTTTGTTGCAAAGAATAGACCTGCAACAACATTTGTAGCCCTCATGCTACGTAGCACAAGTGGTGAGAGGGCTAATAGTGTGGTGAGAATGAGAAATATTAACATTGCATCAATCTTTAATCGAGGTTAGAGCATCCGACTCATCGGTATGAATATCGTCGTCTACACGACGGAGGAACATGCCGAGGATAAGTATCGAGATAAGGATATCGAGCATGATAGCCAAATTGATAAGCATTGGCAACTCAACGCCGATAGCCATCGAGAAGAGGAATACACCATTCTCGATGATAAGGAATCCTACGAGGTGGGCGAAGATACGACGACGCGACACGATGAGGATAAGACCTGAGAGAAGGGCGTAGAGCGCCACACCGAAGAATATCATATCGGTACGGTCGTCGGCCATATAGTAGGTGATTGTGCAGCTGGCAACCAATGCGATGATAGACATCACCAACGAGCCGAACTGCGACGATGAGGAGTGTATACGATTGATCTTCGTCTTGCGTATCACGTGCAGAAGGATTGCTGGGATAGCAATAGCCTTGAATACAAGAGTCTCGATAGTGATGAAGCTCATCTCTACGGGATGGAACTCGTGCATGCGTACCAACGCGATGCCGAAGAGCAACAGACCCTGAGCAGTCAAAATGGTAGTGTGACTGCGGAAACGCTCGGCTATAGCAAGATAGATGAGCGTGAGCACGTATAATATAATGAGTGATAGTGTCATACGCTATACTAAATTTCGATGTTTTGGATTAGCAAGAAGCCTGTGAGCAACACGAGTGCCGACATGGCGACAATCGTGAGGATGAATGTTGTATTGCGAGTGAGCTTATTACGTGCACGGAACGACTCGACAAAACCAATGGCGATACCCGTGCCGAGGACTGCCAACGGTGCCGCAAACCACCAGTGGAAGCAGAAGGCTACCGACACTGCATTTGCAGCGATGATGGCAAAGATGCTATTCTTAAGCCAACCAGCGATATGAATCATAGCCATGTCAATACCCGAGTAGTCAAGACACATAACCTCGTGGATCATCGTAAGCTCGAGGTGTGTGCGTGGATCATCAACAGGTACACGACCCGCCTCGACAAACATGATGACTACAAAGACGTAGGCTACAAGGACAAGAACTACCGTAAGGTTCATGTCGAGATCGCGTGCCATAGAGAAGATCTCTGCAAACGACGAGTAGCCACAGAAGAGTGCAAGTGTTGCCATGCCCATCATCAGTGCTGGCTCAACCAAAGCTCCATATAGAGCCTCTCGTGCTGCTCCCATACCCTCGAACGAGCTACCCGTATCGAGTGCTGCGAGAATAAGCGCAGTGCGTGAAAGGGCCAAAAGGTAGGCTACAAGGATAATATCGCCATGGAATGAGAGCAGTGGCTCAAGATCGGCAATAGGAATAAAAAGAAATGCAAGAAATGCAGCTCCAAGATAGACACATGGAGCTATACGAAATAGGATAGAGGTTGTCGTTGAGTAGACGGCACCCTTGCGCAACTGCAAATCCACATTATATACGTGCTGGAAGAAGCGCATACCCTTGCGGCCTGCACATATAGCACGTGTACGGTTGATGACTCCCGTAATCGAGAGAGCCACAACGATCATTAGTAGCGTATTTAGAAGTTTTATCAACATAGCTTTCGATGTTTACCTAAAATTTACAATATGCCGACAATCGTGAGTACAAGAACTGCAACAAGGAATACCAACGCAAAGGTGATATACTTATTGACATGACCCGTACGTAGGCGCATCACATACTCGTTGATGCGGTGCATAAGCACCACCCACCAACGGGCGAGCAACGAGTCGATCTTATCCTTGTGGCGTACGCGGTAGTTGTGTGCCGAAGGGAAAATCTCCGACTTCTCCACCGAGCGACCATCTACCGTATCCTTCATCAACGACTTGGCGATATTCTCCAGACCCTCGGAGTATGACTCTCCAGTGTACTGCATGCGAGTATTGAGAGCTGTGAAACCGCAACCCCATGTAGGACCATATTCCACCTCGCGAGTGCTCTGCGCGCGACGCTTCAAAAGATAGAGTACAACGATGATTGCAACAAGGGCGAAACCTACGTAGCTGAGTGTTGTGAGCGTAGGCTCGAAGTGGTTGATGGCGATAAAGTGGTCGGCACCTGTAATAGCCTCAGCAACAATAGTTACAGGACGAATGGCAATCTGAGGTAAAAGACCGATAAAGAGGATGAACATCGCAGGAATGGCCATCGCTGCAATACGGAGGTTATCAACCTCGGTGCTCTCGGCAACATGTGTCGAGCGAGGTGAGCCGAGCATGACGGTACCGTAGAGCTTCGTGAAGGCCAAAACAACGATACCACCAATCAATGATAGCGCGATAATTGCCGCTACGGCGTAGAGTACCTCGTGACCGTCGCTCACACCGTTAAACATGCCGATATAAATGAGTAGCTCCGAAACAAAACCATTGAGTGGGGGAAGTGCGCATATTGCCACGGTGGCAAAGAGCATAAGGATCGCCGTTACAGGCATATGCTTTGCAAGGCCTCCCATCTGGTTCATAGCTGTGGTGTGTAGCTTGGAGTAGATGTTTCCCGCACTGAAGAACAACAAACTCTTGAACAGCGAGTGGTTTACGGTATGGAGCAGAGCGCCACAGATACCGCACATGCCAATAAGATTGCTGCCCGCAGCATGACCCACAGCTGCAACGCCTAAACCGATGAGTATCACACCGATATTCTCGATACTTGAGTATGCCAATAGACGCTTTATGTCATTCTGCATAGCCGCCAAGATAACACCCCAAATACCTGTGATAATACCCGAGAGCAGAATCACCAAGCCGATAGAGTAGAGTAGCTCGATGTTGTGGTCGATAGCCTGCATAAGGCGGATGATACCATAGATACCCGTCTTAATCATCACGCCAGACATTATCGCCGATACGTGTGAAGGTGCTGCTGGGTGTGCCTCGGGGAGCCAGATGTGCATAGGGAAGATACCCGCCTTCATGCCGAAACCTGCGAAAAGGATAAGGAACAAAGGCATGGGGGCTGCCCACTTGAAATAACCTTCGATAGCCGAGAAGTTTGCCGAGCCTGTTGTCGAGTAGAGCATCGCAAAACCTGTAACGAGGAACATGAAACCTATATGCATCATTACAAGGTAGTTGAGTGCAGCACGACGCGTCTCGTGGCGGTCAGCCTCAAAGAGGATGAGGATGAACGAGGCGATGGTCATCAGCTCCCATGCAAAGAGGAACGAGAAGCCTCCGCTCGACATAACCACAAGCATCATCGACACTACGAGCAGTACGAGTGCAGTGTAGTGTAGAGAGATGTGGGCTGGCGAGAAGCGCTTGAGATAACTCTCGACATAGCCCTTCGAGTAGAGCGTTGTGGCAACTGCGGCCACCGAGATAATGATTAAAAAGAGCGACGATAGCTTATCTACCGAGATATGCTCTGCTCCAAATAGAGGCGTGATAAAGGTCGCAATCTCGACCTCCTCGCCCATAAAGGCCATCACCGCAAGGGTTATGGCCGCACATGCGGCTAAGGACACAATACCCGTTGCAACCCACACTTTGCTACGCAGCGGTGCAAGATAGATAGCTGCAATGAGTAGTACCGTAACCAATAAGGCATAAAGATACATAACTTTGTTGTTGAGTCAGTTATAATTTGTTTATTTGTTCTATCAAAGCGAATTGAGCGTCGATGTTATCACCGTGGCAACAACAGCCGCTGTTTCGGTACGAAGGCGCTGTTTGCCAAGACTGATAGCTCGAAAGCCATTTTGGAGTGCAAAGGTAATCTCTTCTTTTGAAAAATCACCCTCTGGGCCAATTAAAATTAGCACATCGCCCCCCTTTTCTATCATATTTCCCAAATATGGTCGCTCGCCAAGTTCGTCGTTGCAGTGTGCTATGAACTTTTGACCATTAAACTCGCGAGCGATGAGCTCACGTGCCGAGGTCAGAGGATTAAGCGTGGGGTGGTATGCTTTGAGCGACTGCTTAACTGCCGAAGTGATAACCTTCTCCTCTCTCTCAGGTTTTATCTGCCTACGTTCGCTATGGTCGCACTCCAGCGGAGTGAACTCCGAAACGCCCACTTCGGTAGCTTTTTCCAAAAACCACTCGAAACGATCGATATTTTTTGTTGGGGCTACGGCCATGTGTAGATTGTAGGGTAGCTTCTCGTATTCGGGGGTGCTCTCTACGATCTCCACTTCGCAGTGTTTTGCATTGTCATTCACTATCTTACAGCGGTGCATAGTGCCTCGGCCATCGGTCAAGAACAACTCCTCACCACATCTCATTCTTAGTACTTTTGTACAGTGTTTTGACTCCTCCTCAGAGAGTGTGTGTCGCGGAAATGAAATTTCCGGTGCATAAAATAGTTGCATTACCCAATAATTTTTTAACTTTGCGCAAAGTTAATAAAATAATACGAGAGATGAAACGACTTTTACTATTATCGTCATTAATGTTTACTATGACCTTGAATCTTTCTTCTTGCACAAGCGAGGAGGTTGTTGCTAAGAACAATCCTCTGCTTGAGGAGTGGAACACCGAGTTTGGTATTCCTCCTTTTGACCAAATCCACACTGAGCACTATGAGCCAGCTTTCGAGGCTGCTATGCAGATGCACAACGAGGAGATCGAGGCTATCGTAAACTCAGCGGAGGAGGCTACCTTCGACAATGTAATCGTAGCTTTGGATCGTGCAGGTCTTAAGCTCGCGGAGATCAACCTTCTTTTCGGTATGCTTTCGGCTTCGGATCTCGATGCCGAGATGCAGGAGGTGCAGAACCGTATGATGCCACGTTTGGAGCAGCACTACAACGCTATCATGCTCAACGATGCGCTCTTCCAGCGTGTTAAGAGCGTGTATGAGCGTCGCAACGAGTTTAAGCTCGATGAGGTGCAGCTACGCTTGGTAGACAAGATCTACAACAACTTTGTTCGTTCGGGTGCTTTGCTCGAGGGCGAGGCTAAGGAGCGTCTTATGGCTATCAATGCCGAGCTTACGGCACTCAATATCCGCTTTGGTAACAACCTGCTTACGGAGAATGGCTCGTTTATGTTGGAGCTTAACGCTTCACAGGTAGAGGATCTTCCCGAGGGTGTTCGTAATCAGGCTAAGGAGGCAGCTACGGCTGCTGGTAAGGGTGGTTATGTGTTCACTCTCGATAAGCCCAGCATGCTACCTTTCCTAACATACTCATCAAACCGCGATCTTCGCCGTCAGCTCTATAACGGCTATTTGAATCGTTGCAACAACGACAACGAGTATGACAACAAGGCGCTTATCGAGGATATGGCTCGTTTGCGTGTCGAGAAGGCTCACTTGCTCGGATTCGATAGCTATTCGGCATACGTGACCGACGCTCAGATGGCTGGTACTCCCGAGGCGGTGTACTCGCTTCTCGACGAGATTTGGGAGCCTGCGCTCGAGTCGGCAAAGCGTGAGCTTGAGGATATGAAGGTGATGTTCGAGAAGGACTATCCAGGTGAGACCTTCGAGAGCTCGGATTGGTGGTACTATGCCGAGAAGGTACGCAAGGATAAGTATCAGCTCGACGAGGAGGCTGTACGCAAGTACCTCTCGTTGGACAACGTGCGCGATGGCATGTTCTACCTTGCTAACCGCCTCTACGGTATCACATTCCGCCCAATTGCTGCTCCTCGCTACCATAAGGAGTGTACAGTATATCAGGTTCTTGACCACGATCAGTCACACCTCGGCGTGTTGTACCTCGACCCTTATCCACGTAAGTCTAAGAGCGGTGGCGCTTGGTGTGGTTACTTCACAGAGCAGCGCTATGACGACGGTGTGCGTGTAGCACCTGTCGTAGGTGTCGTTTGCAACTTTACTCCTCCCGTAGGTGACACACCTTCGTTGCTTACGTTCGACGAGGCCGAGACTATGTTCCACGAGTTTGGCCATGCTCTCCACTTCCTCTTTGCCGATGTCCGTTACCGTTCGTTGGCCGAGGTTGAGGGTGACTTCGTAGAGCTTCCTTCACAGATTATGGAGAACTGGGCATTCGAGCCTGAGATCATGAAGGAGTACGCTACGCATTACAAGACTAAGGAGGTTATTCCTGATTACCTTATCGAGAAGATTCAGAAGGCATCGCTCTTCAACCAGGGTTTCACAACTACGGAGCTTTGTGCCGCTGCACTTATCGATATGGATATCCATACACTCGAGACTGCAACAGATATCGACGTGAATGCCTTCGAGAGCTATAACCTTGCGACACGTCGTGGTCTTATCCCTGAGATTGCACCTCGTTATCGCTATACCTACTTTGCCCACATCTTCAACGGTGGCTACTCTTCGGGTTACTACTTCTACCTTTGGGCTGAGGTCCTCGATAAGGATGCCTTTGCTGCATTCAGCGAGTGTCGCGATATTTGCGATAAGGATCTTGCGCACAGCTTCCGCTACGACCTCTTGGCACAGGGTGGCCAGCGTCCAGGTATGGATATGTACCGCAAGTTCCGCGGTGCCGATCCTGACAAGTTGCCTATGCTTAAGGCGCGTGGCCTATGGCACAATCCCGAGGAAGAGGCTGTTGTTGAGGCCGAGATCGTCGAGGATGTAGAAACAGAGGATGGCGAGGAGTTTGAGGCTGTTGAGCCTGGTCAGGCGCTGCGTCCTTCGATTAAGAAGTAATAATGGTTGAAATAGGGATACGATACCTATTTTATAATAGTAATAATGAAGAAAACCTAAATAAATTTTTTATGAGAAAAGTAACAGTTATTATGTCAGCATTGACTTTGGCCCTTGCAGGATGCAACACTTCGGATGTTCCCGCATCACTCGCAGGCAACCCATTCGTAGAGGAGTGGAATACTCCCTACCAGACACCTCCATTCTCAAAGATTAAGCTCGAGCACTACGAGCCAGCTATCGACTACGCTATCGAGCAGAATCGCAAGGAGGTTGAGGCTATCATCAACAACCCAGAGCCTGCAACTTTCGAGAACACTATCGTTGCTATGGAGCAGGCAGGTCATCTCCTTGGCCGTGTAACAGGTGTATTCTTCGTGCTTAATGGCAGCTGCACATCTGACGAGATGCAGCAGATTGCTCTTAACATCACTCCTAAGCTTACTGAGCTTTCGAACGACATCGCTCTTAACCCCGAGCTCTTTGCTCGTGTTAAGGCTGTTTACGACCAGCGCGAGAGCCTCGATCTCGATGTTGAGGATCGTCAGCTTTTGGAGAACAGCTACAAGGGCTTTGCACGTTCGGGTGCTTTGCTCGAGGGTGAGGCTAAGGAGCTCTACCGTCAGTATACATCGGAGCTTTCACAGCTCACATTGACCTTCGGTCAGAATGCTTTGGCCGCTACTAACGCCTTCTCGCTCAATATTACAGATGAGGCTAAGGTTGCTGAGCTTCCCGACTTCGTAAAGGAGGGTATGGCTGCTGAGGCTGCATCACGTGGTCAGGAGGGTTGGACGCTTACGCTCCACGCTCCAAGCTATGTTCCATTTATGACCTACTCTACACAGCGTGACCTCAAGGAGCAGCTCTACCGCGCTTACAACAGCCGTGCCGTAGGTGGTGAGTCTGACAACATGGAGAATATCCGTCGTATCGCTGAGTTGCGTCTTAAGATTGCTAACCTCCTTGGTTACAACTGCTATGCAGACTACGTTTTGGAGGATCGTATGGCAGAGAGCACTCCTACAGTTCAGGGCTTCCTCAACGAGCTTCTCGATGCTACATATAGCTATGCTAAGAAGGATGTAGAGGCTATCGCTGCTTATGCAAAGTCACTCGGCATGAAGGAGAAGTTCATGCCATGGGATTGGGCATACTATAGCGAGAAGTACAAGGAGGAGAAGTATGCTATCAACGATGAGCAGATCAAGCCTTACTTGCAGCTCGAGAGTGCTAAGGAGGCAGTCTTCATGCTTGCAGGTCGTCTTTATGGTCTTACATTTACCGAGGCTCCCGAGATCGAGGTTTACCACCCCGAGGCAACTGTTTACGAGGTTAAGGACTCTACAGGTGAGGTTCTTGCTATCCTCTATCTTGACTTCTTCCCCCGCGAGTCTAAGAATCAGGGTGCTTGGATGACCGAGTTCCGTGGCACTAAGGTTGTAAATGGTGTTGAGCAGCGTCCTTTGGTATCGCTCGTTATGAACTTCACTAAGCCTACAGCGACTACTCCTTCATTGCTTACATTCGATGAGTTCACTACATTCCTCCACGAGTTCGGCCATGGCTTGCATGGTATCCTTGCTCGCGGTAAGTATGAGTCTATCAATGGTACATCTGTTAAGCGTGACTTCGTAGAGCTACCATCACAGATTATGGAGAACTGGGCTACCGAGAAGGAGTACCTCGACCTTTGGGCAAAGCACTACCAGACTGGTGAGTCTATGCCTGCTGAGCTCGTAGAGAAGATCATCGCGGCTAAAAACTACCTCGCAGCATACTACAACGTGCGTCAGCTATCATTCGGCATGCTCGACTTGGCTTACCACACTATTACATCACCTATCGAGGGTGACATCCGCGACTTCGAGCTTAAGGCTATCGCACCTACACAGGTTACACCTATTGTTGATGGTATGGCTATGAGCCCTGCGTTCACACACGTATTTAGCGGTGGTTACGCTACTGGTTACTACGGTTACAAGTGGGCAGAGGTACTTGCTGCTGATGCCTTCTCATACTTCGAGGAGGAGGGTATCTTCAGTGAGGAGGTTGCTGGTAAGTTCCGCCACGAGCTTTTGGAGAAGGGTGGTCACGAGCATCCTATGACTCTTTACGTGAACTTCCGCGGTCACAAGCCTCAGACACAGGCTCTCATCGATAACATGAACCTCAAGTAATTTATTGTGATAAGGCAGCATCTGCTGCATCTCAATCGTTGGGCTGAATGGGAAATACGTTTAGTATGTCCCATCCAGCCCAACTTCTTTATCGATACACCATCTGCCATCTTCTGACAAGAAATTTAATTTCTTGTGATAGTGTCGCATCTGCGGCACTTCAATCAACGCCACCAATGGGACGTACCTCAAGTACTATCTGTCCGAGCCAATTTCTTTATCGAGACCAAATCTAACCCCTTCTGACAAGAAATTGGTTTCTCGTGATAGTGGCGCATATACGGCACACGGTTGTCGTGACACACAATTACTCATAAAATAAAACCCCCACGGCATAGACTAAATCGTCGATCCGTAGAAGTTTCATTATGCTACTATAATCTAATACCCCTTGCGGGGAGTGTGCCGCATTACCACTTAGGCGTAATGCCGATAAAGATCTCAAAGTTGATACCAGGCATAGGGCGAGAAAGTACTGATAGATACTCCTCGTCGAAGAGGTTATTTATCGTACCCTTGAAGTTAAAATCAGCCCAACGCAATGCAAGGTTATAGCCGAGGCTGATATTACTCATATAGTACTTTGGGAGCTTACCCGTAAGCGAAATATCGTTTGACGACATGGTGTAGCGCTCCGAGTAAAAGCACCAATTATATACAAACGACCAGTCGCGCCACGTAAGGCGGCCTGAAACTGTCGAGGATAGCTCGGGGATGTAGGGTAGCTGCTTACCTACCGACTGATCGGCAGGTGAACGTTTCTCTCCATGATTGATAGATGGTGTCCACGAGAAGGTAGCATCCATATTCAGAAGCCAATACTTCGAAAGGTTCACCGAAAGATGGCCATCAAGCTCCACACCGTATGCATGTACATCCTTAACATTCTCGGGCGAGAAGAAGCCCTTGGTTGTTGGTAGCCATATAATCCAGTCGTTGATATAGGAGTCAAACCACGTTGCCGAACCACTCAATTTATACACACCTTCACGACCTACGGCGAACGACACTCCCGCATCGTAACTCCAACCACTTTCGTGACGCAGGTCGGGGTTGCCGCCAGGTAGGAAGTAGAGGTCGTTGAGTGTCGGGAAACGATAATTACGCGAGCCTGAGGCCTTAAGTACAACATTGCCAGGCTTCGAGATCACGTAGTCGAGGAACAGCGCAGGGATAAGCGGTGTCCATGTCTTGCCGTAGAGCTCCTCGCGAAAGACTACCGATACGCCAAAGCGATCTGTAGGACGCCACTTAGCAGATACCGAGCCAGAGAGCTCGATACGTGCCTGATCGTAGCCCACGATACCCTTGCCACCATCCTGTAGGATGATGTTCTTATCCTTACTCAACACAAAGTGCTGGTGTGCCGAAAGCGAAGCGATAAAGAGCCACTTACGACCTATGCTATACTCACCATTTGCCTCGCCATAGATGGTGTTTATCTGGCTGCGTGAGCGCGACATAACGGCCATGACATCTTCGCTTATGGCACGCTGATAGTCGTAGGCCATCCACGTATAGATATATCCTGCACGTGCTGTAGTCTTCCAGTTACTACGTAGATGATCCCACGACAGCACGCTACGTAGGGTCTGCTCACGTTGGCGGTTGTCGAAATCGGTGTCGTCGGCATAGTCGGTAGTGAGCATCGCAAGTTCGCGATTGGAGTTGATGTACCATACGTTAAGGCCGAAGCGATCGCCACTATTGTTCTTATAGTACACCTCCTGGAGTACATGAAGATCCTTATACGAACCGCTACGATTAATCTCCTCGGGGTAGTACTGGTCGATGATATTCATATTCTCATCGTAGATATTCTCCTTCTTATCGCGGTTGATATACTTATACTCGTTGGGCGATGAGGAGTATGATACACGTGTGGCAGCCTGCCAGCCTCGGTGTCCATAGTTGAGCTGTAGGTACTCGTCAAACGTGAGGAACGAACCAATACCCTGCACATACTGCAACCTAAAACCCTCATCCTCTGCGGGGCGCGTAGCGAGTTGCACAGCACCACCAAGACCGCCGCCCGTACTATTTACCGACGAGGTGCCATGCAACAGCGTGGCATTGTCGATAAAATGTGAGGGTATCATCGAGAAGTCGGTCATTCCGAGCATTGGGTTGTTGATGCGCATTCCGTTCCACGTAACCTGTGTATGCGATGGCGAAGTGCCTCTAAACGATACGGTTGAGAGCGTAGCACGACCATAATTCTTGACAAAGATAGGACTATTAAATGTCAGTACGTCGGCCATCGAGAGTGCAATATTCTCCTTGAGCGATATCGAGTCGATCTCGGTCTGCTGTACACCGATATCCTTTATCGGGCGATTACCCGTAACTGTTACACCCTCGATATCGATACGACGCTCCTGAGCCGTAGCACCCGCCACGACCATAATCAGCAACAATATGGTTATCACTCTTCTCATTCTCACTATTGGCTATTTCCAACAAAATGCACCAGGGATGATGCCCACATAGAAACTATCCAGAAGCTCCCTGTCCTTCGAATAGCGATAAACCATGCCCTGCTGTACATAGTCGATAGCATCGGCAATGTAAACATCGCCACTCACAGGGTCGATCGTAAGGCCGTAGTACAACGTGTCGTTATACTCCAAGAAGGGACGCACAGGCACATGGTCGGCCGTGACATCCATCTCCCACACATCGTCATTGAGCCAATATATCTTATCGCGTGTACCATTGAGCTGCACCTCCGAGGGCCAATCACCGAACTTGAACTTAAACTGCTGCTCGACGGTGAACGTTTCGGCATCTATGCGATAGAGCGATGGTGCCTCATGACCATAGGGCGAGCCTTCGTAGCCACCATCAGTAACTGTCCATATCTTGTTGTTGCAGTCCATTACGAGCGACGTTGGCTGAATGCCGATAACAAGCTCGTCTACAACTGTATCGCTCTCGGTATCAATCTTTATGATACGATTTTGGTATGACCAGCAGTTTACATAGACATACTTGCCATACTGTACCATCTGCTCCGTAGAGCCCGACTCCATGGTCATATTGGGAATGTCGATGTAGCCCGTAATCTCGTAGCGCTTAGGGTTTACAATGAATATACGATTATCCCAAATCTGCGTAATATAGGCCTTCTCGTCCGATATGAAGTGCATATATCGAGGTGAGGTGAGGTTGGTGATACGGCCGAGCTCCTTGAAGGTGTTGATGTCGATAGCAAAGACAACGTGCGAGTTGTTTACTATAACCCAGCCTACGCCATCGCGGATAATCATCGACTGGCACACATCACCAAGCTTCATGGCATTAGCTCTGTAGAATATCTCGTTCTGTACCGTCTTGGTCTCGGGGTCGTAGTACGATAGCGTAGCATTTCCATACTGAAAGTTACCCTCGTTGCAGATGAAAAGACCTCGTTCCGAACCACTTAGCTCGAACTCCTCCTCCAAACCGTAGTCCCACTCCATGCACGCTGTGGTACATAGCGTAAGAATGAGAATAGATATTCTATAAAGCATTGTCGCCATACTATTTCTTCATACTATAATCGTAGAAACCAAACACCTCGGTTGAGAGCTCTCCCAACCAGCCACTCTTAGCATTTACCGCCACCTGAACCTTAACAAAGTCGATAAACTCCAACTCTATGGGCTGACCCTCGAAGTCGATGGCATTCGAAAGTTTGAAGTGGTTAGCATTAGCCTCAGCGTTGCTATTTGCTTCGCCCGATAGACGGTCTACGGTGCTCCAATTATCGACATAGCCCCAATCATACTCCTCGTTTACCCAATATGAGCCATTGCCCGAGGCGTCGTAGTTGCGTGGCTCGAGGAGTGTGCCACGAAGCGTGTAGCTGTCGGCCTCGATCCAAAGAGGGTAGTAGAACTCTTGGTTATGGTATGTCTTAAGGTAATCTATCTGACCATTGTTACCCATGTTATCGCTCCAATGTACGGGCATACCTGCTCCCGAGGGACGGTAGTATGTCACGGCATAGTCCTGAATAGTGCTACTCTTGCCCGTCTCCGAACCTGCCAACTCATACCATGTGTCGTTAGGCAGACCATCGCCATTCTCATCCTGCATAACCCATACGATGCCTGGCTCGGATGAGCCTTTGAACGAGTTGCCGAGGATGCCGAGGTCGTAGTCTCCCGAATTATCTATGCTGTGGTCGAAGCCAACGACGATGTAACCGCCAAAGCCTCCGAGCGATACCCAAATAGGGTTGGGTGCTCCATATTTATCCAACTGCGACATACGCGATTCGGCATAAGCAATAGCCGCCTCGGGGGTAGTCTGCGTGCCATCGAAACCGCCAGTCTTTAGCTCGTTGATAAATTGTCCAGGGGCGGGTGTATATTCTAAGACCTTGTTCCAATCGGCCTTAGACTCTCCGCTCTTTGCGCGGTAGTAGACTCCCTCCTCGTATGTCGTTATGCTGAACTCGCGATTAAGCGAGATGCTCTTTCCATCCTTCTCGGCTACTGCTGTAGCTGTTATCGTATAGTCACCAGCCTCGGTTGCAACAAAGACTAAGTGAGAATCTGTGCTCACAACCTCCTCTGTTCCCGCAATCTGCCAGCTGAACTCCACATCCTCGGCACCATTAAGCAGTGAAGGCTTGATAAGGAGTTTGCGACCTACAACCGTATGGTATGTGTCGCGCTCAAACTCCCAGACGAATGGCATATCCGCCTCTGTAAGTACCTTGATAGCCACCTCGCTCCATGCCTCGCCATCGGCATTGCTTGCCGTAGCACGAAGCATATACTCACCTACAGCCTCGGCCTTAAAGGTGTAGCTCTCGCCCTCACCGCAGCTATTGCCATTGAGCGACCAGCTAATAGTCGTAGGTAGCGATGTCTTAACGACTGAGGTCATAAAGGTAGCCTCGCTACCTACGGCCAAGAGTCGCTCCTTATCGCCGATAATATCAATCGTAGGTATCTCACGGTTGATAACATCGACTCTAAGTTCCTCCTGATCCTCGCCTGCTGAAGTTGCTACACGTAGGCTAATGTAGTAGCTGCCAACCTCCTCGCCATAAAAGATATAGCTACGCTCGTTGCCAACTACCTCCTCTTCGATACGCCATTCGAAGATTGCATCTTCAATATTTTTGTAATCGGGGGCAAGGCGTATCTCATCGCCCACCTTTACACTATATAGTCCCCCGTTCTCACCAAGCAAGATCTCGGGAGTGGGATCGGCCATAATCACGCCGTCTCGATTGCAAGACGACGTGATCAAAGCCACACTTAAAAACAAAAACTCTAAAACTCTTTTCATCTATTATATAATTACTATTATTCTATCGGGAATCTCACTGCCACATCGTCGTAGGCGAAGTATGCAGGGATGACCAGACCATATCTACCATAGCCTTCGTAGCATGCTACAAGGTTAAACTCTACACGTACAACCTCGCCAAGAACCGATAAATCCCATTTAGTCCAATCTGTTACGATACGCTTACCTGTATTCAGAAGATAGAACTCCGTAGTTGTTGGCTCAGTGTCGTCGAATGAGTCATAGCCATAGGCAACAATCTTGAATGTACTCTCGTCGTTGTACTCATACGAACCACCGAAGTCGCACTCTCCACGTGTAATGATACCGTATGCATAGGTTGTATTGGTTACATACATGTGGTCAATAACTCGAGGCACCTCATCGTAGAACTGCAAGCCAGGAAGTACGCCTTCGGGAGAGTACATCGTAGCATACTCCTCGGGATCGAGATAGCCATACTGCGAGCAGAAGTTCTGTGAGCCATTAGCGCCACCCTCGACATTATATGCCTGTAGGTCGATTTGGAATAGAAGGTTGTCGTCTGCAAAATTGTTGATATCCTCATCCGTGCCAACATAGTCAGAGATACCTGCGTGGCCAGAGATGCCCCACCATGTGTCGATTGTAGGCTTTATGAAGGCCAACTCCGTGTTACCCTCGTCGTACCACTCGTATGCACCATGACCATTGCCATACTGGCCATCACGTGGAATGTAGTCGGACCATGTCTCGATCCAAATATAATCCATCTGACCAAGCATAGCATAGTAGAACTCGCACTCGTGTGGCTCAAACTTGGCATCCTCATCCTCGAATGTGAGTACGCGGAGCGTATAGTTCGTCTCGTCATCTCCGCCCTGATCAGGCTCGGGATCCTTAAGATCGCTCTTGCCGATGGTCGTTGCAATGCGCTGAGTACCACCCGCTACAAAGTCGTTTTTAGGGCTCTTGGTCTCGGTGAAGATTTTACCATTGGCAAAGGTATAGGTGATGGTCAGCTCAGTACCTCCAACCTTGGCGGGAAGGAGTACCATTGCCGCCAGAACGCCCTCGCTTGCTGATTGCAACTGCTTGCCACCCTCGAAGTTGAGCGTAATCGTGCTACGTGGGTTGCTGGTATTATCTGTCCACTCGCCATTCTCGCCTGCTAAGAAGTCATACTCTTGCTCACCCGCGATGGTTATGCCCTCTGTCGAGAGTGTGATGCTGCTAAGAAGAGGCATATCCTTTTCGTTGGACTTGGTATCAAACCACAAATAGGCCGTTTTGTGTGATAGATAGAATGTGCCATACTTATCAAGTTTTGCATAGCCAAAGTCACCATCGTTGCCGAGGTTGCCATCTGCCGACTGTGTCGCCAACACTTTGGCATACTCCGAGTTGTTTGTCATGTTGTAGAATACGTGGCCATCGCCCACCGTGCCAGTGCCCGCCTTGAATGAGAAGTAGGCGAGTGATGTGTCGTCTGCCAACGCTTCGCTCTTGCTTGCTCCGAGCCATATATAGTCGCCCTTGCTCCAGAGGAATGGAATCTCGGATGCTGTGGGGTTGCCAAACGATGTGCGGCTCTCCTCGGCTGATGAGTAGCCCATAATCACAAGCTCTTCGGCTGTGGTAGCTGCGGTGTAGTTATCCTCAAACTCGTTATGGCAAGCTGTCGCTACAAGTAGCATAACCAATAAAAATAGAGATTTTTTCATAGTAGTATACTCATTTTTAATGGTTAATAACGATAGAGATAGAACATATCCTCCCAGGGTGAAGGCTCCTGGTTGTTGGATGTCTGGTAGCCACCCTCTACAGCTACACTTACCATCTCGAGTGCGGGACTCGAATAGCTCTGAACGCTTTTGGTGTGCGTTCTCAAAGAATCTTTAGTCATACTTTTGTTGTGTTAAAAGGTTTGTGAAAAGTCATTCTCCGTAACTGACACAACGAGAGTATGCCCCAAAACGAGCCACCTACGGCATACTATATACGCCGTACCAACACCACATGGTGATACTATGGTAGCTACATTTCTCATACGTCACTCGATAAAAAATCAAGTCGCAGACCGCCCATTCGCCGTAGGCATAATCTCGTTATAAACGCTTGGCAGGTCTTCTGACTTGTTCCGCTCTACGATGCCTTCCCAGTCTTGCGACCAGTGACACTTTGATGTCGTAGAGCCTTTTTTAGAACTCACAGCAGCGGGAACTGTATGGGAATTGCACCCATTTCCCTTTTAATCTCACGCGGGACGTAGCCCCTGAGAACCAATGCTTGGCGCAAAGATACAAAAAAAATGTGATTCGCAAGTGCAAATCACATTTTTTTACCTATTTGAGAGCTATTGCTAACCCAAGTATGACTTAAGTAATGAGCTACGCGACGACTGACGGAGCTTGCGAATAGCCTTCTCCTTAATCTGGCGTACACGCTCGCGCGTGAGGTCGAACTTCTCACCAATCTCCTCCAAGGTCATCTCCGAGCAACCGATACCGAAGAAGTAGCGGATGATATCCTGCTCGCGCTCTGTGAGAATCTCCAAGGCGCGCTCCACCTCCGTAGCCAACGACTCGTTGATAAGTCCACGGTCAGCGTTTGGCGAATCGGTATTTACCAAGACGTCGAGCAAGCTGTTATCCTCACCATCGGCAAATGGGGCATCCACAGAGATATGGCGACCTGCAACACGCAACGTGTCGGTAACTTTCTCCTTTGGAAGCTCGAGCTCGGTAGCCAACTCCTCGGCCGAAGGTGTACGCTCGTGCTCCTGCTCGAAACGAGCAAAGGCCTTGTTAATCTTATTGAGTGAGCCTACCTGGTTGAGGGGTAGACGAACAATACGTGACTGCTCGGCCAACGCCTGCAAAATAGACTGACGGATCCACCATACGGCATACGAGATAAACTTGAAACCACGAGTCTCGTCGAACTTCTCGGCAGCCTTGATAAGACCGAGGTTACCCTCGTTGATAAGGTCGGGAAGACTAAGACCCTGGTTCTGGTACTGCTTGGCTACTGATACCACGAAACGAAGGTTCGCCTTGGTAAGCTTCTCCAAAGCCTCCTGATCGCCACGCTTGATACGTTGCGCAAGTTCTACCTCCTCCTCTACCGAAATGAGCTCCTCCTTACCAATCTCCTGAAGGTACTTATCCAACGACGCACTCTCACGGTTGGTAATCGACTTCGTAATCTTTAATTGACGCATAAATCTATATCCTCTTACAAAAATTATTCTACAATTTCCTACATATACGCACAATCATGCGGTTTTGTTTCACTAAGATTAAAATATTTCTGATTAAGGCCACACGAGAGGACGATAAGTGAGCTATGTCAAATAACAATTTTGAAAAATGCTGGCGTTTTAACGTGCAAAACAGTGAAAAATTCCCCCCCCCTCAAAAAACGAAATTTCTTTTAGGTTTTTCAGAAAAAAGTGCTTAACTTTGTTCCAAATTTCCTAAAGAAAAATATCAGATACGAAATAACAATTATTTTAATAAATTTTATGAGAAGATTTTTAACTTTAACGATTGCCCTTATCGGTTTTGTATTTGCTGCATGCGAGTCAACCGACGAAGGCAAAAAGGGAGAAGTAGTGGTAACTTCGTCTACGAATGTGAGCATCGGCGTCTACGAGGGTGAGTCGACCATCACCTATAAGATTGTTGGTGTTGAGGATGGCCTTGCCGATATTGAGATCAGTTCGGAGTGGCTTCGTGTCAAGGAGAGTGTAGCGGGTGAGGCTACTATTCAGTTTGAGGAGAACACTACGGGTGGTGTGCGTATGGCTGCGGTAACTTTGGCCTACGGTTCAAGTAAGGCGAGCGTAGTATTTACTCAGTCTAATACCCCCGAAGAGCCTATCCTCACACCCGAGTGCGAGGAGCTTATCACTATTGATCGCTGTGGTCAGAAGGTGGTGCTTAACTACACGTTGGAGAACCGCAATCCTGTAGATTATATCTATGCCAAGACTTCGGCAAATTGGATATATTCGATCAACTGCGATATGGATGGCGAGGTAGTGCTTGGCGTGGCCACAAACGACTCGGGTGAGGTTCGCGAGACAAAGATTACGGTAGGCTATGGCTCGGCATCATTCGATGTAGTATTGACACAGGCTGGCGATGGCGAGATTAACTTCAATGCACCTATCCTCACTGGTGAGTATCTTGGCGATGCCTACACTCCAGGAGCAGGTAACTACTGGTTCTTCCTAACCGATAGAGGATTCGATGTCGAGGGTAATTCATTAGCCAATACAACATACTACCGTATCGACGCTTATGGTCCCGTGGCGTCATCACTCAATGTCTCAATTCCACAGGGTACGTACACATTCGACAGCGAGGATACATGTGAGCTTTGGACATTTACTGCCGAGTATAGTGGCCACTGGGTAACCGATGTTAATGCTCGTCGTGGCGACATCAAGCCTTTTGAGTCGGGCACGTTGGTGGTTGACGATAAGTCTATAACCTTGGATGTAGTTATCGATGGTGAGAATCACCATGTAGTATTTGTAGGTCGCAACGAGCTTGTAGACAATCAGGACTCGGTTGTTATCCTCACTACCTTGGAGGACGATTATGTTGCCGACCTCTCTAACCACTATATGGTATATGAGTGCTATGGCGACTACTACGATTTCGGATACTACAACTGGATGTTTGTTATTCAGCCTAAGAGCGGTGCTGGTGATTGCTTGCAGTTCGATATTATCACAGGCTTCAGCGATGAGCAGAGTGGCTTTGCGGGCGAGTATATAGCATCGGAGTATCTTGCCAAGAACTCATTTATCTATGGCTGGACCGACAATCACAACCTCCTTTGTAGCTGGTTCTTCAATACCATAGTTACAGAGTCGTATGTTGAGGTTGGTGATATGGCGCCTTTGCGCGGTGGTAACATGGAGGTAATAGACAATGGTGATGGCACATTCACAGTGAATGCCAACACGTACGACGACCTCGGCAACAATATCACAGCTACATGGACAGGTGAGGCGCAAAGAGCTGAGACGGCACAGAGCTCTGTTTTCCGTAAATAACAACTTAAAATAAACTAAATAGACAATGAAACGATTTTTTAGTATTCTTGCTACACTATCACTTCTCGTTTGCGTAGGCTGCGAGAATAATACGACAGATGTAAAGGAGCAGGTGAGCGTATTTACGCTCGACACAACAGAGGTTGCTGCAGTGGCCGATGGTGGTAACTACGAGGTGACCTACACCATTACTAATCCTGCGGCTGGTGGTGTTGTACTCACAGAGTGCAAGCAGAACTGGATTACAAACCTTAGCACAGCAACCGAGGGTAAGATCAGCTTCTCGGTAGAGGCAAACTTCAAGAAGGAGGCGCGTGAGGCGCGTATCTCGGTGCAGTACACTGCCGTAGAGGATAAGTATGAGATTGTTGTAACTCAGGCCGAGTCTACAATGTCGTTGTTTACCTACGATGTTGTTGATTGCACATCAACATCGCTTACTCTCAGCGTAACACCTGCCGACACAAAGAGCGCATACATCAGCCGTATCTACACTAAGGCACACATCGACGCCTTCTATCTCGGTTCTGATGAGGCTCTTACAAGCTACGATCTCGACGCTATCAACAACGAGGCGAAGGCTGCAGGACAGACCTTACTAAACTACTTGCAGAATATCGCAAATATCTCTACTTGTGAGGTTAGCTTCTCGAGCCTTGTTCCCGATACTGAGTATGTGGTATACAGCTACCATATCAACCTTGATAATGGCGTGGCTGCAAGCGATGTCTATCGTGAGGTTATCTCAACCAAGCCTACATCAACTATCAACGAGCATATCGTTATGACTTTCGAGGTGGATGGCCCACTCGTAAATCAGACCGTAACGACAACCTATGCCGATACCTACTTCTATACGGAGTGCTGGTCAGTAAAGGACTTTAAGGCATATTTTGGCGTAGATGCAGATCCTGCGCAGATCTTCCCTAAGCGTTGGAACGAGCAGGTGGCAATCAAGCGTGATAGCGGTTATGAGCCATACCACATCTTTGAGTCACTCTGCCATCAGGGTACACAGACCATTGCTTACGACTCGTTATTGGCCGATACAGAGTATATTTTCTACGCATTTGCATTGAGCCCAGAGACAGCCTTTACAGCATCAGACATCGTTGTTGAGAATGTTACAACTGGTCAGATCGAGCAGTCGGATATGACTATCGAGATTGTCGTAAAGGATATCTATGCTAATACTGCTAATGTATATTGGACAGCAAGCGATCCTAATGGTCGTTTCGCACGTTCGGTATTCAAGAAGGTTGATTTCGATGCTCTTGGTGCTACAGATGCCGAGAAGTTCCAGTCTATTGCCGAGAAGTATGACTTCTATCAGGCAACAGGTTATACCGACATGAACCTCTCAAGCCTTGAGGCTAATACTCACTATGTGGCTTTTGCATACGGTTTGGAGGGTAATACACCTAACACCCGTATCTTCACAACAGAGTTTACTACACGTTCTAATACTCCTGGTGCATCGGATATCAACATCACATGGTCTGATCACTACAATATGTTCGACTTGTCGATGGACTATGCCGAATATTGGGGCGATTATTACGACTACACATATCATGCATTGCTACCTCTCACCATTAGTGGTGTAACCTCTACCGATAAGGTATACTTTATGATCACTACACAGTCGCTTGAGTGGTATAGCAAGGATGCAGAGTGGTTGCGCGATGTGACAAATCCTAGCTACCTACGCAACATCTACTCTAACTACAACTTTATCGCTGAGTATGAGAAGGAGTATAGCGTGATCGCTGTAGCTGAGGATGCTAATGGCAACTACGGTAAGTTGTTCAAGGGTGTTATATTCTTGTACGAGAGCGACTCTGCAGATGTATCAAGCTATGTTTATGTAGAGGATAAGTAGTCCATCGGACTCTTGCTTTAGAGCCTATAAGAAGTGTGGCTGTCCTTTCGCGGGACAGCCACACTTCTTGTGTATATACACCTTTCGGTGGTTGTATTAATATAGGCTCGTATTAATATATACATATATACATAGGTATAGGTTAAGGCTTGGTTATCACGTGTAGGATATGCCAAATTAGTGCCTATGAACGAATGATAAAAGGTGTGCTACCCCCCCCCAAAAAAAAAAGAGGGTATCTCCTTTGTGGAAATACCCTCATCGAAATATCAACTCTAAAAGATTACTCAGCGAGAATCTCAAGAATCTTGATAGCTGCTGTTGCAACAGGAGTACCAGGACCGAAGATTGCAGCTGCACCATCGCGGTAGAGCTGATCGTAGTCCTGTGCAGGGATAACACCACCCACAACAACTACGATATCCTCACGGCCGAGCTTCTTAAGCTCTGCGATAATCTGTGGAACAAGCGTGAGGTGACCAGCAGCGAGTGACGATACGCCCACTACGTGTACGTCGTTCTCTACAGCCTGCTTTGCAGCCTCCTCTGGAGTCTGGAACAATGGACCCATATCAACATCCAACCGTCTGCCGGCATAACCTGTTGCTACAACCTTAGCACCACGGTCGTGGCCATCCTGACCCAACTTAGCAATCATAATACGGGGCTGACGACCCTCCTTCTTTGCAAAGTCAGCACACATCTGCTTTGCCTTCTCGAATGCTGAATCTGATTTCACCTCTGCTGAATATACACCTGAGTTTAGACGAATAACTGCCTTGTAGCGACCTACGATCTTCTCGCAAGCGTCAGAGATCTCACCGAGAGATGCACGAACCTTAGCAGCCTCTACAGCCAAAGCGAGCAAGTTGCCCTCACCTGTGCGTACGCACTCTGTGATAGCTGCCAATGCAGCCTCTACAGCAGCGTTGTCACGGTTAGCGCGAAGCTCCTGCAAACGCTTAACCTGGCTCTCACGAACAGCTGTGTTGTCCACAGCAAGGATGTCGATAGGTGCCTCCTTCTCAAGACGGTAGCGGTTTACACCGATGATAGTCTCAACGCCTGAGTCGATACGAGCCTGCTTACGTGCAGCAGCCTCCTCGATACGAAGCTTAGGAATACCTGTCTCGATAGCCTTAGCCATACCGCCAAGCTGCTCGATCTCCTGGATGTGCTCCCATGCCTTGTGAGCGATCTCGTTTGTGAGGCTCTCAACATAGTAAGAACCTGCCCATGGATCAGCCGAACGGCATACGTTGGTCTCCTCCTGGATGTAGATCTGAGTGTTACGTGCGATACGTGCCGAGAAGTCTGTAGGAAGTGCGATAGCCTCATCCAAAGCGTTGGTGTGCAATGACTGAGTGTGACCCAAAGCTGCACCCATAGCCTCGATAGCTGTACGTGCTACGTTGTTGAATGGATCCTGCTCTGTGAGCGACCAACCTGAAGTCTGTGAGTGAGTACGCAATGCCAAAGACTTAGAGTTCTTAGGCTCGAACTGCTTAACGATCTTAGCCCACAAAAGACGTGCTGCACGCATCTTGGCAATCTCCATGAAGTGGTTCATACCGATAGCCCAGAAGAATGACAAACGTGGTGCAAACGCGTCGATTGACATACCTGCGTTGATACCTGCGCGCAAGTACTCCAAACCGTCAGCCAAAGTGTAAGCCAACTCGATATCTGCTGTTGCACCTGCCTCCTGCATGTGGTAACCAGAGATAGAGATAGAGTTGAACTTAGGCATGTTCTTAGATGTGTACTCGAAGATATCAGCGATAATCTTCATTGAGAACTCTGGTGGGTAGATATAGGTGTTACGCACCATGAACTCCTTGAGGATATCGTTCTGGATAGTACCAGCGAGCTGATCAAGAGTACAACCCTGCTCCAAACCTGCTACGATGTAGAATGCCAAAACGGGCAATACGGCACCGTTCATAGTCATAGATACAGACATCTGATCCAATGGAATACCATTGAACAAGACCTTCATATCCTCTACAGAGCAGATAGATACACCAGCCTTACCAACGTCACCTACTACACGTGGGTGGTCAGCATCGTAGCCACGGTGTGTAGCAAGGTCGAAGGCTACAGAAAGACCCTTCTGACCTGCTGCAAGGTTACGACGATAGAATGCGTTAGACTCCTCAGCAGTAGAGAAACCTGCATACTGACGGATAGTCCAAGGACGCATTACATACATTGTAGAGTAAGGACCGCGCAAGAAGGGAGCGATACCCGCTGCATAGTTGAGGTGCTCCATGCCCTCGAGGTCAGCAGCTGTATAGTTCTCCTTTACGGGAATGCGCTCGGCAGTCAACCAATCCTCCTTAGGAGCGTTCTGCTTGCCGCAGCACTCTACAGCTGCAGCCTTATATTCTAAATCTGAAAATTTTGCTCTCATTGCTATAATTGATTAGATGCCTAACTTCTTTAAGTAATCCTTCAATGTCTCAAGCACGTTGCTCTTCACGTTGATGAAGTTGGTGATGCCCTGTGCCTCCAACTCAGTAGCGCAAGCAGGAGCACCAGCAACTACAAGGATAGCCTTGTCGCCAAGAAGCTCCTTAACGCGAGGTGCTGCTGTTGCGTAGTCATCATCCGATGCACAAACAACAACGATCTCTGCCTTAGAAGCCAAAGCTGCCTCAACACCCTCCTCAACGCTCTTGAAGAATGTGTTATCCTCAACGCGGATACCAGCACATGCGAAGAAGTTGCATGAGAACTGAGCACGTGCACGTGCCATACCCAATGTGCCGCATGTAAGCATGAACGCCTTAGGAGTCTTGCCCGAACGGTCAACCTTCAAGCGCATATCCTCGAATGCCATAGCACCACGGTAGGGAACCAATACGTTAGCATCGGTTGTCTTACGCTCAACAGCGCATGCAGTGATGTACTGGTCAGCAACCACTGTAAAGTTACGATACTGGTTAGCACCAAGAAGGATAAGACGACGTGTAGCGATGCTCTTGTCCTTAGCCTCAGCCGAAGCCTTAACGCGAGATACTACGAAGCCCTCCTTGAATGCAGCGATATAACCACCCTTATCCTCTACCTCGCGGAACAATGCCCAAGCCTCGGTAGCGATGTTCTTTGTGAGAGTCTCGATGAAGTATGAACCACCTGCAGGGTCGATAACCTGATCGAAGTGTGACTCATGCTTCAACAAAAGCTGTGTGTTACGTGCGATACGTGCAGAGAACTCGGTAGCGGGCTCGAATGCGTAGTCGAAAGGAAGTACCTCCAAAGAGTGTACACCTGCGATAGCTGCCGACATAGCCTCAGTAGTGCCACGAAGCATGTTCACGTAAGGATCGTAAACTGTCTGGTTCCATGTAGAAGTTACGGCGTGAGCAATCATCTTAGCGGAGCAATCCTTTGCAGGGTTGTAAGCCTTAACGAGGTTAGCCCACAAAAGAGGAGCAGCACGGAACTTTGCCATCTCCATGAAGTAGTTTGAAGTAACGGCAAATGTGAAACGGATCTTGCGTGCAGCCTCATCGATTGTAAGACCCTTCTCCATCAACTTCACGAGGTACTCGTGAGCAGCAGCAAGCGTGAAACCGAGCTCCTCAACGATTGTAGAACCTGCGTTAGAGAATGTAGCACCTGATACGTTTACAACCTTCACGCGCTTGTACTCTGCGGTAGCCTTAACCAACTCTGCGATAGTATCGAAGCAGTTAGCACCCTCTGCGCAACCGCACTCACCCTTAGTCGAAAGACCCTTGATGATAGGATCGATGCAGAAGTTAAGACGAAGCTCGTCCTTCTCTACGTCAGCATACTTAGCGAGCACCTTCTTAGCCAATGTAGCCAAGCCCTGTGTGTCAGAACCGCAGAAAGTGAGCTCAACAGCTGTAGGAACGATGTCCTTAAGAAGAACATCAACATCAACCTCAGCAGCGCAAGCCTCGCAGAAGCAGAAGCCCAAAGAGTCAACGCCTGAGTTGAGAAGCTTGAGAGCTGTCTCGTTAGCGCACTCTGCGCACTTCACTGAAATTGTCTGGTGTACGCGCCAAGTGTTGTCCTTGCTGATGCCGCGTACATAGGGGAATACTCCGGGCTCTGAACCGAGGAACTCTACCTCTGAGAGGTTCTCGGCGCGATAGTAGGGACGTACGTTGAATCCCTCGCCGGTCTTCCATACCAACTTGCGCTCGTAATCTGCGCCCTTAAGGTCAGTTGTGATAACGGCCTCCCACTGCTCGGTAGACACCGGTGGGAACTCCGCGAACAACTTTTCTTTGGTATTAGCCATAGTTGTTTTAGATTTAATTGTTTTTAAGTGTATGATGTTTAGAGTTTTATCTCTGTAAATCTCTCTGTCTATGCTCCTGTGCTCACCTTTTTGGCTTCTCCCTCACAGCTCTTTGCCGAGGGTTTGCGCGCGGGCGTAGGGTGCTAAAACTTAGCAAAGTTAAGAATTTCGCACACGAAAAGCAAATTTTTCCTACTCTTTTTAACGCATAGCGCATAAAATGCTATTGTCCTCGGCGAATGCTACGTGCTATTTTCTTGGTTGTGATATGTTCTATTTCGGAATGAGATGGTTATAAATTTGCCGATTTTTGCATTGCTGCAATAAAAAAATAGGCTATCCAACACCGAAGTTAGATAGCCCATTTTATGAGTGTTAATTGTAATTACTCCGCAGGTGTAAGAGCTGTGATAACTGCCTGAGCATTAGCTACATTTGCGCCAGCTGTTACGTTCTTCATCGCTGCGATAGCGTTGTCGAACTGCTCCATCTCGTTGTAAGCAACACCGAGGAGGTAGTAAACATCGCTACGACCCTCATCTGTAGTCTGAGCTGCGATAGCTGCCTCTGAAAGCTCTACCATCTTAGCATAGTTTTTCTTGCCGTAGTAAGCCTGCATAGTGATCTTCTGGGCCATAGCTGCGTCGTCGAGCTGCTCAGCCATTGCGATGATGCCGTCGTAGTCGTTAGCCATCTGAAGCTTCGCCACCTCGTTGTTTGTGTACATATCCATCTTAGACTGTGCCTCAGCGATAGCCTCTGCATACTTGTCAGCGTTAAGACCTGCGATAGATGTGCAAATGCGCATACCATCCTGGTACATATCGCTACGAAAATAGCTCTCAGCGAGGTTAAGTGCCATGTCAGTATTACGTGGATCAGCCTCGAAACCCTTAGAGAATACTGCAATAGCAGTTGCGTAGTCCTCAGAGTTGAAAGCGTCAGCACCCTGTACCTGGTATACCTGACCGATGAGTGACTTGTTCTTGTTCATCGCAGCAACATCCTCGTAAAGCTCAGCATAGTTGGCTGCGTTTGTGAAATGCTCGATAGCCTCGTCGTAAGACTTTGCGTTTACGGCAGCAACACCCATCTTGTTGTAGCAAGTTACCATAAACTTCTTAGAACCAGCGATTGCCTTCTGCTGATTTGCATCTGGCTCGTCGATGTCGTAACCAGCCTCGATAACCTCCTCGAACTGAGCGATAGCCTCAGTGAACTTGCTAGCCTTAGCATTTGCCAAACCCTGCTGGAAAGTTGCTACTACGTCAGTCTGAGCGTAGAGTGATGTTGCACCAAGAAGAGCAACAACGGTCATGATAATCTTTTTCATAGTTTGTGTAGTATTTAATTTTACGTTATAATTGCTTATCAATCACGAATAATAGTCGTGTCTATAGCGGTGCAAAGGTATAATATTTTTTTGAATACGAAATTGTTGCAGCCACTTATTTGCGCAGTGAACTGAAAAATTCCTTCATTACCTGCTCGCACTCTTCGGCCAAAACGCCACCAATGACCTCTGTTCGAGGGTGCATGATGCGCTCCGAGTAGGTCGAATATCCGCGTTTGGGGTCGGCTGTGCCATATACCACGCGACCTATCTGGCTCCACGCTAAAGCACCTCCGCACATCACGCATGGCTCGACGGTAACATATAGCGTACAGTCGTTGAGATACTTGCCGCCAAGAGCCGACATTGCAGCCGTAATTGCTTGCATCTCAGCGTGTGCCGTAGCATCGCAGAGCGTCTCTACGAGGTTGTGACCACGGCCTATGATCCTCTCTCCTGCGACCACTACAGCACCTATTGGTACCTCCTCCTTGTCCAACGCGCGTAGTGCCTCGGTTATTGCCATGCGCATATATTTTTCATCTTTAGCTCTCTCGGTTGAAATTTTTTCTGCCATATACGCAATAATTTCCTTATAAATTATTATCTTTGTGGGTTGCAAAGATATAACTTTTGAACGAAACTAAAAACTATCATACTATGTACAGAACACACAACTGCGGAGAACTCCGCATTGAGAATGTCGGTGCTACGGTAACACTTGCTGGTTGGGTACAGAAGGTGCGTAACCTCGGTGCGATGACCTTCATCGACCTTCGCGACCGTTATGGCATCACACAGATTGTTGTTGAGGAGCACTCTGCGGCCGAGGTAAAGGCTGTCGCTGAGGAGCTTAGCCGTGAGTACGTACTCCAGGTTTGTGGTACGGTTATCGAGCGCCAGGCAAAAAACTCAAAGATCGCAACGGGTGATATCGAGATCTCGGCTACCGAGCTTCGTATCCTCAACCGTGCTGTGATACCTCCATTCACTATCGAGGAGGAGTCGGACGGTGGTGATGACCTCAGAATGAAGTATCGTTACCTCGATTTGCGTCGTCCCCCATTGCAGCGCGCTATGATCTTGCGTCACCGCATGGCTCAGGCTGTGCGTCAGTTCCTCGATAAGGAGGGCTTCCTCGAGATCGAGACTCCCTACCTTATCAAGTCTACTCCAGAGGGTGCGCGCGACTTC
Source organism: Alistipes sp. (assembly GCA_045659765.1). GTDB lineage: Bacteria > Bacteroidota > Bacteroidia > Bacteroidales > Rikenellaceae > Alistipes. The sequence continues at coordinate 42,125 of JAZRCN010000012.1, forward strand.
ATCGTGCCTTCACGCATGAACCCAAACCAGTTCTATGCTCTTCCACAGTCGCCACAGACTTTGAAGCAGCTTCTTATGGTTGCTGGTTACGATCGTTACTTCCAGATTGTACGTTGTTTCCGCGATGAGGATTTGCGTGCTGACCGTCAGCCCGAGTTTACACAGATCGACTGCGAGATGTCGTTCGTAGAGCAGGAGGACGTTCTCGAGATCTTCGAGCGTTGGGCACGCTACATGTTCAAGGAGGTTATGAACATCGAGTTTGCTGAGCCTTTCCGTCGTATGCCTTGGATCGAGGCTATGGAGAAGTATGGTTCGGATAAGCCCGACTTGCGCTTCGGTATGACATTCAGCGATATCACAGACCTCGCACACGGCCACGACTTTGTGGTATTCGACTCGGCAGACTACGTTGTAGGTTTCGCGGCTGAGGGTTGCGCAGGTTATACACGTAAGCAGATCGACGAGCTTACCGAGTTTGTTAAGCGTCCTCAGGTGGGTGCTAAGGGCTTGGTATGGATCAAGGTTGATGAGGCCGGCAACTGCAAGTCATCTATCGATAAGTTCTTCTCGGCTGACGACCTCAAGCTCATCGCTGAGCGTGTAGGTGCCAAGGCTGGCGACCTCGTTCTTATCCTCTGTGGCGAGAAGTTTAAGACCCTCACACAGCTCTGCACACTCCGCTTGGAGGTTGCCGAGCGTCTTGGCTTGCGCGATCCTAAGAAGTTTGCACCTCTTTGGGTTGTCGATTTCCCAATGTTCGAGTGGGACGAGGAGACACAGCGTTTCTACGCTATGCACCACCCCTTCACATCGCCTAAGCCCGAGGATGCTAAGTACTTCGACAGCGGCGAACTTGGTAAGATGCGTGCTAATGCTTACGACTTCGTATGTAACGGTACGGAGATTGGTGGTGGTTCTATCCGTATCCACGATGCAGAGCTTCAGGCTAAGGTATTCGATGCACTTGGCTTTACGCCCGAGGCTGCTGAGGAGCAGTTTGGCTTCTTGATGAACGCCTTTAAGTTTGGTGCGCCTCCTCATGGTGGCTTGGCCTTCGGTTTCGACCGTCTTTGCTCGCTCTTCGGCGGCTCAGACTCTATTCGTGACTACATTGCCTTCCCAAAGAACAATGCAGGTCGCGATGTAATGCTCGATGGTCCATCACCTGTAGCACAGGCGCAGCTTGATGAGCTTTATCTATCACTCGTCAAACCCGAGTAATTTCTTGTGATAAGGGGCCATCTGCGGCCTCTCAATCATTGGCTCGAATGGAATGTACGTTAAGTACTATCCATCCGAGCCAATTTCTTTATCGAGGCCACATCTAACCCCTTCTAACAAGAAATTTAATTTCTCGTGATAGTGGCGCATCTGCGGCACTTCAAGCAACACCACCAATGGCACGTACATCAAGTACTACCCATCGGTGGCTTTTTCATGTCAGCACCACATCTGCACCACTCTAACAAGAAATTGGTTTCTCGTGATAGTGTCGCATCTGCGGCACTTCAATCAACGCCCCAAATGAGAAATACGTCAAGTATGTCCCATCTGGGGCAATTTCTTTATCGAGGTCACATCTAACCCCTTCTAATAAGAAATTGGGGTGTGCAAGAAAGAGAGGTATTCTCTTTTAGCGAACCTTGAAATCAGGGTCGGCCATCTGAGGAATAGGCTTGATATACTCGCCACGCTCGAACTTATCTCGCACAGCCTTGAATGTATTGATCGTATACTCCACATCCTCCATCGTGTGTGAGGCTGTTGGGATGACGCGAAGGATAATCTCGCCCTTGGGTATAACGGGGTAGATGACTATAGAGCAGAACAAACCATAGTTCTCGCGAAGGTCCACAATAAGGTTAGTACCCTCCTCGTTGCCACCCTTCATATATATAGGTGTAACAGGTGACTCCGTAACGCCAATCTCGAAACCGTTATCCTTAAGGCCCTTTTGTAGTGCGCGAGTGATCTCCCAAAGTCTCTCCTGATACTCTGGGTGCTTGCGGATAAGGTCAAGACGCTTCAATGCACCGATAACCATAGGCATAGGCAACGACTTAGCATATAGCTGCGAGCGCATATTATAGCGGAAGAGGTTGATCAACCAACGAGGGCCCGCTACGAATGCTCCGATACCAGCCATCGACTTAGCAAAGGTGTTAAATAGTACATCAATTTCATCCTGCACGCCGAAATAATCACCCGTGCCACGACCACCCTTGCCCATAGTGCCGAAGCCGTGAGCATCGTCTACGAGAAGGCGGAAACTGAAATCCTTCTTACACTTCACGATAACATCTAAGAAACCAAGATCGCCCTTCATGCCAAATACACCCTCGGTGATGACCAATACACCTCCACGCTGCTGCTCGGCGAGCTCCGTAGCATGCTTAAGCTGTAGACGCAACGACTCCTCGTCGTTATGTGCATAGGTAAAGCGCTTGCCAGGGTGCATGCGCAGACCGTCGATGATACATGCGTGGCACTCTTTGTCGTAGACAACCACATCTCGCGGTGAAAGCAGGCAGTCGATAATCGAGATCATGCCCTGATATCCGAAGTTAAGCAGGAAGGAGTCCTCCTTGCCGACAAACTCTGCAAGTTCACGCTCCAACTGCTCGTGATACTTCGTCTGTCCCGACATCATGCGAGCACCCATAGGGTAGGCCATGCCGTACTGCTTTGCAGCCTCGGCATCAGCTTCGCGGACTTCGGGGTGGTTGGCCAAACCGAGATAATTGTTCAAACTCCAATTTAGGACTGGCTTGCCACGAAACATCATGTGAGGACCGAGCTCGCCCTCGAGCTTCGGGAAGGCAAAATAGCCATGCACGGCCGACATATACTGGCCAATAGGGCCTCCAGCGTTATTCGATAAACGCTCAAAAATATCTACCATTTTGTGAAATAATAGTTAGTTAAAAATTCTCATACCTTTGACGCTGCTCCTCCTCTATTCGCCACACCATATGCGAATAGGAGCACCTTTGCATCGAGACAAAGATACTCCTAATAATGAATAGTGCAACCGCAAAAGGTTTAAAATAAACTATTATTGACTAAAAATAGGTAAAAATACGTAGCTCTAAAATACTCCTAAGCGCGCTCGAAATGGTGTAGCGTAGTGAATAGTCTTAGTGCGGTGAGTAGCGCTGCCGAGCTAAGACCTATGATAAGACCTATGGTCAGGCCGTGGCAGCCCATACCGAAATGGTAGGCAAGAATACAACCTATCGGAATGTTGAGTAGTAGATAGGAACAGGCAACGATTGGCATGATGACCTTTACATCCTGCAAGCCGCGTAACATGCTGATAGATAATCCCTGTACGGCATCCGAGAATTGGTATATGGCGATGAGCAACATAAGTTCGGCGGTGAGTGTTATGACCTCAGCATTATCCGTAAATATTGACGCTATTTCGCGGTTGAAGAGCACAAATGTTGTAGACATAATGAGTGCCCAGAGGAGTCCGAGGTGGTAGGTTGCCTTAATTGTTGGGCGTAGCTCATGCTTAGCTTCAGCGCCGTAGACATGCGCCACGACGATTGTCGATGCCGAGCCGATAGCTACCGTAATCATCCACGCCACGTTAGCGATGCTGAACGACACCTGCATAGCACCCGCCGATATTGCGCCAAACGATAGCGAAAGAATGGAGGTGAGGATAAAAGCTGCCGACTCCAAGACCATTTGGAACGAGATAGGCATGCCGACGCTTGCGATACTCTTTAGGTATGCAGGACGTAGGGCGTGGCGCTCGAAGAGCGAGCGATAGATGCGTAGGCGGCGCGATAGGAAGAAGTAGACAAGGATTATGACCATCTGCGCAACACGCGAGATGAGTGTAGCCCAGCCTGCACCCTCTGTGCCCATAGCCTCAAAGCCACAGTGTCCGAAGATAAAGAGGTAGTTGAGTAGAATGTTAAGTCCATTACCTACGAGCGTTGTCCACATAGCAACCTTAGTGTTGCCTATACCTTCGAGGAACTGCTTGACGCATAGAAAGAACATCAACGGAATGATGCTCCATACGAGTAGATCGTAGTAGGGTAGTGCCATGGCCGACACGGCGCTTACATCTTCACCACCCTTCGACATCCACACGCCGAGTGTCGAGATAAAGGGGCGCAGCGCAACAGCAGCAATGGTTGCCACAACGCCTATAATGGCGCAGTATAGAATGGAGTTTTGGAATAGAAGACCCACGGCACGTCGGTCGTTACGTGCGTAGTGCTCGCCAACCAAAGGTGTTATACCCAATGCAAAGCCTAATGCCGCAAGGTATATTAGAAGGAACAATGAACTGCCCAAAGCTACAGCTGCCAAAGGTACGGGGTCCTCGCCACCGAAATTGCCGACCATGGCCGTATCGGCAAACTGCGTGGTGAGCTGCCCCGCCTGTGCTATGACAACGGGGAGCGCAAGACCGCAGATGCGGCGATAGTAGGGCTTATATTTGTCGATAAACGACATCGACGCTTAGATCTCGGATGTGAACTTGAAGTTAATATCCTTGAAGTTCTCCTGCGCCATAGCCAGGCCGTAGCTTGTGTCGGCGAGGAATACATCGCGACCATGCTTATCGACGGCCATATTCGTATGCTTACGACGCTTGAAGTCGGCAAGCTGTGCGTCGTTCTCCGACTCTATCCAGCAAGCCTTATAGATCGAGATAGGCTCCCAACGACACTTCGCACCATACTCATGCTCCAAACGATACTGAATAACCTCAAACTGAAGAGCACCCACCGTGCCGATAATCTTGCGGCCGTTGAGTGACGAGGTGAAGAGCTGTGCTACACCCTCGTCCATAAGCTGGTCGATACCCTTTGCCAACTGCTTGAACTTCATAGGATCGGCATTCTCAATGTAGCGGAAGTGCTCGGGCGAGAACGAAGGAATACCTGTGAACTTGAGCTGCTCTCCCTCGGTGAACGTATCACCAATCATAAACGTACCTGTGTCGTGAAGACCTACAATATCGCCTGGGAATGCCTCGTCGATGATTGACTTCTTCTCGGCCATGAAAGCTGTAGGTGATGAGAACTTAAGCTGCTTGCCACTGCGCACGTGTAGGTAGTTCTTGTTACGCTCGAACTTACCCGAACATATCTTCATAAAGGCGATACGGTCGCGGTGGTTAGGATCCATGTTGGCGTGAATCTTAAAGATAAATCCCGAGAGCTTATTCTCCGAGGGCTCTACGAGGCGTGTCGATGTTGTTGCCTTGCGTGGCGATGGTGCGATGCGAATGAAGCACTCCAAGAGCTCGCGCACACCGAAGTTGTTTACTGCTGAGCCGAAGAATACGGGGGCAAGTTCACCAGCAAGATATGCATCGCGGTCGAAAGGCTCGTATACGCCCTCAACCAAGTCTACATCCTCGCGAAGCTGATTTGCGAACTTCTCGCCGATATACTTATCTACCTCCGATGATGTGAGGTCGTTGATATCTACGGTCGAAGCATCGGCCGTCTGTCGCTCATCCGATGTGAACAACGATAGGTTGTGCTCGTAGATGTTGTATACGCCCTTGAACGTGTCGCCTGACGAAATGGGGAATGCCAAGGGGCGTACCTTAATCTTAAGCTCGCGCTCCACCTCGTCCAAGAGGTCGAATGGCTCCTTGCAGGGGCGGTCGAGCTTGTTGATGAATACGATAACGGGAGTGTTGCGCATACGGCACACCTCCATAAGACGGCGTGTCTGGGTCTCGACACCCTTCGCACCGTCGATAACGATAATTACCGAGTCTACGGCAGTAAGCGTACGGTATGTATCCTCGGCAAAGTCCTCGTGACCAGGGGTGTCGGGGATGTTGATCTTGACATCCTTGTACTCGAAGCCCATCACAGATGTAGCCACCGAGATACCACGCTGACGCTCGATTTCCATAAAGTCGGATGTTGCGCCCTTCTTAATCTTGTTGCTCTTAACAGCTCCCGCTACGTGGATTGCGCCACCAAAGAGAAGAAGTTTCTCGGTGAGTGTTGTCTTACCCGCATCGGGGTGTGCAATGACGGCAAAGGTGCGTCGCTTGGTAATCTCGTCGATAAGTGCCATATTTAGCTTAAGTTTACTCCTATATATACATTATTGTGGGCGCAAAGATACAAATAAAAAGCTAACTGCCTAACTCTATTTAGGAGAAAAGCTAAAAACAAAATTGCAAAAGTGAGGAATATAGGGCGAAATGTAACCTTTTTTGGGGGGATATGTTGTAAATCGAAGAATAATTACTATTTTTGTATTAAACTTCCGAAAATGTGTGCCTCGGTGTAAATTTTAGGTGGTACGTATGGAATAAATTGTTAGGTAGGGGTAATCATCTGCGATCATATAGTGCTAATATAACTATTTCATAGATATTGCACGAGATGAATATTGCTACGAGGAGATAAACTTAAGAATAATACAACTAATAAAAACTACAACACAATGAAAAGACTTTACCTTTTGGCGATGGCCTTTCTTGCCACGTTAAGCATGGCCACACTTGTGAGCTGTGAGAACTCTGAGATCCCCGAGGAACCTCAGCCAACACCAACCGATCAGCCCGTAATCGAGATCGAGAGCGTTGTTGAGGTCGCTGTTGAGGGTGGCGCAACAGTTATTAACTACACTATTACCAACCCCGTGGAGGGTGCTCACCTATCGGCAAACATCGACGCTTCATGGGTTTCGAGTCTCTCAACACAGGTGGAGGGTACAATTACCTTCCTCGTAGCTCCCAATACAAGCGACGAGGTTCGCGAGGCTGTGCTCGAGCTATTCTACGCTTCGGCAAATAAGGCTGTAACCATTCGTCAGCTTGCATCTGCTGCTATGGTAGAAGATTCGTTCGAAGCAGAGATTGCAGAACAGAACTATCACTACTGCACGCTAAACCTTACTCCAGAGAATTTGGAGCTCGAGTATATCATGGATATTTTCCTCGAGGAGGATATCAAGGCATACGGTCTTGAGAGCGATGACGATTTCTATAACTATCTTATGGATTACTATGAGTCTATGGGTAGCTGGTCTGGAATGTCTGGTGCTGATGTAGCTGCGCAGAATGCAAGAAAGGGTGTTAAGGAGGGTATTAAGCTATCGGGTCTTAAGCCTGGTGGTAAGGCTGTATTCGTTGCCTTCTACTACGACACCTTCAAGGCTCGTCGTATCTCGGATGTCTTCCGCTTTGAGTTTTCGGCACTTGCTCCCGAGATTGAAGAACTTGGTTTCGAGTATGCTTTCGAGGTGGATGGCCCTAATGTTACGGCTACAGTAACTCCAGATAGAGATGATACACGCTACTACTTCGATGTTATGCCTCGCAGCCTTCTCGAAGAGGTGAGCGCTGAGGAGGACCTTAGCAAAGAGGAGTATATCACTAAGTGGTGGACAGATACTGTTTACAACGATATGCAGGCTGATACTCCAGCATCACTTATCTGGGAGCAGAACTGTTCTCAGGGTACAGATTACTACACCTTCAACCTTCTTGCCGATACGGAGTATTATATCTTCTCATTTGGTGTAAACGAGGAGGCGGTATGCAATACAATCCCTGAGTTCGAGGTGTTTAAGACTGGCGAGGTTGATCCTTCAAGTTTGTCATTTACATTCGAGGTGTCAGATCTAACAAAATGTGGTGTCAAGATTGATATCCTCGCATCTAACGATACTGATCCTTATGTTGCAGGTCTAGTCACTGCTGACGAGTGGGACGAGTGTGGTAAGACAAATAGTGAGCGTCTGTCGAATATCTTGGATTACTATAGCTTTGGTGCTCCAGCCTATGGTAATGGTGTATTTGAGGAGCATAAGAAGCTAACACCCGATACCAAGTATGTCTTCTTTACATTTGGCTACAAGGGAGGTGTGACCACAACATCGCTATATAGCGTAGCATTCAAGACCCTCCAGGATATCGACTCTGATATTACCGTTTCAGTAAAGGATTTGGGCTACTACGATATCTGGGATATCAATATGTTTGATCCTACATTCGGATATGTCGGCATGGATAACGACGGTTTCGCTGTTATGCCTGTTGAGATCGAGGTTAGCGATGACGATGCATCTGTATACTTCTATAACTGGTGGATCAGTCCTGATTCAGATTTGGCGTGGGTTACTGATGATAATCGCTTTGGCCGTTTCCTCTATTGGGGTCCTCAGCCTCGTGTTATGTGGTGCTTGGCAGGATATGATACTGAGTCTTGGGTTGGTGCTATAGCTAAGGACAAGGATGGTTATTACTCAAAGCATTATCTCGACAAGCGTCCATGTACTCGTGACGGTGTTGGTGATCCTCAGGTATTTTTGGAGTGGCTCAATGCAAACCCCGATGTTAAGGCTTATGCAGGACACTATATCGATGAGCTCTACAACTTTTAATTTATCATGATAGGGGCGATTACGGTCCCTTGCAAAAAAAATGGCGACAATGGGTGTGCATTCAAGTGCTACCTATTGTCGCCATTTTTGTCGAGTGTACACTTGGTACCATTCTAACAAGAAATTAGGATTTCTCTACTAAAGAGAGTTGTGTTGAGGCATGAGATGCAAGAGGGTGTGGTGGCGTAGGCTAAACTTGCTCTATGTCGGTAATTGTGGAGCTTGCACAGCAGGTGATCCTTGTCAAGTATTGTGGAGTGTATGCGCACGAGTGCGTAGCGACACTGCCAGCTATAGAAACAAAAAAAAGGATCAGCCATAAGCTAATCCTTTTTTAATCCCTGACGAATCAGAGATTAATTGTACTTAAATGTTGCCTCATCAGATACGGTCAACTTCTTGCGACCCTTAGCGCGACGGGCAGCCAATACCTTGCGGCCATTGGCGGTAGCCATTCTCTGACGGAATCCGTGCTTGTTGATTCTCTTACGACGAGAAGGCTGGTAAGTTCTTTTCATTGCCATAGTCCTATCTGTTTTTTGTGTTTTTAGTCAATGTAGTGCTTCTTATGCGAGGTGCAAAGGTACAACGATTTTTCGGAATTGCAAATATTTCGTGAAAAATAATTCGTTTTTCGATACTTCGAACCTCTATTTCTTGATTTATACTCGAATGCTAATCTTCAAAGAGGTCTAACTCGCCACGCTCCGCAGCCATAAATATCGCGGCAAGCTCGGCAATAACGGGCGAAACGACGGCCAATGTATCCTCTACGACGCTCTGCTTTTCGCCCTTAATGCGATAGAGCATGGCCGCATAGAGCACGCGGAAGCATAGCTCCGTATCCGACGTGTCGTCGTGGTCGAAGAGGTCGCGTAGGTGGGGTAGCGCTGGCTGCAAAGATGCATAGGTCTTGCGATAGTGCTCGCCTACGGGCAACTTCATCAACTGTAGGTGTAGGTTGTGAAGGTCGGCGATGAGGTGTAGCGTATGGTCGATATGACCCTTCTCGCTCTTGCCCTCCTTTTGTAGCAGCTCCACAATCTGCATATACCAATTAAAGATATTCTCCTTCTGCTGCTCGTCCGTACCCTCGCTTTTGGCGACAAGGGTTGAGTAGATGGCCTCGGGGCTGAATTGTAGGGCGCGAAGTATGTCCTCCACCTGCCATAGGTAGAGGATATACTCTGCGATATTCTCCTTACGTTTGCTTAGTGCAACAATCATTTCTATAGTGTTTTAGTCGTTTTATAACCAATCGGAGGGGACTACTACGCTCTTTGGGGCGTTGGGCACGTTGTCGAAGTAGCTAAAGCCCGTGAGCGCCTCGAGCGCCTCGATCGAGATGATATCTCGAGATTCGGGCTTATGTCCCTTGCTCTGCTCGTGGCATATCACAAATGCGGCACACTGAAGTTCTGATGCCGAGCAATCCTTGACGCTCTTACCAGAGTTACCTTTCTTTGTGCGTAGCAAAGCGTAGTAGAACATCGTAGGACGCGACACATCGCTACGGCCACCAAACGATATCTTTGCAGGCTTACCCGTATTGCCATACTTATCAGTATACTGCTCGAAGTAGCATCCAACGACCTCGTAGAGCGTGTCGGCACAAACCAAACCGTCGATGTGATCCTCGAGGTTGTTCCATGCGCCACCTCCAGTGTTGAACGTGTCGCTATATTGTGGTGCGATATTCGTGTAGTAGAACACCTGCTTGTTTGTTGCCGATGATGAAGTACGCTCCGCTGAGCCTACCATGTGGCCTTTATTGCATCCTCCGCCCGTTTGCTTGCTGCTATACTGAATATCTGCAGGGATGTCGGGATCCTTGCCATAGGCCTCTGTGCGGCCTGAACTACCTCGGTACATGCTGTGGCGAGGTGCCGCTACCCATACGGGGCAGTGGTGCTCGCTGCTGAAGCATACCGAGTAGTTGCGTGCTGCGCCCGACTTTTGAGCATTCTTCTCGCCACCAGCGCATAGATGGTGAGCGTAGTAGAGTGTCGAGTTGTTGTCGTCACGACCGTCGCCATTGCTATCCACCTCAGAGGGAAGCTCATACCATCCCGAGCGATATCTCTTACCCGACGATGTGTTGTCGTTGTTATCGCTGTCGTCATTGTCGTTATCATCGTTGCCCTCATCCTCCTGCTCGCCGAAGCGTTTGCCTGTAAGGCCAGCGTAGTCGGATTTCTGGGCAAAGATAATCTGTATGTTGCCCTTATTGATTGATGCTATACCCTTGATCGTACCAGAGCCTTGAGACACGCTTTCGGCACCGAATGTAGCGTACTTCGATGAGAATACAACGAATATATTGCCGTACTCATCCTCGATGTTTATTGACGTGTGGCTGTTGTTTGCCACCCAGGTCTTCGAAAGGTCGCTGTTGGCTACTTGCACACCATCAATCGAGACGTACTCACCTTCGTACTTGTTGGCAAGGAAGTCGGAGATGCTTACTTGTTTTGGCGTAACGCTATTGTTGGTCGATACTACCGATATCTTGTCGAGTGCAAGGTTGCTAATCTGTATCGCACCATTGTATTCGCCGAGTTTGCTTCCCGTGAGATCAATTCTAAGTTTCGTGCCGAATGCGTACTCGTGATCTGCGGCGAGGTAGAACTGAAGAGCTCCCGTAGCATCTTGTACGTACATACTCTTCTTAGATGTGAGGTTGTTAAGGTCTCGGTTAGATACTACAATAGCCTCGATTGTGCCATCGATTGTTGCGCCCTTGCCAAGTGATAAGATCTCTGAAATAGTTTTAGTGTCGGTTGGAACATTGTCGTTGTCACCCTCATCGGTGTTGTCGTCGTTGTCACCTTCATCGGTGTTGTTGTCGTTGCCACCCTCATCGGTGTTGTCGTTGTTGTCACCTTCGTCGGTGTTGTCGTCGTTGTCGCCCTCATCGGTGTTGTCGTCGCTGTCGCCCTCATCGGTGTTGTCGTCGTTGTCGCCCTCGTCGGCGTTGTCGTCGTTGTCACCCTCATCGGTGTTGTCGTCGTTGTCACCCTCATCGGTGTTGTCGTCGTTGTCGCCCTCGTCGGTGTTGTCATCGTCACTATCCTCATCAGTGCTGTCGGAAGATTGAGTAACCTTGATCGTGCTTGCTGTCATATCCTCGAGCGCAGGGTGGAGTGCTATAACGCTGATTGTCGCCTCGCGAACAGCGCCGCTGCTATTTTCAGTGGCAGATACCGAGATTTTTGCATTGCCACTGCCCTCGGTGGGTGCTACTTCAAGCCAGTTTATATCGCTGCGATACGATACCTTGATGTACCAATCGCAGTTCGCCGTAATGTCAAAACTAAGGCTCTCCTCTCTGTTTGTGAAACTTAGCGATTGCGCAGAGAGTTCAAGCGAGGGAGCCTCGCTCTCCTTAAGTGTCGTAAATCTACTATCGGGTAGTGTCCACGATTCACCATTGGCACGCACCAAAACATAGTAATTGTACTCCGTATCGGGCTCCAATCCCGTTACGTGTGTCGAAATAAAACGACCTTTGTCTGCTGAGTACCATTCATATTTGTCGTTGCCCGTGCGACTTACGGCAAACATCATCTCCTCGACAGCTGAGTAGTCGGAGCAATTTACAATAGCCGTAAGCGTAGCGGATGTCTCGCCGATCTCCTCTACGTACATCTCCGCAATAGAGCACATAAATAAATCCTCCTTTTCGCAAGCTGCAATGATTAGTCCTATTGCAGCTACTAAGGAGAGAACTATTTTCTTCATCTTAACTTAGTTTTTTTTCAATACTTTATTCCTTAGCCTTCGAGTCGATCCAAATGGTTACAGGACCGTCGTTCGTAAGCTCTATCTTCATATCTGCGCCAAAGCTGCCTGTCGCGACCTTGCGGCCTAAGGTAGTCTCCACACTGCGTACAAACGCCTCGTAGAGAGGTTTAGATATAGCTTCGGGTGCTGCCTTGATCCATGAGGGGCGGTTGCCCTTTTTGGTCATGGCATGGAGCGTGAATTGGCTGACGAGCATCACCTCGCCACCAATATCGGTAACCGAGAGGTTCATAATGCCAGCCTCATCATCAAAGATGCGAAGCTGTACGAGCTTCTTGGTGAGCCACTCGATATCCTCTGCCGTATCGTCGTATCCTACGCCCACGAGCACCATAAGACCGCGGCCAATTTCTGAAAATACCGTGCCGTCGATGCGGCAGCGTGCCTCGCTAACACGTTGTATAAATAAACGCATAACACTTCCGACAGTTTATCCCTGCGCCTCCTCGAAGAATGTCCAAAGATTGTCGTTCTTGGGTACGGGGGCAGTAACGGTGATAAGTTTGCCGCCTACGGGGTGTGCAAACTCTACGCGACGAGAGTGTAGCGATATTCCACCATCCTTATTCGAGCGCTTTGCACCATACTTCAAGTCGCCCTTGATCGAACAACCCACAGCTGAGAGCTGCGCACGTATCTGGTGGTGACGACCCGTCTTAAGGTCTACCTCCAAAAGGGTGTAGTTGGTCGACGCGCCAAGCACGGTGTAGTTCAATAATGCCTCCTTAGCATCGCCCTTAGGACGCACGTGAGCACGTGAGCGGTTGCTCTTAGGGTCGCGGGCTATCCAGTGGCGCAACTCACCCTCCTCCTCCGCAGGACGGCTCTCGGTGATTGCCCAATAGGTCTTCTTAATCTCGCCTTTGCGAATCATCTCGTTAAGACGTGCCAAAGCCTTCGAGGTCTTAGCAAATATGACAGCACCACTCACAGGACGGTCGATGCGGTGTACCACACCGAGAAATACTGCGCCAGGCTTGTGGTCGCGAAGCTTAATCATCGCCTTGATCTCATCCTCGATAGCCTCCGTGCCGTCGGGATCGCTCTGTACGAGGTCACCGCAATGTTTATTTACGATAAGTAGGTGATTATCCTCGTAGAGTATGTCGTTAATTGTAAACATTATAGTTTGAATGTAAATGGTAAAAGTTTCTCTGCGCTATCTACTATGGTAGCTGTTCCGCTACCGCTCATAATCACACGTATAGGACTCTGCTGTCGTCGCTCGACATCGACAATCACCTGTCGGCACTGACCACATGGGTAGCACTCCCTCTCCGAAGGGTTGGAGGCTATGGCAAGTGCCTCGATGGGGTCGTCGCCGTAGTTGGCTTCGACGTAGAAGAGTAGCGAGCGCTCGGCACATAGTCCTGCGGGATATACCTCGCTCTCGAAGTTAGAGGCGTGGAGCGTACGGCCACTACGTAGTCTTACGGCGGCACCTACTCGAAAATTGGAGTAGCGGGCATTGGCTGTTGCTGTTGCAGCCTCGGCCTCGACTATGAGTCCTCGGTCGGCGGTGTTGAGCTCGTCAAACGAGTCGTAGTGCTCGTAGCATATATCCAATCTCTGTATCATATCTTGTGTGATATTAGTTTGTAGCTACAAAGATAATAAAATTTTTTGCAAATTAATAAATTATTGCTTAACTTTGCACTAACTACTACGACCCGATGAGAGCTAAACAACATATCTACAACAGGCAGACAGCCGCCGTGATGGTGGGTGTTATTGTCGTTGGGCGTAGGTATATGCGAATGTGCCGTTAGGCGCATATTATTTCATTTTGCGGTTACGTACTGCTAATCATCCTATACTAAATTATGTAGCCACCGAGAGGGTGAGCCTACGCGATTTTGTTTTGTAATAAAAAGAATGTTATATAGTTATGGCAGATAGAAAACTACATTTTGAGACACTTCAGATACATGGCGGCTATCATGTAGATGCTTCGCAGGCGCGAGGTATCGCTATTCATCCTACGGCTGCCTACCATTTCCCTACGTGCGATTATGCCGCTAACCTCTTTACGCTCAGTGAGGCAGGTTACATATATACACGTCTGCACAATCCTACGACGGCAGCCTATGAGGAGCGTGTTGCTGCGCTCTATGGTGGTGTAGGTGCTTTGGCAACATCGGCAGGTATGTCGGCAATTTTGCTCACCATTACGGCTCTTGCTAACGCAGGACAGAATATCGTAGCATCGCCCTATCTCTATGGTGGTACGCACAATCAGTTTGTTATCTCGTTGCGTAATGTCGGTATCGAATGCCGATTGGCCAAGAGCGACTCGGCCGAGGATATGGCTGCGCTCATTGATGAGAATACTCGTGCATTGTTCGTAGAGTCTATGGGTAACCCCACATGCCGTGTCGCCGATATCGAGGCTTTGGCCAAGGTGGCGCACTCGAACAACATTCCGCTTATCGTGGATAACACCTTTGGTGCAGGAGGCTATCTGTGCAATCCTTTTGAGTGGGGTGCCGATATCATCACCGACTCGGCGACAAAGTGGATCAATGGTCATGGTACGGCTATGGGTGGTATTATCGTCGATGGCGGAAAGTTTGATTGGGGTTGCGGTAAGTTCCCTGCAATCGACGGCCCATCGGAGGGCTACCACGGTCTAAATCTATATGAGGCATTCGGTTCGCAGGCATTCATCGTGAAGTGTCGTGTGGATGGCATGCGTGACTTTGGTTGCTGCCCATCGCCCTTCGATGCCTACCTTATGATGCTTGGTTTGGAGACCTTGTCGTTGCGTGTTAAGCATGAGGTGGAGTCGGCATACAAACTCGCGGAGTTCTGTCGCAACCATCCAAAGGTGGAGCGTGTTAGCTTCGTAGGTTTCGAGGATCATCCCAGCCATGAGTTGGCTAAGAAATATTATAAATTTGGCGCATCGGCAGTGCTAACCATCGAGCTTAAGGGTACGTTGGAGAGCACCGTGAAGTTTGTCGAGAGTCTCAAGTTGTCAGGTAATATGACCATGATTGGTGACTCTATATCGGTCGTAACTCACCCCGCATCAACAACACACAAGCAGCTATCGGACGAGGCAAAGCGTGCTGCGGGTATCACCCCTACGCTTCTTCGCGTATCGCTCGGCTTGGAGAATGTCGAGGATATCATCGCCGACTATGAGCAGGCATTAGCAAATCTGTAGTATGAGGGGCTTATATCAACATAATGCACCCCTGACGCTTGAGTCGGGCGAGGTGCTGCCATCCCTCGATATTGTCTACGATACGTTTGGCTCGCTAAACGAGGCTAAGGACAATGTCATCTGGGTATGTCACGCTCTCACGGCCAATTCCGATGTTGCCGATTGGTGGCCTCATACTGTCGAGGAGGGTCGTTTTCTGGATCCTACGCGCTATTTTATTGTATGTGCCAACTTCCTCGGCTCACACTATGGTACGACATCGCCATTGAGCATCAATCCTACGACGGGAGAGAAGTGGTACTACGACTTTCCGCGTGTCAGTGTCCGCGACATGGTGGCGTGTCATCAGTTGCTTGCTAAGCATCTCGGTATAGAGAGAGTTAAGTTGCTCATAGGCAGCTCTATTGGAGGCTTCCAGTGTATGGAGTGGGCGATTACGTCTCCAGGCTTTGCAGAGAATCTTGCACTCATAGCCACGACTACCTGCTCGGAGCCATGGGCTGCAGCCTTCAACGAGTCACAGCGTATGGCTATTCGCCTCGACCCTACGTGGGGCGAGCGAAGGGACGATGCAGGATTGGATGGCATGGCCGTAGCGCGTAGTATTGCCCTTATAAGCTATCGTGGAGGTGCTGCCTACAACGCAACGCAGCAGGAGAAGGTGGATAGCAACGATGTGTCGTTCGAACGACGAGCACATAGCTATCAGCAGTATCAGGGCGAGAAGCTACGTCGTAGGTTTAATGCCTTGTCGTACTACCGCCTAAGTGAGGCTGTCGATTCGCACAATATTGCGCGTGGTCGCGGCTCTATCGCTGAGGCATTGCGCCGTATCGAGGCTCGTACGTTGGTTGTTGCCATAAGTTCCGATATACTATTCCCGCCCGAGGCGCATACGCCCATGCGTGAGCATATCGCAGATGTGGAGTACCACCTCATCGAATCGGAGTTTGGACACGACGGCTTCCTCGTAGAACACGAAAAACTCAATACAATTATATGCAACTTCTTGAAAGATAGAAAATAATACAACGAACACGAAAACCTATTAGCTATGAAAAATATCAATATTGGTCTATTTGGCTTTGGAAATGTAGGTCATGGACTATACGACGTATTGCGTCGCATCAACTCGGATAACGTAAAGATTAAGCGTGTTTGTGTACGCCATATAGATAAGCAGCGCGGTGTGACAGCCGAGTTTACGGATAATGCTGACGATATCTTCAACGACAAGGATATCAACCTTATCGTCGAAGTTATTGATGATGCCGAGGCTGCATACGATATCGTGAAGCGCGCCTTGAAGAGCCGTATCCCCGTGGTATCGGGTAATAAGAAAATGCTCGGCCATCACATCCTCGAGTTGATTGACCTCCAGGAGCAGTACAACACACCGCTGCTCTACGATGCTTCTGCATGTGGTAGCATCCCCGTAATTCGTAATCTCGAGGAGTATTACGATAACGACCTTCTATGCTCGGTCAAGGGTATTCTCAATGGCTCGTCAAACTTTATCCTTTCGAAGATTTTTAACGAGCACATGAGCTACGAAGCAGCTCTTAAGTTGGCACAGGACTTGGGCTTTGCCGAGAGTGATCCTACGCTCGATATCGACGGCTGGGATTCGCTATACAAGCTTATCATCATCACGATACATGCCTTTGGTGTATACGTATCCCCCGATGAGCTCTTCACCTACGGTATCTCTACGATGAACGACTCGGATATCCGCTTTGCACGCGAGAAGGATCGCCGCATCAAGCTTGTAGCACATGTCGAGAAGGTAGACGATAGACTCATTATGTGTGTCATCCCTCAGCTTATCTCTCGCAATAAGTATATATATAGTGTCGAGGATGAGTTTAACGGCGTTGTTATCAAGGGCTTGTTCTACGATAAGCAGTTTATGTTTGGTCGTGGTGCTGGTGGTCATCCTACGGGCTCGGCCGTGCTTAGCGATATTACGGCATGTGGCTACAACTATCGCTACGAGTATAAGAAGCGTAACGACTCGGTGCTCCCTACCTACACTATGGATCATACCTTCCGTGTATACTTCCGATACAAGAGTGCTGAGCAGCGCAACCTTCTTCACTTCACTAAGGTACGCGAGCAGTACTCATCGGAGGACTACAACTATATCGTAGGTGATGTGACTATTGCTAATCTCAAGGCACATCAGGAGGAACTCCGCGTGAAGGATTGTTTTGTGGCGGCCTACCCCTTCGACTAATTTCTTGTGATAAGGGGTCATCTGCGGCCTCTCAATCATTGCCCCAAATGGGAAATACGCTTAGTATGTCCCATCTGGGGCAATTTCTTTATCGAGACCACATCTAACCCCTTCTAACAAGAAATTTCTTGTGATAAGGCAGCATCTGCTGCATCTCAATCGTTGGGCTGAATGGGAAATACGCTTAGTATGTCCCATCCAGCCCAACTTCTTTATCGATGCACCATCTGGCCTCTTCTGATAATAAATTGGGGTGTACAAGT
>JAZRCN010000013.1:0-50548 GCA_045659765.1 Alistipes sp.
TTACTGAGATTATGAGTTAGCATAGGAATCAGGATACTTCGTGTTTTAATTGTAATATATGCCAAAGCGTATCCAACCATTCCTGTTCCTATAAATGCCCCCGTGTTAAATGTGACTTTACCATTTTGAAAGATCAGTGAATGTGCTAATCCAAAGAGTATTCCATTGATTATAATTGCAGGATTTTTATATGCTTTATTAGTATTACGAAGAGCGCTACACATTAAGCCAAGTAGAATGCCTCTGAACATTATTTCCTCGTCAATGCCTGGCATTGTTATTTGGAAAAGCAATGTTTCAAGATTAAACTCTTTAACGCCTAATATGCCAGAGAGACTAAAAATGGATATGAGTGCACAGGAAACTTTTAATGCAGCTTTTAATCCTTCTTTGTTCTGCTTAAGAGTAAAGAAATCGTTATCGTTAAATTGTTGACGAAAAATAAAGTATATTGCAATACCACTCAATATACCATAAATCTTGCCGTTCCAATTCCAATTACCGTTAATTATATGAAGGGAATCAACAAGATGGGGCATAAAAAGAAAGATGCAATATATATAGTAGCAAAATGCAATACTCAATACACGAAAATAATTATTCCTTGTTCTGTCTTTTGTAAAAATAATCAACAAAGGTAAGATTATTAATATATGCAAGAGAGGTTGTATAAATGCTTGAGTTACCATAATATACTATTATATTAATGATTTAAAGTTCTTGTAATAAGTTTGTCTCTGCAAAGTTACGGCAAATTTTCCAGAATCATCTCTGAATGCCTTTAAAAGTGGGATTTGAGCACATTGTACGTAACCGCATTATATGTAATCGGAAAAGATGTTGGACAATATTTTCAGAATATATTGTCGGGGGGCAAAGATTTTACAAATAAAACCATACTAAATACAAATACATTGGGTTTTGAGCGAGCTTTTTTTGCTAATTCATATTTGCAGATGTTTGTATTTCATCACTTTTAACTTCAAAAATAGGCATTTTTGTCCCCCGAAGTGCCCGAGGGACAAAAAAGGGACAAAAAAATACGTCCCTCGAGTGCCTGGGGCACAAACGAGGGACAAAATTGAATTTATGCACTTTACTTACTCTAACTATAAAACTAACATATTTAATTGTTATTCAATGAGTTAGCGGGTGGTTTTGAACTTTAAATTATCGATTTGCATTAAATTTGATAATATACTGATTATCAATGTATTAGCTAATTGCTATTTTCCGATGCAGAACTTGGAAAATATAGATTGCAAGATATCGTCCGAGGTGATTTCGCCGGTGATCTCACCGAGGTGGTGGAGAATCTGGCGGATATCCTCCGAGAGTAGATCCGTGGGCATGTTCATCCTCATCGCATCAAGGGCCATGTCGAGGGCAGTGGTGGCTTGCTGCAGTGCGTCGTAGTGGCGCACATTGGTTACAACGACATCGTCATTAGCGTTGGGAATTGATGCGCGTATTGTATCTATCAACAGGTCAATATTAAGACCCTCTTTGGCTGATATATATAGCAGCGAATTATTATCGTTGGACGTTACATTATCAACCTTATCTGCTTTGTTTACAATGCGGATATACCTCTGATCCTCGCTGATCTCCACATCCTCAAATTGTGGATGCTCGGCACTCGCCACATGTAGTACGATATGAGCGTTATTCATCGCGCGGCGTGTGCGCTCGATACCCATTTGTTCGAGTTGGTCGTCCGTGGAGTGCATGCCTGCCGTGTCGATAAAACGGAAGCGTATGCCGTCGATAATACGTGTAGCCTCGATTGTGTCGCGCGTGGTACCAGCGATGTCCGAAACCATTGCACGATCCTCCTCGATAAGTCTATTTAGAAGGGTGCTCTTGCCGACATTTGGTTCACCTATAATTGCTACCGCAACACCTTCTTTAATAGCATTACCTAAAGCAAAAGATGATGTGAGTGCGGAGATCTGATTGCCGATATTGGTTAGTATATTTTCGAGCATCTCGCGGTTGGCAAATTCGACATCCTCCTCCGAAAAATCGAGCTCCAGTTCGAGTAACGAGCATAGCTTTAGCAGCTCGCCACGTAGCTCAGAAAGGTGCTTTGCATAGTCGCCGCGCATCTGTGTTGCAGCCACGCGGTGCGACCACTTTGAGTCCGAGGCGATAACATCGGCTACGGCCTCGGCACGGCTAAGATCGAGCTTCCCAGCGAGGAATGCACGGCGTGTGAACTCACCTGCTGTGGCCATGCGTGCGCCATAGTTTACTGCAAGCTGCATCACGCGTGAAGCGATATACTGCGAGCCAT
The DNA here is from genome assembly GCA_045659765.1 of Alistipes sp. GTDB lineage: Bacteria > Bacteroidota > Bacteroidia > Bacteroidales > Rikenellaceae > Alistipes. The sequence continues at coordinate 2,297 of JAZRCN010000013.1, forward strand.
GTATCGTGAACTCCACGGTGTCGTCGCCCGTATATGAGCGGGGCGCACGGAAGAGTGCCACGACTGCATCGTCGAGGAACGAACCGTCCGCATCGACAATATTACCATAGTGTAGCGTGTAGCCTGCGGCCTCTGTTAGAGATTGTTTGCCACGAAAGAGCCTATCGGCAATAGCTATTGCCTCTGCTCCGCTGAGGCGTATTACCATTACGGCACCGCCCGCAGCTGTTGCGGGGGCTACAATGGTTGTCTGTGTATCAAGCATCTCGATATTCATCGTGGCTATATTTTACGGGTTAGTTTGCACTTACGCGCAGGCGCTGACCGATGCGCAGTGAGTTGGCATTCTTGATGCCATTCCAGTTCATTAGCTGCTTCACCGTACGTCCATACTTACGAGCGATAGCTCCGAGCGTCTCGCCCTTCTTTACTGTATGATACTTTGCTGGTGGGGCCTCCGTGCGCTTCTTCTCAATATTCGCATGAATGACATACTCCTTAAGGAATGTTGAGTCTTTAGCGTGTATAGCAGCTTCGTTCTCTATAAACTTCGATATATGCTCCGCAGGGAGTGTGAGAGGGTAGCTCTTGGTTGTTGCTGGAATTATTGAGAGTGTGTACTGAGGGTTGAGCATCTTCAATGTCTCGATATCTATATCGATTGTCGATGACACCTGCTCGAGGTGCATTGGACGATTGATCATGATAGTATCGACGATTAGTGGCATAGGTGCAGGTTCGAACTCTATGCCATGTGCCTTATGGTAAGCGAAGGCGTATGTAGCGCCCATAAACAGAGGTACGTAACTGCGTGTCTCGGGTGGTAGATGGTAGTATACATCCCAAAAATCGCCTGTGAAGTGTTCTCGGTTACCTCCCGAGCGGGTGATAGCCTTATTAACATTTCCTGGGCCGCAGTTATACGATGCGATAGCCAATGTCCAATCGCCATATATGTCATACATCGTCTTTAGATAGCGACATGCAGCACGTGTCGCAAGACGAGGGTTGCAGCGCTCATCCACGAGCGAGTTAATCTCCAGACCGTACTCCTTACCTGTGGTAAGCATAAACTGCCATAGACCCTTAGCTCCTGCACGCGACGTTGCCAGTGGGTTAAGACCCGATTCAACGACCACCAATGCACGTAGCTCGTGGGGTAGTCCTGCTCGGTCCAGCTCCTCCTCGATCATCGGGAAGTAGTAGTAGGCATATGACATAATCGAAGCGTAGTTCTTCGAGCTGAAACGCTCTATGGCACGGCGCACCTCGTGGTTGTATTTGAGTGGTACGGGCGACATAAGAGCTTGTAGACGAGAAACATATACCGAGTCGGGAATCGATGTTGCCAGAACCTCTGTTGATCCATCGTTACCACAGCAGAAGTCGTTGAAATAGCGCTCGTAGTACTCCACGGTGCTTGTGCGACGCCAAATAGAGAGTATCGAATCGAGTTGTTGCGGTGTGTTCTCACGACGTGTCGCTACCTCTGTGTAGCTATCGTCTACAGGAACCTCAAAGGTCGTAATACTCTCGACTGTCGCTGTGTGCAACGTATCTACAGTCGTTTCCACATTGCTCTCCTGCGTCTTTGTGCGGCGGCGATTGGGGCGACGTAGTGATTCTGCGGCCGATGTCTCGGTCGCAAGCATAGTTATAGCTACGAAGAGTATTACAAAGCTCTTCAGTGCATTTATCTTCATATGTCGTACTTAGAATTTAAGACTTAAGTTTACGCCCATCGCGGGTTTTGAGCCTACGGTTGTAACATCGAAAAATGGTTCCATATTCATCGACAAGTCGTCCGAGATGTCGTAATCCTGAAGGTGGGCATCGACATGCGCATCGAGAATATTGAGTAGGTAGATACCTGCTGTGAGTATGATACATAGATCTCGGTTACGACGGTAGCTGTCTTTCAAGTTCTTGAGGAACGTAGCGGTATAGTTACCTCTAAACTCGTCGGCCGAGCCATTGGGATATTTGTCGGGATTGTTGTCGTAATCGACACGTAGGCCATATGCCGTCTTAAAACGCTGATAGCCTCGGTTATTCCAGTCAATGGTGTATATCGTCGAGGCCATACCTCCGATGACAATTGGTACACGCCAATAGCTCTTATTGTATATCTGTCCAGCACCCGGGCAGATGGTCGATAGGGTAGTTGCCTTCTTCACCTGCGATACTTCGTTTGTTGAGTAATTAACCGCTGCATCACCGATGAAATAGAGGTACGTAGCAATAGCTACGCCAGCGTATATCTGCTGCATGGTGTTGTGGCGTATCAATTTTGTCTGAAGCTCATCAAGCTCGGGAGTACGCATATAACCGTGATCTACGAGGTATTGATCATACTCGGCCTTCAGAGGCTTATACTGCTTGTTCTCGTGTACGAACATCGTGACCGAGGCACCTACGACAGGGTAGAGCACCGCAAGTTTCCAATACTGCTTATTGTAGATTTGTCCGAAACCTGGCAGGGGTAGCGACAACCAGCAGACCTTCGATAGTCCCATCGAATCGCTAATAAGAGGCTTACGCTCCTCGCCATTCTTATTTAGACGTATGCGGCGACCATCGGGCGCAATACTATCACCACGGCTCATTATCACCGAGTCGCGGTGTAGCTGCTTTGCGATAACATTACGCACCGAATCACGCGATTTATCGCTCAAATTCTCGAAGTTACGCAACTGACCACCAGCTATTGAGTCGAGATAGTGGAAGTACATCGAGTCGCGACGTGCTGCGGCCTCGGCCTTAGCGCGGAGCAATGCCGTAGAGTCGATAGGTACGAGTGCACCCTGATTTACCGTACGCACGTTGCCGCGAAGCCTCTCGCGACTGTACTCCTGTGCAGAAACGCTTAGGGTGATTACCATGAAGATAACCGCCAATACGATGCTGCGTATGAATTTATAAAATCTCATCCTACTATTAACGTGCGATGTGTCGTATTTATTCTATTTAAGCTGGCTAAGACGCGAAATTAGTGCGTCGAGCTCGTTATCGTCACCACACTCGATAACGATACGACTGCCACCCGACTGTGTGCGTTTTACCGAGAAGTTCGACGTGAACAATCGCTCCAACTCCTCGACAAGACGAGAGTAGCTCTCGGGATATTCCTCTTCGATAGTGCTCGACACGATCTTCTGCGTGAGAAGCTTACGAGCCAACTGCTCGGCCTGGCGTACCGACATACCCTTACGTACACACTTCTTAAGAGCCGTAATCTGTAGCTCTTGATCCAAACCGCCAATCGCCTTGGCGTGTCCCATGGTGATGACACCCTCCTTGAGCGCCAGCTGCACTTCTGAGGGTAGCGCGAGTAGACGCATATAGTTCGATACGGTAGAGCGTTTCTTGCCTACTTTCTCGGCCATAGCCTCCTGCGTAAGACCGCACTCATTAATTAGACGCTGCATGCCGAGAGCAATCTCTATGGCGTTGAGATCCTGACGCTGGATATTCTCCACGAGAGCCATGGCGTGTAGATTCTCGTCGTCCACCTCACGTATGTAGGCTGGTAGCTTCTCGATGCCAGCCATCTTCGATGCTCGCCAACGACGCTCACCGCTGATGATGGTATAGCGACCCTCGCCGGTGCGCTTAAGCGTGATTGGCTGAATCACGCCCAACTGTGCAATCGAGGCTGATAGCTCAGCAAGTGCCTCCTCGTCGAAATCCTTGCGTGGCTGCAAGGGGTTGGGCTCTATCTCGTCGATAGCAACCTCGGCCATCTCGGCCATAGGCTCGGCCTGGAGTTCGGGTAGTGTTGCGCCAAAGAGGGCATCCAAACCTCGTCCCAAACCTCGTTTCTTCTGTGCTGTCATATATCTTTACTCTTTTTTACTCTGTGTTTTACGGTTGCGCTTCAAAAACTCGCGGGCAAGACTCAGGTAGTTCGTAGCTCCCGTAGCCGATGCATCGTAGAGCATAATGGGCTTGCCATGTGAGGGTGCCTCGCCGAGGCGTATGTTACGCTGTATGATTGTCTCGTAGGCCAACTCGCCAAAGTGTGTGCGCACCTCGCTGACCACCTGATTGTTGAGCTTGTTGCGCATATACATAGTCAATACAAAACCCTCGATCTGAAGCTCTGGGTTGAGTCGTGACTTGACCATCTTGATAGTGTTGAGTAGCTTGCTGAGACCCTCCAACGCTAAATATTCGCACTGCACGGGAACAAGCACCGAGTCGGCTGCTGTAAGGATATTTACGGTCGTAAATCCGAGCGAGGGCGAGCAGTCGATGAAGATGTAGTCGTAGCTGTCGCGCAACGAATCAACGATACCCTTGATGATGTGGTGAGCATTCTCCATAGTTGATAGCTCCGTGTCGGCTGCCACCAAGTTGATAGACGAGGGTAGAAGCCACAACTTCTTGATGTCCTCGCTGTGGAGAATAACATCCGCAGCCTTACACTCGCCTACGATGCACTCGTAGATGCCGTCAAGGTTGATGTCGAAGCCTAAACCCGATGTGGCATTGGCCTGAGGGTCGGCATCGATAAGCAACACCTTCTTGCCCAAAAGAGCTACCGATGCCGCGAGATTAATTGCCGTAGTAGTTTTGCCTACGCCTCCTTTTTGATTCGCTAATGCTACAACTTTTGCCATCCCTATCAGGTTTTATACATACTTAAAAATAATACGTGCAAAAATAGTAAATTTTATCGGATAACGTAGCGTAGTAGCTTAAAATTATCTATCTTTGTTTGATTTTTGTTGGTTGCCTACCGTGACATGCTGTTGCCTAAGGCGCACAACGTGTTAATAAACTTGTAAATTATGGTTCGTAAGATGAAAATATTGGGCACGTTGCTGCTCTTTATCCTCATATTTGCTTTCGCTCAACTCAGCGCTGTGGAGCTTGTAACGTGGCTCTGCGGCATGAGTGTTGGTGAGGTTATGTCCAGTAGCTTTGGCTTTATGCTTACCTACGTAGTGGCCATGTCGTTGGCCCTGTTGCTTGTCGCGGTGTGGAGTAGGCTAAGAGGCGTACCAACGGGTAAAATAGAACACTCAAAGGCGGGATTTTCACCTACATACATACTGCTTGGCGTAGTGTTGCTCATGGCCTTGTCGGTGGTGCTTATGCCACTTAGCGACATACTACCTGCGGATGGTCGCAGTATTCCGCGTGGAGGTTGGACTATCCTTGCGGTTATCCTCTTTGCTCCCATATTCGAGGAGTTTTTGTTTCGTGTAAAGCTCTACGATATGCTATTACGCGATGTGACACCCTTCTGGGCGGTGATGCTCTCGTCGCTATGTTTCGGTGTGGTACATATTGAACCTATTGTTGCCATCGAGGCAGCACTCTCAGGTGTGATATTTAGCTATTTCTACATCCAACGTCGCTCCATATTTAGTGCTATAATCCTACACATGATAAACAATGCATTTGCCTATCTGATTCTTATGGTGAAGTATCAAGAACGCACAGTATTGGACTTTGTGTCGAGCGTAGATTTTTTTGGTGTTGTATATGTCGTATCAGTAGTAATTGTGCTCTTTGCAGCTGTTAAAATTGTGCGTCGCTTGCGCAAGCAGAAGTTTATATTGGCCTATCTTTTGGCTGAGAATCTAGCTACCGAAGAGGAGGAGCATACGAAGAGCGATGAGACGGTGTAGAGAGATAGAATTCGATAGTGATAAAATAAATAGAGGCTGCGATATTCGCAGCCTCTATTTGCTTGAGCTTCAGGGATTAGAGCAAAGCGTCGATCTTAGCCTTGAGCTGCTCCTTAGTAGCAGCACCTACGTGCTTGTCTACCTGCTTGCCATCCTTAAGGAAGATGATAGTAGGAACGTTGCGAACCATGTACTTTGCAGCAACCTCGTCGCCCTCCTCTACATCACACTTACCGATAAGAACCTTATCAGCGTACTCCTCAGAAAGCTCGTCGATGATAGGTGCTACCATACGGCAGGGACCACACCAAGTTGCCCAAAAATCGATTACAACGGGCATACCCTTACCCATTACCTCCTCGTAGTTCTCGTTGTTAATTTTAAGTGCCATAATACTAAAATTTTAATAGGTTATTAAATGTTAATTGTGTAGTTAATGTCGTTATTATCCAAAAAGTCCATAAACTCTACCGTAGGGGCTACTCTGTAGCGACGCGAACCAAGCTTTATGCGTACATCATCCGTGGGGTCGTAGATGTTGAAGTATAACTGCGTAGTACCCTGGTTCTTGCTCACCTGCTCAAGAAGCATATTCGTAAGCGTCGTACACACCTCGCTAATGCTGAGGTCGATACGTATCGATGATATGCTCTCGGCAACATCGGCAAGCTGCTGTATCGAGGTTATCTTAAACTCCAACTCGGCAGGCTCCTTATATGGTCGTGTTTGCACGCGACCACGAATATATAGGAAGTTATCCTGCTCGATAAGTAATCCAAACTTCTCGTAATCTTTGCTAAATAACGTGAACTCGTGTTGTGAGTTGTAGTCTTCCAATACGAAGCGACCGTAGCGACGACCATCCTTGGTCATCAGTGGCATAACGCTCGTAACAACACCAGCAACCGAGATCTCCTTGCCATTGAATGGCGTGAGGTCCGATAGCGCTCCTAGCTCAGCTTGACACATCTTACGCATCACAAAGCCGAAACGGTCAAGTGGATGTGCCGAGAGGTAGAGGCCAATCACCTCGCGCTCTTTGTTGAGCATAACAAGGTTGTTCCAATCCTCTGCCATCGGTACACGTGGCTGCTGAATATCGGTCGAGCCTGTGGCTGCACCAAAGAGGCTCTGCTGCGCATTTTGCTGCTCGAGCTGCACACGCTGACCATAGCGTATGAGCGACTCGAGGTATGCCGCACCTGAAGTGTCGGGAGCAAAGAAGCGCGAACGGTTGAAGTCGATAAGCGAGTCGAAACCGCCAGCAAGAGCAATGCTCTCCAAACATTTACGGTTTACGACTGAGAAGTTTACGCGCTCCATAAAGTCGTATATCGACTTGTATGTTCCATTCTTTGTGCGCTCCTCGATAATCGACTCCGAAGCTGCCTCACCAACGCCCTTGATAGCAGCAAGACCAAAACGTACATCGCCCTTGCGGTTTGTCGAGAACTTAACCTGTGACTCGTTGATGTCGGGGCCAAGTACCGCAATGCCGAGATTCTTGCACTCGGTCATATATGCCGTTACCTGCTTGATATCGTTAAGGTTGCGGCTGAGAACGGTAGCCATATACTCCGAAGGGTAGTGTGCCTTGATGTAGGCGGTCTGGTAGGCTACCCACGAGTAGCACGTAGCATGCGATTTGTTGAAGGCATACGATGCAAACTTCTCCCAATCGGCCCATATCTTCTCCAGTACCTTCTCGTCGTGGTTGTTCGCCTTACCTCCTGCAATAAACTTAGGTTTCAACTCATCAAGCTTCGACTTGATCTTCTTACCCATCGCCTTACGCAAGGTGTCGGACTCACCACGTGTAAAGTTACCCAACAGACGCGACAGAAGCATCACCTGCTCCTGATATACGGTGATACCATAAGTATCCTTCAGGTAGCGCTCCATGACTGGAATATCGTAGACGATAGGTTTGCGGCCATGCTTACGGTCGATAAAGTCGGGGATGTAGTCCATAGGTCCCGGACGATATAGCGCATTCATCGCGATAAGATCCTCGAAGGTCGATGGTTGCAACTCACGAAGATATTTCTGCATACCTGGCGACTCGAACTGGAACGTACCGATGGTGTGACCGTCGCAGTAGAGCTTATATGTCTTTTCGTCGTCGATAGGGATATTGTCGATGTCAATCTCCACGCCGTGGGTCTGTTTTACCGTAGCCACAGCATCCTTGATAATCGAGAGGGTCTTCAATCCGAGGAAGTCCATCTTGATAAGTCCCGTATCCTCAATTACCGAGCCTTCGTATTGCGTAACGAGCATCTTTTCGCCCGTCTCCTTGTCGTCGGCCGTACTTACTGGCACCCAATCGGTGATGTCGTCGCGGCAGATGATCGTACCGCAGGCATGAACACCCGTACCGCGCACGTTACCCTCCAACATCTTGGCATACTTAATCGTGTCGTGCATTACGGGATCAGACGACTCCTCAGCAGCCTTCAACTCGGGAACGGCCATAATGGCGTTCGTGAGGTTGATCTTCAGCTGCTTATCCTTGTCGTTAGGGTCGGTGATACGGTCGGGAACCCACTTACACAGCTGGTTGGCCTGTGCCAATGGCAATTTCTGCACTCGAGCAACATCCTTGAGTGCCATCTTCGTTGCCATCGTGCCATACGTGATGATATGCGCCACCTTCTCCTTGCCATACTTCTGCGTAACCCAATTAAGCACGCGTCCACGACCATCATCATCGAAGTCGATATCAATATCTGGCAACGAGATACGATCGGGGTTAAGGAATCGCTCGAACAGAAGGTCATACTTGATAGGGTCGATCTGCGTGATGCCCAAGCAGTATGCTACGGCCGATCCTGCAGCCGAACCACGTCCAGGACCTACCGATACGTCGAGCTCCTCGCGAGCTGCGCGTATGAAGTCCTGCACGATAAGGAAGTAGCCTGGGAAACCCATGGTCTTCATGATGTGCAACTCGAACTTAAGACGTGATGTAGTCTCTTCATCGAGCACCTCGCCATAACGCTCATGTGCGCCATCCATAGCCAACTTCGCAAGGTAGTCGGCCTCGAGCTTTATTCGATATAGCTTGTCATATCCGCCAAGCTTATCAATCTTCTTCTTTGCCTCATCTTCAGACATCACCACGTTGCCATTCTCGTCACGTGTGAACTCGTCGAAGATGTCCTGCTCGCTATACTTCTGGCGGTAGCCCTCCTCGGTACCGAAATCCTCGGGAATAGCGAATGTAGGCATAATAGGGGAGTGGTCGATAGAGTAGCTCTCCACCTTGTTACACACCTCAACGGTGTTGTCCAACGCCTCGGGTACATCGCCAAAGATAGCATTCATCTCGGCCGTGGTCTTCATCCACTCCTGCTTAGAGTAGAGCATACGGCGAGGATCATCCAAGTCTTTACCCGTACCCAAGCATATTAGGCGGTCGTGAGCCTCGGCATGCTCCTCATCTACGAAGTGTACGTCGTTGGTACATACCAACTTAACGCCAAACTTAGCGGAGTACTCGATGAGCTTCTCGTTTACGATGAGTTGCTCCTTGTAGGCCTCGTGGTTGGCATTCTCCACTGTTGCCTTGTGTAGCTGAAGCTCGAGGTAATAATCGTCGCCAAAGACCTGCTTATGCCATTGTACGGCACTTTCGGCCTCGTCCAGCTTGCCTGCACGAATAAGGCGTGGAATCTCACCACCAATACAAGCCGAGCAGCAGATCAATCCCTCGTGATACTTCTCCAACTCCACACGGTCGGTACGAGGACGCATATAGAAGCCCTCTGTATAACCTTTCGATACGATCTTGATGAGGTTCTTGTAACCCTTGATGTTCTTAGCAAGCAAGATGAGGTGGTAGCCACCCTGATCCTCCTTACCCTCCTTATTCTGAAGGCGACGGCGAGCTACATAGACCTCGCAGCCGATGATACCCTTGAAGTCGCCCTTAGGATGTGCATCGAGCTTGGCGCGTGCCTCGGCAAGAGCAGTCGATGGATTATCGCCCATCTCGGCCTCCGATGCTGTGCCATCCTCCAACCTCTGTACAAGGCCTTGAAGCTCCTTGAGCTTACTGCGACGCTCTCCGTTTTTCTTCGATACGTAGTTGAAAAACTCCTTGACACCAAACATATTACCGTGGTCGGTAAGCGCAATGCCAGGCATGCCGTCGGCAATGGCCTTATCGACAAGCTTCGAGATGCTTGCCTGGCCATCCAACAGCGAGTATTGGCTGTGAACATGTAGGTGTACAAAGGGTCTAAGTGCCATAGTTCTCCTTAAGGGGTTTTTAGCGTACAAATATAGCGATTATTTTCGGGATAAAATTGCTCTCAGGCCTTCATTTTGTCGAAAATAATTTCTAACTTTGTAGAAAACTTGGTGCTTATGGAGGTTGTTAGAAATAATTCGGGTTCGCTGATCGAACTTATGACCTGCGAAGATAGAGTGCAGGCCGAGATGATATTCTCAATTTTGGAGGAGAATGGCATATTTTGCGTGATGCACGACGAGTATATGGCCGCTATCTACACTCCCATTGCTTTTCCCATTAGGTTGATGATTCGTGAGGAGGATTTAGAACGAGCAAAGGCTCTCTTGGAATAGAGAGCCTTTGCTGCGTTTATATATTTTTTGCTACTTTCTGTTCCAGAAATGCCATGAGGCAATGGCCTGAGTTTGAAGCATTAGCATACCTCCAAAAGTGCGTGCGCCACGCTCCTCGCCACGGCGCATAAACTCCGTCTTTGCGGGGTTGTAGATTAGCTCAAACAGCGAGTGTTCCTCGCCAAGTGCCGAGTAGTCGATCGTGGGGCACGACTCCGTGTCGGGTGACATGCCGAGTGGCGTAGTATTGATGATGAGCTTATGCTCTGCAATAATCTCGCTTGTTAGCTCCTCGTAGCTAAGGTCGCCACGACTCTTATCGCGTGACACAACGCTATACTCGATACCCAACTTACGAAGAACATACTGCACAGCCTTCGATGCACCTCCCGTTCCGAGAACCAATGCCTTGCTACCTGCCTTAGGCTCGATCCACTGCATCGTAGCCTCAATACCCTGAGCATCGGTGTTATGTCCTACGAGCTTATCCTCCTTAACCACTACGCAGTTCACTGCGCCGATAGCCTTAGCCTCGGTCGTGAGCTCGTCAAGGTAGGGTATTATAGCCTCCTTGTATGGAATAGTTACGTTGAAGCCCGAAAGTAGGCGTGTGGCCACCTCAGTACGTATCTTCGAGATATCCTCAAGCTCGATTAGCTCATAATCGGCCACAATCTCCTCGGCCTGAAACTTAGCCGTAAAAAACTTCTTAGAGAACGAGTGGCTAAGAGTGAGGCCAATAAGTCCAAAGTGTCGCATACTACTCCTCAATATTTGTTGTTGTCTGCTCGATAACTTCCTCTTGCACAGCGCTGTCCTTGCTTGCGGCGCTTTCCTCTCCACTGCCAAATATCCAGAATCCGAGAGCAGTAAAGCCGATGAGCAAAACTACAAAGAGCGTTGCAAGCATGTTGAAATATTTGTCAATGAACGTCTTGATAGGCGCTCCAAACTTCCAGATAAGACCTGCGATAAGGAAGAATCGCATGCCTCGCGATACTATCGAAGCGATGATAAACATCACAAAATTGATGTCGAACATGCCGCCCGCGATAGTGAAGAGCTTGAAGGGTAGAGGTGTAAAGCCTGCGGTGAATACAATCCAGAAATTGTATTTGTCGTAGAGTGCTCCTACGTTGTTAAAGCTCTCGATGCTAAATACATATTCGTAGAATAGGTTGGCCAATGCCGTAGGTGTTCCTTCGGGTGTTATCCATGCAAAGTGTCCGATACCATAACCCAGAGCTGCACCAAGTACCGAACCTATAAGGCACAAAGAAGCGAATCGAAATGACTTTTTTGTAGCACCAAGACATAGTGCAATCAACAAAACATCGGGTGGCAATGGAAACCAACTCGCCTCGAAAAGAGCGATAAATAGCAATGCAAGCCAACCCCAGCGGCTGTCGGCCCACGATAGAATCCAATCGTATAATCTTTTGATCATATTTTATTCCTAATTTTTAGCGCGACAAATATACGATAATTACTCGTATTTGACAACAATTCCTCCGCCTAATACCAAATTATCCTCGTAAAAGACCAGCGGTTGTCCCTTGGCTGGAGCCCAGGCGTAATCTTGGCAGGTTATAAGATATCCATCGCCATAAGGTTCGATGCGTACTGGAAGCTCTGGGTTGCGACCAATACCGCGAATTTTGATGGTCACACGCTCGGAAGATAGTAATCGTTCGGGGCTTACAATATTACAATCTTCGATATAAATCCGACTCTTATATAAATTCTCCATTTTACCTACAATCAACGTGTTATCTTCGCATTGAATATCGATAACTCTAACCCCTTCAGGGATGCCAACACCGCGTCGCTGACCGATGGTATAACGAGCTATTCCGTTGTGCTTGCCGACAACCTTTCCCGATACATCTACAATATCTCCTTCGGGCATCTCTACACCGCGCGATAGTAGAAAATCGCTATAGTGCATACCTCCTAAGAAGCATATACCCATACTCTCGCTACGCTCCGAGAAGTTGCTGCGAATGTCGCTTTTGAGGGTGTTGCCCATTGGTGTTATGGCGCGTTGCAGAGTGCGCTGCTGAAGCCCCCAAAGATAGTAGGATTGATCCTTTACGGGGTCTATGCCCTTGCTTATGTAGTAGTGGTTATCCTGCTTTGCAACATTAAAGTAGTGGCCAGTAGCGATATTCTCAATACCCAACGAGTCCGCTACACGTTCGAGTATTGCCCACTTGATAAGTGGATTGCAGCGTGTGCAGGGTGCAGGGGTTAGCCCACAACTATAACTTTGACAGAAATTGTCGATAATCTTGGCCTCGAACTCCTCGCGTGCATCGTACAACATCCACTCGATACCCGAAGCCTCGGCATGATGCTTGGCTTTTGAACATAGCTCCTCGCTGCCCATACAGTCTATCGTAAGTGCTACAACACGATAGCCCTCAGACTTAAGACGCTCGGCTGCCGTGCGGCTATCCATACCGCCACTATATCCCAAAACTACGCTCTTTTCCATGATTCTTGTATTATCGGCCGTAAAAATAGTGATTTTTTGGTGATAACTATGTTGTGTTATACAAAAAAAAGGAGCTCAAACGAATATCTGAGCTCCATGTTTACAAGATTTCTACTCTTTATCTGCGGTTGGCGAGATGTTGAAATACTCTGGCTTACGTTGTCTAATTTGCTCCATAGCCTCGTTCATACCCTCGAAAAACTTCTCGAAATCCTCCTTATAGAGGTATATTTGGTGGCGAGAGTAGCTCGACGAACCATCATCATGAGTCTTCTTACGTGATTCTGTAAGGGTGATATAGTAATCGTCGTTACGTGTTGATTTGACATCGAAGAAATAGGTACGCTTGCCTGCGCGCACGACCTTGGAGTGGATAAGGTCGCCGTAGTCCTCTGATTCGTGGCGAGGAACATGGTCATTAGTCATAGTAGTAGTCGAATTTAGGTTAATAAATCTTCAAACGTATCGAAAATTCTGCCGTCTATAACTATCACTACTATATTCCTCCTCACCTATAGCTACGAGCAATGAATATTCTCATCGTTTTGTTAAACGAAGATACAAAAAAATCGTGACTCTCCAAATTAAAAATGTGAAAAAAGTCTCTTAGAGACCTATTCCGAAGGTTTTTTTAGTAATATATCTATCTTTTATGTAGCTCTAAAGCTCGTATCAAGGGCTCGTCATAGCCCATATATATACTAATGTATGCCTCCTCTCCAAAAATGTCGCGAGCGATATATGCTCGGATCATATCACTAAGCCATAGCTGCTCCTTGGAAGAAGGCTTAGTGTTGTGTAGAACATTTTGAATGAGCGACCGAGATTGATCGTCTAATGCAAAATGCTCCGTAAAAACGTCGGCTGTGGGGTAGCATTCCATAAATTTTGCGTAGCCCACACGATCGAAATAGTCGATAGCGACCTCCTCGATAAGACCATGACTCAATGCACGACCCATGTAGCTTGCCGTGTCGATATTTTGGGCTGCAACGTAGATGTCGGGTGTAATACCGCCGCCACCATATACCTCTCTATGCTCGTTGAGCGTGTAGTATATCTCACGTTCGCTATTCGCGATAGAGTCTTGGTGGTTATAACGATTGCGATTATTGTAGTATCCCTCTTTATCGCCTTTGGCGTAGGGACGCTGTATGACACGTCCCGACGGGGTCTTATATCTTGCGCGTGTCACGGCCATGCCCGTATCGTCACCGAGGTTTATAAGGCGCTGAACTAATCCCTTGCCAAAACTTGTGCGACCAATGACTACAGCGCGGTCGTTATCCTGCATAGCTCCAGCAAATAACTCGGAGGCCGAAGCCGACTCTTCGTCGATAAGAACAGCAAGTGGTATATCGCAGAGCTCGCCATTTAGTTTTGTGCGATACTCTTTTGTCGGCACCTTGCGACCCTCGGTTGTGGTTATTAGTGTGTTTGCAGGAAGGAAAATACCGCAGATGTCTATAACGCTGAGGATGAGTCCACCAGAATTGCCACGAAGATCAATGATGAGAGAGTTGTAATCGTTCATCGTAGCTAACGCACGTCTAAAATCTTGCGGTGTGTTGCGTGCGAAGTTGCTGATGCGGATGTAGGCTGTTGTGTCGTTGAGCATCATCGATGCAACAATCGAGGGCGATGCGATATGGTCGCGTGTGATCTCTACACTGTGCAGCGTATTGTCGCTACGGCGTAGTATGCCAAGATTTATTGTCGTACCTCTCTCTCCACGAAGCAGATGGGTGATAGAGTCGCGCTCGATGCCTACTATCGAGCAGTTGTCGATACTCGTTATTCTGTCGCCATACTGTAATCCTGCGCCCTCGGCAGGCGAACCCTCGATGATGCGACGTACGATAAGCGTATCGCGAAGCATGGTATAGCTTATGCCGACACCTGCAAATTGAGAGCGCAAAACACGCTGCATATTTTGCATCTCGGAGGCTGGCAAATATCGTGAGTGCGGATCTAGTTTATCGAACATAGCGACAAGTGCCGCCTCGACAAGGGTGTCGAGGGGCACTTCGTCAATATAGTTTTGTTGCAGGTAGTTCAGAACGTAGCCAATCTTTCGCACGGCCTTACGCCTGTCGCGTGGTCGGCTTTGTGCCGATAGCGATACGACACTCAGTGTAAGGATAAGTAGCGCAAGAACTATTCGTCTGCCCATAGCCGCAATACAGACTAAAACTGCTCGGCAAGGTCGGCTAATGCTACCTCGCGCTGCTCACCCGAGAGCATATCCTTGAGCGTAGCTACGCCACGCTGCAACTCCTCCGAGCCGATAATCACAACATAGGGGATACCGCGACGGTTGGCATACTCCATCTGCTTCTTCATCTTCGAAGCCTCGGGGTATATCTCCGTAGCTACACCTTTGTTGCGCAACGCGGCCATAACACGCATTGCTGCCAACTGCTCCTCAGCGCCAAAGTTGGTGAAGAGGACCTTTGTCGAACATGCCAACTCCTTGGGGAAGAGGTCGAGACCGAGCATCACGTCATAGATGCGGTCGGCACCAAACGAGATACCCACACCCGACATGCCAGGCATGCCGAAGATACCTGTGAGGTCATCGTAGCGACCACCACCCGAGATAGAGCCAATCTGGAAATCGTTGGCCTTAACCTCGAAGATAGCACCCGTATAGTAGTTTAGACCACGAGCCAACGAGAGATCAAGCTCTGGAGTGAGTGCAATACCCAATGCCTCGACATTGTCGAAGATTGTACGCATCTCCTCGATACCCAACTTTCCAGTCTCTGAGCCAGCGATAACCTCGCTTAACTTGCATAGTTTCTCAGCGTTAGTGCCGCTAAGCTCAAGAATTGGTTGAAGCTTGGCAATGGCCTCGTCGTCGATGCCACGCTCTCGGAGCTCGTTCTTCACGTTGTCCAAACCAATCTTATCGAGCTTGTCGATAGCAACGGTAATATCTATCATCTTGTCGGCATGACCGATACTCTCGGCAATACCATACAAAATCTTACGGTTGTTCATCTTGAGCGTTACCGAGATGCCGAGCTTCGAGAATACGCGAGCTACGATATCTACCAACTCAACCTCCGAGAGCAACGACTTCGAACCGATGACGTCGACATCGCACTGGTAGAACTCGCGGTAGCGACCCTTCTGTGGTCGGTCAGCACGCCATACGGGCTGAATCTGATAACGCTTGAACGGAAAGACTATCTCGTTTTGGTGCTGTACGACATATCGTGCGAAGGGTACAGTGAGGTCGTAACGAAGACCCTTCTCCGAAATCTTTGAAGCCTGACGAAGCTCCTCCTCCGAGAGCTTTGCGCCGTAGTCACCCGAGTTCAAAATCTTGAAGAGAAGCTTATCACCCTCGTCGCCATACTTACCCAATAGTGTCGATAGATTCTCCATCGAGGGTGTCTCCAATGGGGCGTAGCCGAAGAGTCGGAATACGCTTTTGATAGTGTCGAATATGTAGGTGCGACGCATCATCTCCTCGGGAGAGAAGTCGCGCGTACCCTTTGGAATAGATGGTTTCTGTGCCATATACTACTGCTCTGCCAAAAGTTTCTTGTACTTAACACGCTTAGGCGTAGTATCCTCGCCCTGAGCCTTCTTCCATGCCTCGTACTCCGAGTATGTACCCTCGTAGAACACCACCTTAGAGTCGCCCTCGAACGAGAGGATATGTGTGGCGATACGATCGAGGAACCAACGGTCGTGCGAGATAACTACAGCACAACCTGCGAAGTTCTCGAGACCCTCCTCCAACGCACGCAACGTATTGACGTCGATGTCGTTGGTAGGCTCATCCAAAAGCAATACGTTGCCCTGCTCCTTGAGTGCAAGTGCAAGGTGTAGACGGTTACGCTCACCACCCGACAACACACCGCACTTCTTCTCCTGGTCTGCGCCGTTGAAGTTGAAACGACCTACGTATGCACGTGCAGGAACCTGGCGGTTGCCAAGTTGGATGAGATCGCTATTCTGTGAGATAACCTCGTATACTGTCTTCTCGGGGTCGATAGACTTGTGCTGCTGGTCTACGTACGCAAGCTTCACGGTAGGACCTACACGGAAGCTACCAGATGTAGGCTCCTCCAAGCCCATAATCATACGGAAAAGGGTAGTCTTACCCGTACCGTTAGCACCGATAACACCCACGATACCTGCTGGTGGAAGCGAGAACTCCAAGCCCTCGTAGAGCACACGATCGCCAAAGGCCTTGGTTACGCCCTGAGCCTCGATAACCACATCGCCCAAACGTGGACCGTTGGGGATATAAATCTCGAGCTTCTCCTCTCTCTCCTTCGTATCGGCATTCATCAACTTGTCGTATGCCGAAAGACGAGCCTTCGACTTAGCATGACGACCCGAAGGCGACATACGTACCCACTCCAACTCACGCTCGAGGGTCTTGCGACGCTTGCTCTCCTGCTTCTCCTCCATAGCCATACGCTGAGTCTTCTGCTCCAACCAACCAGAGTAGTTACCCTTCCATGGAATACCCTCACCACGGTCGAGCTCAAGGATCCAACCAGCGACGTTGTCGAGGAAATAACGGTCGTGCGTAACAGCGATAACCGTACCCTTGTACTGCTGCAAGTGCTGCTCCAACCAGTCGATACTCTCGGCATCGAGGTGGTTGGTAGGCTCGTCGAGCAAGAGTACGTCGGGCTGCTGCAACAACAGACGGCACAACGCTACACGACGACGCTCACCACCCGAGAGTACGTTTACCATCTGGTCGGGATCGGGACAACGCAATGCATCCATAGCTCGCTCCAAAACGCTATCCAACTCCCAGCCATTCACCTGGTCAATCTTCTCGTATAGCTCGCCCTGACGCTCGATAAGACGTGCCATCTCGTCGTTGTCCATAGGCTCGCACAGCTTCATGTTGATATCCTCGTACTCCTTCAAAAGGGCTACGGTAGAGGCTGCTCCCTCCTCGACAATCTCCTTGACGGTCTTGGTGGGGTCGAGCTGAGGCTCCTGCTCCAAGTAACCTACAGTGTAGCCAGGAGAGAATACTACCTCACCCTGAAAACTCTTGTCGATACCTGCGATGATCTTCATAAGCGTAGACTTACCCGAGCCATTGAGACCGATGATACCAATCTTTGCGCCATAGAAGAACGAGAGGTAAATGTTGTTCAAGATTTTCTTGTTGTTGTTGAGCACCTTGCTCACGCCAACCATCGAAAATATAATTTTCTCGTCTGCCATATAATAAAGTTTTAATTTTGTATTCTATACAATTGCGCAAAGATACACATTTTTTCGATATTTTCCAACCGCTATTGCTTTGGTCTATATTTTGCTACTGAGGGTGGGTAAACACTTAAAAATTATCGTTATGAGAAACAAACTCAAGGGTACACTTACCGAGGAGAATCTATTGAAGGCCTTTGCAGGTGAGAGCCAGGCTCGAATGCGCTATAACTACTTTGCAAAGCAGGCCTCGAAGGATGGTTATGAGCAGATAGCTGCCATATTTGATACTACTGCAGATCAAGAAAAGGAGCATGCTAAACGCTTCTTTAAATATCTGGAGGGAGGTATGGCTACCATTCATCATGCAACATTTCCTGCTGGTGTCATAGCCTCGACGCGCGAAAACCTAATTGCTGCGGCCGAGGGCGAGCACGAGGAGTGGGATTTATTGTATCGCGAATTTGCCGATACGGCACAGGCTGAGGGTTTTGCTAAGGTTGCTGCAACCTTCCGATTTATCTCCGAGGTGGAGAAGGAGCACGAGCGACGCTATCTTAAGTTGCTCACTCGCATAACAGATGGCGACTTCTTCCGTCGTGACGGTGAGATTATGTGGCAGTGTCGCAACTGCGGATATGTGGTGCGTGCATCGGTAGCTCCGAAGTTGTGTCCATCGTGCGAACATGAGCAGAAGTATTTCGAGCCGATGGCCGAAAACTATTAATTGCGTAGATGATTAGATTGGGTTGTATAACAAGATGGCAATGAACTCTTGTTATACAACCTTTGATGTAGAGTGGTCAAGAACTATAACGTGTAGTTAAAATCGTTTGAATATGAGTATAATACGTAGTGCCTCGGGAGTCTTCTATGCTGTACTATCGTCGGCAACATTTGGCCTTATCCCGCTATTCTCCATACCTCTTCTCGCCTACGGTATTGGCTCGCCGACAATACTCTTCTATCGCTTTGTGCTGGCTGCGGCGATAATGGGATTTGTGATGCTTATCTCTGGGCGTAGCTTTAGCCTTAAACGAGAGGTGGTGGGGCGTGTGGTGCTTCTAGCACTGCTTTATGCGGCTACTGCTATCCTATTGTTGGAGAGTTATAAATATATTCCGAGCGGTGTGGCTACAACCATTCACTTCCTCTACCCGTTGGCCGTGACATTAGTTATGTCCTTTATATTTCGAGAACCTATGGGTGTGGGTATCTATATATCTGTGGTTATGTCGTTGGCAGGTGTCGCACTGCTGGCGTGGGGAAACCACTCCGAGGGTGACTTTCCGCGTGGCGTGAGCCTTGCCTTACTTACGGTGGTTACCTATGCAGCATATATTATAGGTATAATGAAGAGTCGCGTGGCGAGTATAAATGCCGTTGTGCTAACCTTCTATATGCTCTTTTTCGGAGCAATATTTTTCTTTATCTATGCACTTGCAAGCGAGGGTGTAGAATCGGTGCATAGGTGGAGTGATTGGCGCGATTTGTTGATGTTAGCGGTAGTGTGTACCGTACTCTCGGATCTAACTTTAGTGATGGCTATCAAGCGCATAGGCTCGACGCTGACCTCCATACTCGGCTCTATGGAGCCGCTTACGGCAGTTATTGTTGGCGTGGTCTACTTTGGTGAAACACTCGATATGGCAAGTGTCGCAGGTCTAATGATGGTTATTATGGCGGTAATAATTGTAATTATTGTTTCAGGCCGACGTGCTAAAGTGTAAAAATGTATAACAAGTTTATTACATAGCTCATTAAATGAATAGGGTTGCCACTAAACTTAGTAGCAACCCTATCACTTCTTAAAACTGCTATTATTTCTGCTCATTCAAAATGCGCATTGCAGCATCGAAAATTGTAGTGTCATCCAACGTCACAACACCACCATCGGGACCCTGCTCGATATGGATACCAGCACCAGCCTTAGCATCGAGGTGCTTACCACCAAAGTAGTTGCGTACAGTCTCTACATCAATTCCCAATTCGTCTGCAATACGCTGTGAGCTGCCGCTGGGCAACTTGTCCTTAATGCGGCCCAATTCGTTAAATGTAATAATCATAATGATTCACTATTAAGTTAATATTAGTTTTCTATTCGCACTACTAAATTAATGCTTTTTTTTGGAACTGCCAAACTATTTTTAATAATTTTTTGAAATATTTTGTTTTTTGCGTTTTTGAGGCTCTCATAGCTATATTTTTGTGCTATTTGGTTATTCGAATAGCCTAATTTAAGACTTTAGACCTCGTGCGTCACTCGTAGTGGTTGTAACCATAGCAAGACATAGAAAAATCATTTATGATGATAAAGAAGAAGTGGCCACCCGACCGTTGGTCAGGTAGCCACCTTCGTATGGGCCTCAATAGAGGTCCTAAACTGTGACGCTATTAGCGCACCTGCTTGATAATCTCACCACCGTGCTTGATAGCCTCCTCGTTCTGTGGAAGCATCTTCCATGCACGCTCGGGCAACGTCTTCTTAAGACCCTCCATTACGTTCTCCATCTTAACTACGGGGCGAACCTTAAGGTAAGCACCCAAAATCATGGTGTTGAACAACTTGGCCTGACCCAAACGAGCGCACTCGGCAGTAGCGTCGATCTGATATACGCTGATGTCTGTACGAGTGGGGTGGCTGGTGATACCGTTGGTGTCATAGATAAGAACACCACCTGGCTTCACCTGACTCTCAAACTTATCCATAGACTGCTGGTTGAGAACAACTACGCAGTCAAACTCATGTGCGATGGGCGATGAAATCGCGCTATCTGAAAGAATAACGGTTACATTGGCAGTACCACCACGCATCTCAGGACCGTAAGAAGGCATCCATGTTACCTCCATGTCCTGCATAATGCCAGAGTAAGCCAAAATCTTACCCATCGTGAGGACACCCTGTCCTCCGAAACCTGCAATAATTACTGTTTCCTTCATAAATGCTTACTCTTTAGTTGTGTCCTTCAAATCACCGAGCTCATAGAATGGCAACATATTCTGCTCGAGCCACTCGTTAGATGCAACAGGCGATAGCTTCCAACCGCTATTACATGTTGCAACGATCTCTACGAGGCTGAAGCCCTTACCTGCCATAGCATTCTCGAATGCGTGACGGATAGCCTTCTTTGCCTTACGTACGTTGGCTGGAGTGTGAACACTCTGACGTGTTACGTAGCATACGCCATCGAGGTGTGCCAACATCTGAGCAATCTTGTAGGGGTAACCATTGAGCTTAGGATCACGACCATAAGGAGTAGTAGCGGTCTTCATACCCAAAAGGGTAGTAGGAGCCATCTGACCACCGGTCATACCATAGATTGCGTTGTTGATGTAGATACCAACGATGTTCTCACCACGTGCTGCAGCGTGGATAGTCTCACCAGTACCGATAGCTGACATATCACCATCACCCTGGTATGTGAAGACCATCTTCTCGGGATTAACACGCTTGATAGCTGTTGCTACTGCGCAAGCACGACCGTGAGCAGCCTGTGCCCAGTCAATATCAATATAGTTGTATGCGAATACCGAGCATCCTACAGGTGATACACCGATTGTATCGTGCTCCAAGCCCATCTCCTCGATAACCTCGGCAACGAGCTTGTGCACAGTACCGTGGCTACAGCCAGGGCAGTAGTGCATCACGTTAGGTAGGATAAGCTTCGACTTCTGAAATACCAAATTCTCCTGTTTGATTTCTACCTCTGCCATAGTCTTATCGATTTATAAGTTTCTCTTTAAGTGCTTTAAGTACCTCGTCTGGTGAGAACAACATGCCACCCAAACGACCGTAGTGCTCAACGGGAGCCTTGCCATTTACTGCAAGACGCACGTCCTCAACCATCTGACCTGCGTTAAGCTCAGCTGAAAGGAAGCCCTTTACGCCACGTGCTGCAAGATCCTCGATAGCCTTCTTGGGGAATGGGTAGAGTGTGATAGGACGCAACAAACCAACCTTGATGCCCTCAGCACGAGCCATCTCAACAGTTGCAGAGCAGATACGTGATGATGAACCGAAGGCTACGATAACGTAGTCTGCATCCTCACACTGGATAGCCTCGTAGCGTACCTCGTTCTCCTCCAAAGTGCGATACTTAGCCTGCAAACGCTGGTTGTTTACCTCCATAACCTCACTCTTAAGCTCGAGTGATGTGATTACGTTACGCTCGCGGTCATCAGTCTTACCGATAAGAGCCCAGCTCTTGCACTCAGCAGCGATCTCCTCCTTGGTCTTACGAGGACGCTGTGGAGCAAGAACAACCTTCTCCATCATCTGACCGATACAGCCGTCAGCCAAGATCATAGCAGGGTTACGATACTTGAATGCCAAATCGAAAGCGTCTGCTACGAAGTCGTGCATCTCCTGAACTGAGTTAGGAGCGAGTACGATAAGGTGGAAGTCACCGTGCGCACCACCCTTACATGCCTGGAAGTAGTCGCTCTGTGAAGGCTGGATAGTACCAAGACCTGGACCACCACGCTGGCAGTTAACAATAACGCAAGGAAGCTCAGCACCTGCAAGGTAGCTCAAACCCTCAGACATAAGGCTGACACCGGGGCTTGATGATGATGTCATAACGCGCTTACCAGTTGCTGCACCACCGTATACCATGTTTACAGAAGAAACCTCTGACTCCGCCTGAAGAACAACCATACCAGTAGTCTCCCAAGGCTTAAGCTCCATAAGGGTCTCCATAACCTCCGACTGAGGAGTGATGGGGTAGCCAAAGTAACCGTCGCAACCGTAGCGAATTGCTGCGTGGGCAATTACCTCATTACCCTTCATTAGTTTTACCTCTTTCTCTGCCATAGCTTATTCGAATTTTTGGCGATACACCGTTAGACAACTATCCGGACAGATGATTGCACATGATGCGCAACCAGTACATGCGTCCGGCTCAACCATGATAGCAAAGGGATAACCCTTGCCGTTTACTTCGGCCGACAATCCGAGAGTCTTTGTAGGACATGATGCTACACAAACACCACAACCCTTGCAATGCTCTGTATCGACGTCAACTTTACCTTTGATTTTTGCCATACGACAGTAGTTTTAGTTATTAATAGATCGGTTTATAGCGAATACTTTATTCAATACTCAATTTTAACCAAACAAATGTACACATTTTTTTTCAAACTGAGCACACTTTTTCTAAATATTTTTTCTAAAACCTCATTTAGACTTGGAAAAGCACTCCATTAACTGCTAATAAATATCAATAAATGGGCTGAAAGCATATTTTGAGGTGTGCTGAGATCATTTTTATGTGTTGCGTGTTGCAAAAATAGGACATAACATATATCTTTGCAATGACCTACATTTATAATATATGTAAATAAGAGCAAAATGAGAAAGTTTTTCGGCAAGGTCTTAACCTTAATTTTGATAGCTGAGTTTGCGCTATCGTGTGCAAATTTATACGAGGAGCATAATCTCTCGGACGGTAATCTCTCGGGCGATAGAGTGTTGATTGTCGAGTGTGAAGGTGCGCAGAGTCGAACATATATGGATGACGATACCAAGCTCTATTGGCATTCGGACGATCGCTTGGCCGTATTCTGTGGCAATAACGATAGCGTAGAGTATCGATTCAATGGCACTACTGGCGATAAGAGTGGTAGTATCAGTCCCGTATCGCAGGACGAGGCGATGAGTAGTAGTTTCGATGCAGTCTATGCCTACTACCCCTATGAAGAGGGTGTGGCGCTCAACGATGATCAGACATTGCAAGTGTCGCTTCCTATGGTGCAGAACTATGAGGCTGGAGGCTTTGCCCGCGGTGTATACCCAATGGTGTCGGTGTCGGAGTCTTTAGCTAATAACTTGCTCACGTTTCGCAATGTTTGCGGTATGCTCAAGCTCCAATTATGGGGTAATGTTGCAATACGTAGCGTTACGATCAAGGGTAACAATGGCGAGATCTTGTCGGGCGATGCTGCTGTTATAGCTTCGTATGACGCTATGCCAACTATTGAGATGATGAGCTCGGGTAGCAATTATGTAGCGGTTGATTGCGGTGATGGCCTACAGCTAAATGCTACGGTTACTGATATTTATGTTGTATTACCTCCAGTAACACTTTCTCGAGGCTTTACTATGGAGATTGAGGATGTGGAGGGTAATACATATACGAAGAGTACGTCAAAAAGCATTATCATTAAGCGTAATACGATACTCCCTATGCAGGCCGTAGAGATAGCCTATACCGCTTTGCCTGCCTCAAACGAGTTGTGGTATACGACCACCAACGGTGCACAGCTATCGCTATCATCTGATAAGTTTAATGCTGCGATAGTATCGCACAACGAGGTTGATGGTAAATGGGTTGTAAAGTTCGCAACAGATTTGATAACGCTCAATAAGGAGTCCTTCGACTCGAAGAGTACGTTGAAGTCTATCACTCTTCCTGATAGCGTAACGCGCATCGAGGATTTTGCTTTCTACAATTGCTCGTCACTTGCCGATGTGCATCTTTCGGCGAATCTTGAGTATCTGGGTAAGCATGTGTTCTATTATTGTGAGGCTATTAAGAGTATCAATATTCCAGCGTCGTTGAGTAGCTTCGCATCGTTGCCTTTTAAAAATGCTGTGATCGATACGCTGACAATAGATTGTAATCTTGCAGATATAGAACTGGATAATGGAGCTATCGCTTCAGAGCCGCTCCTCTATACCGCAGAGGTGAAAAATCTGGTGTTTACTCCTATGGTTGAATATGTCGGAGCATACTCGTTTATGGATCAATCGTCGCTTAAGAGTATTACTATGCCTTACGGTATAAAAAGTGTTGGTGATGGTGCGTTTTGGGGATGCTCATCACTAACCGAGGTAACCTTCCCTGAGAGCGTAACCTCTATTGGCAGCATGGTGCTCGATGGCTGTTCGAATCTTACGGCTGTTACGTGTATGGCTACGACGCCTCCATCGCTCGGGGTCAACGCTTTCCCGTATAATATCTCGGTACGTGTGCCCGATAGCGTATTGTCTGCATATCAGTTAGATGCTCAGTGGAGCAAATATCGACTCAACGGTATAGAGAGCGCCAACTACACATCTACGGATTATAGTGCAAATGGAGAAGTCGTAGTGTTGCAACGAGCAACAGAGGGTAGTGGTATTGATATTCTACTTATGGGTGATGGCTATTCGGATCGACAGATAGCCTCGGGCCTACTCGAAGCGCATTGCCGTAAGGGTGTAGATGCAATGTTTAGCGAGGAGCCTTTCAAGAGCTATCAGCACCTATTTAATATATATATGATGAAGACCATATCTAAGTGCGAGGGTGTTGATGGTACGCAAACGTCTGGTCGTACGGTGTTTGGTTCATATTTCGGTGATGGTACAGAGATTATCGCAAACGATAATGTCGTTAATACATACGCACAGAAGATGTTTAGCGAGGAGCAACTCTATAATACATTGATCGTCGTTATTATCAATTCCGACCATTATGGCGGTACGTGCTATATGAGTGTCCCTTATGTCCGCGACCCCGAACTCTACTATGACGGCTATTTTGGAGATGGCCCTGCTATTGCCTACTTTACACTCTGTGGCGATGATGAACGATTCCGCGGACTTATCCTGCACGAGGCTTGTGGCCATGGTTTTGCGAAGCTCGGTGATGAGTATTTCTATAGTGGCAATGGCGAGATTGTAGGCTACGAATACTGGCAATATTTCGATGCGTTGGAGCCTCTGAATTGGTTTAAGAATGTCCATTTGCAGAAGGGTGATGCGCCCACTGCCGAGAGTGTTAAATGGAAGCATTTCCTTGCAGATGAGCGTTATCAGTACGATGGTCTTGGTATCTTTAAGGGTGGTCTAACCTATCCCGAGGGTGTCTATAGACCAACTGATTATAGTATTATGCGTAGCAACTATGGAGGGTTTAATGCACCTTCGCGCGAGGCGATATATCGTCGTATTCACTATCTTGCTTATGGCCTTAGTTGGGAGTATAACTACGAGGAGTTTGTAGCCTATGACGCTATCAATCGCAAGACCGAGGCCAGTGTTTCGGCGTTGGCCATGCCTCAGAGTATGGTTTATGGCGACTCTCAGATTTTACATACGCCACCTCGAATTATCTCGAAATAGAGTGTCGGATTGATAACGATAATGGCTCGAACCTGTGTTCGAGCCATTGTTGCTTGATGTGTTGGCAGAAATAGGTTTACTCTTGCCACTAATGCGCTATAAAAACAAAAACGAGAGCAGATAAATCTACTCTCGCTTCTGTACTCGGAACCGGGGTCGAACCGGTACGGGCATTACTGCCCACAGGATTTTAAGTCCGGCGTGTCTACCTATTCCACCATCCGAGCAACACACTTCCTAAAAAGCGATGCAAATGTAGTGTTTTTATTTCATTTTGCAAAACTTTTTACAACTTTACCGCACCGAGCCTAAGTTAAAGACTCTTGAGCAGCACGACCGCCGTTGTCGATACGCCCTCCTCTCTGCCCTCGAAACCGAGTTTCTCGGTGGTCGTTGCCTTCACCGATATACGGTCTACATCTATGCCGATAACCTCGGCAAGACGCTGGCGCATAGTGTCGATATGTGGACGTAGCTTAGGTCGCTGCATAGCTATTGTGCAGTCTACGTTTCCAACGCAATAACCCTTCGAAGCTACTACCTTGACAACTTCCTTGAGTAGCAGTGTCGAGTCGATACCCTTGTAGCGCTGGTCGCTATCGGGAAATAGCTTACCTATGTCACCGAGGGCAAGTGCTCCGAGCATGGCATCACATATCGCGTGTATCGCCACATCGCCATCCGAGTGTGCTACGCAGCCCTTTGTATGCTCTATCTCTACGCCACCGAGTACGAGGCGAAGACCATCCGCCAAGGCGTGTACATCGTAGCCGTGTCCTATTCTGAAATCCATATTTTGTAGATGTTACTAATTTACTTTTTACCTGTCCAGCGGTGCACGCGACGAATGATGGCTAGGGCATAGCGGCGAACAATAGCGGGCTGTGCAAGCCATATATGTTCACGTGTGCGCCAACTGCGTGTCGTGCAGCTAACCTCGCGACCACTCTCTCTGATGACCGACTCTACGACACCGACAATCTCGCTACGACGACACTTCTCGCGTGTGTAGGGGTTGCCATCACCCTGAAGTGTCACGATGCCATCCTTAACCTCGACAACGCGGTGTACGATGATGTGGTTCGTCGAGGTGCGAAACATAGCTATACGTCCCACGATATCCTCTTCCTCGGTTGTGCGGCGGATGATGATATTGTCGCGACCGTAGCCCAATAGCGGAAGCATACTGAAGCCACGGACAAAAAGCCTAAAACTCTCGCCTACGGGTACAATCTCCTCGATATTGTCCAAAAACTTATGCATCGCCCTTGATTATCGTTGAGTGAGATAGGTGTGCCGCAGCGCTGTCGGGGAGGCACTCTAAGTGGTATACGCCTACCTTGCGCAAAATTGTGTCCAGTGTGTTACAGATGCAATCCTGAAGATAGGTGTCGTGACCAAATTGAGGTGGACATGATGGCAGAATAGCTCCCAGGGCAGCGATTACATTAAGGCGTCGTATTGCATTGTGGGGTGCCTGACTGAGTCGGCAGAAACCAGCAATAGGGTAGCTCAAATCACGATAGCATGGTGTTTTGCCGCTCCATGGCGAGCCAAATACGCGAGGCTCTCCATCAATGATGCGGATGATTGGAGAGTCGTCGTTAAGAAGGTGAGCGTCCTTGATATTCTCTCTCCAAAGACGTGTATGTGTGCTCTTGCCAGTGCCCGACTCTCCCAAAAATAGTACGCCACGCTCCTCGGACTCGATAACCGATGAGTGGATAGCGATGGCGCTGTGAGGTGCTATTGCAATGCCAAACATCACCCAAATACCAAAGCGTAATAGAGATAATTCGTAGTTCGATCTCCACTCGATGTTACTCTCTATGCGATTTGTAGCTGTGTCGATATGAAATATTTTCCTCTCCTCGCTCTCATTACGAGCCTCTACAATATATACATATCCACCCTCGCACTTGGCAAGTTCGCTATGGCAGTCCGACTCGGCGAGATAACTCTTCGAGATGTTCTTAAGCGGGCCGAAGTCGTCAATTGTCATATCGCGACGGATGTGGAATGTGCAGGTAGGCTCGCCACACACTTCGTGCTCAAATGGTTGAAAACCTCGCAGGCCGATGGCTACAAGGTCGATATCGCTACGTAGGCTTAGTCCTGCAATTATGTAGTCGAATCTTTTGTCCATTACTCAATTGTTATTATTCTGTCGCAATACTCCAACGAACTCTCTCGGTGTGCGATAACCACGATGGTCAGCGCGCGGTTTTCGGCCGATAGTCGTCGTATTGCGGTGTTGATATTCTCCTCCGTGCGGTTGTCAAGTGACGATGTCGCTTCGTCAAAGAATAGGATGTCGCAATTTTTGTATAGTGCACGTGCTATACCTATTCTCTGTCGCTGTCCTCCCGATAGACGGCTTCCCTGTTCGCCAATGCGCGAGCGATAACCCTCGGGGAGTGTATCGACGAACGAACATAGGTCGGCAAGTTCTAATACTTGCTCCACACGCCTATAGTCTATATCCTCGGGTTTCTGTCCGAAGGCAATGTTTTCGGCAAGGGTCATGTCGGCGATAAATACGCTCTGCGATACGTAGCCAATGGTATTCTGCCACTTACGGATATTGCTACGGTCGAGTTTTTCGCCATCTATGAGAATATCGCCAGATGTTGGACGGTACAGACCGAGGATGAGATTGAATAGGGTGGTCTTACCTGCACCCGAAGCACCTCGTATTCCCAGACGCTCGCCCTTCTTTATCTCGAGCGACATATTGCGTATCGTAGGTGTCTCTGCATCATCGAATTGAAATGTCAGGTTATGAAGTTCTATTCTATCGCTAAAATGAAACCTGTCAGTCGTGAAGCACTCCTCTTTGATGTCGGCCTCGATGTCGGCCTCAGCAAGTGTTGCAATGGAGTAGCGGTTGTAACGAATAGCGCTCCAGCTCGACATGATGTTGCGTATCGATGGTATAAGGCGTATTGCAGCTACGGCAAAAACACCAAACATAAGACTGAGGTTGTCACTGCTCATACCAAGGCTGATAATCACAAGCAGTGCCATGCCTGCCGCAAGTCCTACCTCGGTAAACATCTGCGGAAGCATGCTGATCGTAGCGTTGCGTTTACGAAGTGTCACGGCCTCATCCATGGCTCTCTCGAAGCGGTCGAAGAGCTCGGGAAAGGCTCCTCCAATCTCCACATCGGCAAAGCCGCGGAAGGTCTCGGCAACGATGCGACTCTTGATGCGCTGTGCTTCGTTCTCTCTGATGCCTATATCTTGTAGCTTACGGCGCACACCGAGGTAGAAGATGAGCATCGTGGGTAGAAATATTGCAATCGAGAGTAGTGCAGCAATCGGAGCATACCACATCAGCGCACCGAATAACAACATGAAGAGCAATACTTCGCTGGCAATAGATGCCATAGGCTTTAGTACGCCTACGACAAACGTAAGACTTACGACGTTGATGTTGCGTGTTAGCAGTGCCGAGTTGCTACGCTTGATAAATCCAAGGCCTCGGCTATGGTAACCACGATAGAGCCTCTCGGATAGATGCTTATATAATGCGTAGATGAAATCGCGCTCGAAGCGATAGAGTAACAGTACGGCGATATTCTTTATGAGTATCACACCAACAACGGCAGCACATACAGCTATGATGAAGTCGTTATGCGACTCGAAACCAGCGATATCGTATACTTTGCTTAAAGTTGTGTTTGAGGTAATGTTGTCACTGTCGATAATGAGTACAAGGATAGGAAGCAGCATGGCGATACCCACAAAGTTGAGTAACGCACGCAAGAATATAGTTATCGCCACCACTATAGCGCGGCGACGATAGCTCTGTGGTATTATGTTCCAAAATCCCTGTTTCATGCTACAAAGATACAACTTTGATTCTATATAATAAAGAGGTAGAGCAGATAATTGGTAGATTTTCTACTATTACCTGCTCTACTATCTAAATCTTCTCGATTACACCCTGTGTAATATACCAAACATAACCCTCGATTGTGTCGTAGCACCCCATGTTTCGCAGTAGCTCGATATACTCGGCCATCTGCCTTTTGTAGGATGCAGAGCGCTGCTCGCCAAATTTGTAATCCACGATTACGGCTCTGCGACCTGCAATCATTACACGGTCGGGACGGCGTATCTCATTGCGCGATATAATCTCGGCCTCGCACTTCACATAATCCCACGCATCCGAGAACCACTCCTTTATTGTTGGATTATTCTCGGCTTCGGATATGCAGTGGCTAATCGCAGCTATCTCTTCGCTGTCGAGCATACATCCCGCATCGAGGCGTTGTAGTGCTAAGTGTAGGTCGTCGAAGTTACGCGCCTGCTCGAAGATGCGATGCAAGGCGATGCCGTGGTTGCACGACTTGCTGCCCACACGTAGACCCTCCTCGCGGAAACGACTATCGTAATGCCGAACCTTAATCTCTGGCTGATGGCTGATATACTCACCAAGCAGAATATTCTGCTTTGATAGTTTGTCGCTCGTGATATGCTGCATAGTGCATACTCCCCTTCGGTAACGCTTCAGCGCTATGCTATCGTCGCGATACTCCAATTCGGGGGTAGGGAATAGTGTCTCGGCTGCCTTGATAATCAGAGGTGCCGTATTGCTTACACTATCACTACTCTTACTCTTGGTATTCAGAGAGTATGGTACGTATATGTAAAGCTCTTTAGAGGCTCGTGTTACTGCGACATACAACAGATTTATGCCATCAACATGGCTCATTACAAGCTCTCTATAATAGTCGCTCGTAAAGGCCGAACGCTCCATAGTGTTGTTGTATATCACGGGGAATCGCTCCTCGATAACGCCCCCGCTATACTCCGAGGCCTTAGCCCAGACTACGGGGCGCAGTGTGCTGCGTGGTGCGAGATCCCATTTGCCATAGGGGATGATTACAACACGTGATTCAAGACCTTTGGCCTTGTGTATTGTGGTAATCTCGATCGTGTCGTCGGTCATCTCCACACGTACGCTCTCCTTGCGGCCACGCTCCTCCCACCACTCTAAATAGTGCTGGATGTCTGCTATGCGTGAGGTTGAGAATGATACAATCTGTTCGTGCATGGCTTGCAAATAGGCTATACGCTCTTTTCGCTCGTTTAGCCTAAAGCGAGAGATGATATACTCGAAGGCCTCCATTGGCGATAGATGGGCGATGCGACGCAGTGCTTCGGTCTCCGTTTCATCGAAATGGTGATCGAAATCAAGACCTAAGTAGCGATTATATACACCACGCTCAATGTCGTTGCGTGGGTCTACGGCAAGGCGTAGTACAGCGATGATAAACTCTGTAATGTCGCAATTCTCAATGCTGAGCGAATCGGGTGTGAGGATGTTGAATCCTGCAATGCCCTGCGATGTAAACGCCCGCTCCTTGTACTCGAATAGAGCATTCGCAACCTTGTTGGCATCGGTAGTACCTCGTACTAGGATGAGTATGTCGCGGTAGCGGTAGCCACGGCTGATAGCACTCTCGATGGCCTCGATAAATGGCGAGTCGGTGACCTTCGGATCGAATGCACATACCTCGGCATGGCCTCCCTCCTCTTCGCTCTTTTTTATCTCTTGAGCGTGCTCGTTATAGGCGTTTTTGATTATATCATGCAGTTTGATATATTGCTCCTTGCCTATTTTGTTCGATGATAGAGCCTCGTCAAGCGTTGTGTTAAGATGTTGATTGTCACTCTCTACAACTTGCGATATAAAGCTGTTGTTGAACCTTACAATATTGGGTGCACTACGATAGTTCTCCTTCAGTTTCTTCACCTGGCTGTTCTTGTTGCCGAGGTCCTCGATAGCCTGACTATTGAGTAGTCGCCAGTCGCCACCTCGCCAACGATATATCGACTGTTTAACATCGCCTACGATAAATACCGAGGTCTCGGGGTTTGAGGCCATGGCGTTGAGAAGTAGCGGTCTGAGGTTGAGCCATTCGCGTAACGAGGTATCCTGAAACTCATCAATCATGAAATACTCGTAGCGATTACCCACCTTCTCGTAGATAAACGGAGCGTTACTCTCGTCGATAAACGTAGAGAGGAGATTCTTGGTCTCGCCCAAAATCATTATGCTCTCACGATCGCATAGCTCCGACACTTTGGCGTAGAGATCTCCCAAAAGGGCATAGCTGCGATAGTTCTCACGGAGAATCGCGGCGGTGTTTATCATCGAGATATTGTCGGTATATAGCTTGCATATTTCGGAGAGTATAGGACGTAGGTAGGATGTGGCTACAACGACATTGCCGTCGGCATCCTTCCCATACCATGCATCATCGCTTTCGGTCGCCTTAAGCATCGTAGCTGTCGGCTCTTTAAGCTCTCCCTCGGCGTAGCGTGCAAAACATGATGTAAAGCTGCGTGACTGTCCCTTGAAGCTGCTGAACGTGAGTCCTTGTGATGCTATGTACTGCACGGCCTCCTGACCAAGACTCTTAATCTTAGCTTTGCACCTCTCGGCACGTGCTACCATCTCATTTACCTTCTTGCGTAGGGCCTCCTTGTCGATATTGTTGCCAATATTGCGAACCGCCTCCTCTTTGAATATCTCACTACCCATGGCGCGTAGCTCACTGCGCATATCCCAACGCATGCCATCGTTGAGTCGCTCTTCGGCATACTCCAACATCCAGCTACGTAGCTCTTTGTTGTCGGCTATATCCTCAATCAGCTCATCGGCACTGCGCATAAGAAGCGATGAGGTGTCGAGCTCAATATTGTAATTCAGATCGATACCAAGCTCTTTGATAAAGGCACGTATGATACGCTGAAAGAAACGGTCGATGGTGAGTACGCTGAATCGAGAGTAGTCGTGCAGTATAAGTGTGCGCGCACGAAGTGCCTGGCTACGTATCTTATCCTCGCTAAATCCCGTAGCTTTGCGAATCTCCTCGACATAGCTACTCTTGGCACCCGAGGCGAGGGTGTCAATTTCGCGAAGTATGCGCGACTTCATCTCTTCGGTAGCCTTGTTCGTAAATGTTACGGCCAAGATATTGCGAAACTTCTCGGGGTGGCGTACTATGTCGCATACATATTTGAGTGCCAGCTGGTAGGTCTTACCCGAGCCTGCACTTGCACTGAGTATTATGGCTCGTTTCATCGTCGGCATATCTTTTTGTAATCGCAATATTTACAAGTATCTACATTCTCGACCTGACAGAAAGGCTTCTTGGGGTCGAATAGCTCCTCGAGTATTGAGTCTAACTCCTTTTCGAACTCCTCGGCAACATCGTCGTATCTCTCTACGAGCATTCCGTTCGATACATCGGTAATACGCTCACAGTAGTCACCCAAGAGCATCTTCGAGGCGTAGTACAGCGATGGCGTAGTATGCACCGATCGAGAGTGGCGTAACATCATCGAGTAGAGTAGCGTTTGGAATATGTTGGATATTCGTTTCTGAGGCTCGCCTCTAAATAGATTCTCCATGCCGTCGTACTCCAAATGGGGTACAGCGCCACTCTTGTAGTCGATAATCTGCAATGAGTCATCCTCAAGGGTATCTATGCGGTCGGCACGTCCCGAGAGTGTTACGGCACGGCCATCGCTAAGAGGTCGGCGATACGTCACATCCTCCTCGAGGCCACTTATAATATATTCCTTTCGCTCCTTGTCGTGGCGCAGCACACCTCGCATGATGTACTTAATGATGATGTCGCGTACGAGTTGCCTATCGCCCGATAGATCTGATGTTGATATTTTGTCGCGGCCAAAGAGCAAACGTCCCATAGTCACATCTACGGCCGAGGCTACGGTGTCATGATTTATCAATTCGGCCACCAGCTTATTGGAATTTTTCTTGCCAATAAGCGGAGTGTAGAGCATCTGCATAGTCTCGTGCAGAATGTTGCCGAAAGTTAGAGCATCAACCGTGTCACTAATCTCGTCGGGGGTGCGGAGGTGTGCAACTGTCGCAAAATAAAACTTCAGAGGGCACTCCACATACCTAAATAGTGCTGTAGGAGATAGACTAAACCCGCTCTCTTCGTGTAAATATCTCTCCAATATACGCATCTCCTTTTCGCCCTTCTCAACGCTTATAGCCTTGTTCGTGTCGGGCATAAGGTCTACACCGACCGATAGTTTCTCTATGTCGTATGGCGATTCGTAGTCGAGCTGGTGGATATAACGGCTACATTCACCCGTGCTCTTCTCGTCGGCACGTGAGCAGTATAGCATATCCACACGTTCGGCACGCTGTATCAGACGGTAGAAGTAATAGGCATACATCGCTTCGTGCTGCTCGGGAGTTGGCATCGAGTAGGCTGCACGTAGGTTGTAGGGGATGAATGATGACTCCGAAGTTCGATCTCCTGGGAAGTTGGCATCGTTCATCGAGAGAATAATTACGTTCTTAAAGTCGATATTTCGGGTCTCCAAAATACCCATAATCTGCACACCCTCCAACGGCTCGCCTTCGTAGGGTATGGTTACACGTTGCAGATGTTTGCGAAGTACCGATAGGAAGATCTCAATCGATGGATCTATCTCGCAACGGGCAATAGAGCGCATTGTCATAGCCGTATTCTCTATGACGATACGCATAGAGTCAGCCTCGACTCTGTCGTCGAACTCAAGATGCTCGGTGAGTATACCAAGTACATCAAGTATATATTTAGCCATAGACTCCCAATCCTCTTTGCGCGAGAATATTGCACGTAGCAGTGTGTCATTCGCAAAGAGTGTTGAAGAGATGGATGTCATGCGGCTTGATGATATCTGTTCGATGATTTCGTCTGCAGCCTTACCCGCGCTCTCTCGAACGTAAGGGTGTGTAAGTAGGCCTGTGACATCAACGTGGTAGAATAGCTCATCGTCACCTTTCAAACGACTGTGTAGCTGCAACGATGCCAAACGCTCTATAAAGGTGAATGCGAGAGAGGTCTTTACGGGATAACCCATTGTGACATTGACCATATCTACACATTCGGGTAGAGAGTGTAGTAGCGGAATGAGCATATTCTCGTCGGTGAGAATGATTGCTGTGCGCTTGTCAAGCTCCTCGCGTGGTAGCTCCTCGAGAATATGGGCGACATACTTCAATTGTACGATATTAGAGACGCACGCTATGCTGCGCATCTGTTTTTTATGCTCGATGAAGTTATCATGGCTTATATCTACGGGCGGTTTGTAGCGTACGATATTGTCGCGCAGAAACATTCCCGCCTCGTGAGCCTCATTGTCTACATAGTAGCTGTCGTAATCCCAATAGAACTCTGCACCTGCCTCACGACGTGCGAGGTAGTCGAAGAGTATCTTCTCGCTGGCCGATAGTGCGTTGAAACCTGCAATTATAAAGCGACGATTGCCAACCTCGACATCTTCGCCACGACGTATGCGCTCGGCTGTGTCGCGATATATCATGCCGCTATAACCTATGCCAAGGCTACGTAGACGCTCGCGAAATTCGGTGTAGATGGCTGGTAGTGAACGCCATATTTTGAGAAAACGACGCTTCTGCTCGCTTAGTTCCTCGCTACTGCCGACACTGCGCCAAAATGAGATTATGCGTAGTTGATCCTCTGTTAGATACGATACGTCGGCCTCTATCTCCTTGATATCCTCGATGTTGCGCAAGAGCATATTCGCATCGACCATATACTTGTCGATAAGGTCGAAGTCTGAAATGAGCATCTCACCCCAGTAGTAGAACTTGTCGAATGTCTCCGAGGGGTGGTGCTTGACATATATCTTGTATAACTCGCTGATGAGACGTATGCGTTCGCCAGAGATTAACCCCGAGCCACGCTCCATAATCTCATCTATGGTTATGCGCTGTGGTTGCCAAATGGGGGAGTCGGCACATTGTGCAAGTGCATCGTTGAAGAATGTGCGAGCACGCAACGACGGGAGCATCACCACGAGGGATGATAAATCGTTATGACAACGGCTCAGAAGCCTTTGTGTGAGCTCCTGCAAAAAACTATACATCGTATCGTGTTTAGTTGGATTAACTTAGCTTACTTACATCTTCGAAATCATGCCACCGAATAGCGATGATTCGGTACGCAGAATAACAGGCTCGGTGACGTAGTATATTGTGCCGCCCGTAGATGTTGTGGCCTGCAATCTCTCATGTGCATCAACCTTGGCCATGCCATTATGCGATACGTTAGCCACCGTCGATACGCTTTCGAGACCCGATGCATCATACTGTGCGGTGGTAACCTCCGCAGTCTGATAAAGGGTGTTGCCAGTGATGACTGCACGACATTTGCCAGATATGTTTACGAGTATATCGAGAACATCAACATCTGCGATAAAGTGCGACTCGTTAGTAACAAAAATGTCGAGCTGCTGACCACTAATGGTCTCCCGTGCGCTAACATCGGCACGTGAGATACATATTCTCTGTAGCGATGAGTAATATAACTTTACATCGGTGATGCTTTCTCGCTTAGTATCAACGCGTTCCGAGATTTTAAGCTCTCGCTTATTGTTGTCTACCGTCGCCGTAAACTTCGAGGTGTAATAGCCATGCGTGTTGTACTCGAGGTATGGCTTGTGACCCTCTTCGAGTTTGATAAGCGTTAGCTTTACAGGGGCATCAATATCGACTTTGATAAACTCGTTGAGCTCCAATCGAACATAGTTGTTGTTGGACGTAGTATCTTGAGCTGATAGCTGTATGGCGTTTGCGATAAGGCATAGTATAAGCAAAATCCTCTTCATAATCTTGCGATTTAGTCATTTCGAAGAGTAAAATTAGTAAAAATTTACCCAACTGCCAAGAGTTTTACTCAATTTTTAGCTTTTGTCTATTCAAGAGATATTTTTACAAAAGCTGCGCCACTGCGCCTTGCAGCCTCTAAGCCTATTGCCGAATCTTCGAAAATAATGGTCTTTTCGGGTGTCACACCCTCTATTGACATTGCCTTTAGAAAACAATCTGGGGCGGGTTTGGGATTGTCTATATCATCGCCTGATAGGATGCCGTCAATGCCAGAATCCAACTTTAAGTATCGCATCACATTAGATATGTTATCTATGTGACCTGTAGATACAATCCATACTTTAGCTCCCATATTGCGCATCATCTGACACCACGTCCATAAAGGCTCGTTAAGGCGTACCGAAGCGAAGTGTTTGGGGTATAGCTCAATTTTGCGACGTCGTAGTGCTTGTATCTCGCTTGGTTCGCTAATACCTACCGTACGCATAAACTCCATACAGCGCATGCCGAAGAATCTATCGAGATACTCCTCTACGCTGAGCTTGATGTCTACCTCGCCGAGTGCCTCGATGTAGGCGTGAGCATTGGCTAAGCGTGTGTCAGCTAATGTGCCGTCGAAATCTAAGAGTATTAACTTTATCTGAGCCATAATGTTAATCAAAAGATTGCATACTCGATAGAGCGATACGTATTATACGCTGATACTCATCGGGGCTAAGCTCTAAGAAGAAGTAGTGGATAGGGTCAACACGTGTATCGTTGTATATTACCTCATAATGGAGGTGCGGCGCAAACGAAAGACCTGTATTGCCCGACAGTGCAATAATATCCCCTCGCTTAACCTTTTGTCCCTTCTTTACTCGGATGTCGAGAAGGTGACTATACGACGTTTGATAACCGTTGCCGTGGTCTATGGTTATCGCTTTGCCGTGTGATGAGTTCTTCTCTGATAGCGACTTTATCTTGCCGTCGGCAGTGGCAAATACGGGAGTTCCTTCCGACACTAGGTAATCTATTCCATGGTGCTCATGCATAGCACGATAGAATGGATTAATTAAAGGCTTTTTTCCAGCAGCAAGAAGCGTTAGATGACGGTTGTTTACGGGCTGAATAGCAGGGATATTCTCTATAGAAGTTCCCAAATCGCTGAGTCCTGAGCGCATCACATCGAATGCTTCCAACATCTTAGACTCTTGCTGTTGTGCGGTAGCTACCATTGTGCTTAATCGCTTGTCGAGATCGACATTTGACATATCGGCCAACTCCTCATATAGCTCGGGACGACCTTTGTAGTCGCTACTCTCCAACTCATAGGGATTAGACTCGAATAGCTTGCGAAAAACATTCTGATCACGCTCTGCCACGTTGTCCAAAATGAGCATAAGCGAGTCGTAACGCTCGCTGAGAAGTTCATATTCGCTACGCATCTTATCGGAAGAGTGTCGTAGCTTGTATTCGCGTGGCATATCTACTGCAAAGGTGAGTATGGTATACCACACGATAATCACTCCGAGCCATACCAATAATTTGATTAGTATCGGCTCTATGGGACGATTTCGTAGCGATAATTTGGTTAATATGTTTTGCTTAATGCTCATAAAATCAGTCTATTTATCTACGCTTTCCAACTGTTCCATTAGCTCGATATAGGCCTCTGGCGACATATCCTTGTTGAAGTAGTAGATTGGGTTTACTGTGTTGTCACGATAGCGCACCTCGTAGTGAAGATGTGAGCCCTCCGATACGCCAGTATTGCCCACGTCGCCAATAACCTGACCACGTGTTACGCTGTCGCCACGCGATACATGTCGCTTTGATAGATGACCGTAGCGGGTCTTATATCCGAAGCCGTGGTTAAGTTCGATAAGATAGCCATATCCGGGCTTCCACCCCGAGAACGATACAACAGCGTTGCCCGTGGCGTATACAGCCGTACCCTTGGGTGCCGAGAGGTCTACGCCCTCATGCTTACGCCATACGCCATAACGTGGGTGCTTGCGCATGCCATAAAGGCTGCTAACTTTGCGGAGCTTGGTGCGGTCGATAGGCCAAATGGCGGGAATGCTTGTCGAAAACTCCTCTTTATTCTCGGCCATATCCTGTGTGTCGTCCAACGCACGTGAGGCATAGTAGATGTTGCGTGTGAGGTGGTCGAGGCGTCGCCAACTATCCTCGATAATTTCACCGTAGCTATCCTCCTTGAAATCGGCATACTTGCTATCGTTATACTCGGCATAGACGCTCGGGATGTTGAGTGTGTCAATGCCCAATAGTGGACGATAGACGTGTCTATCGCGATGGTTGATGTCGGATAGTAGTAACTCGGCCGAGGCGATCTTCTCGTTGAGAATCTCGTATTGGGCCTCGAGTCGGAGGTTGTCGCGTTTGATCTTCGATATCTTGGGGGTATCGACCAAATATGAGATTGTGATATTGCAAATTATGGCTATGAGCAGGGTGATGGCGAGTCGAGAGGCTAATGAGTAGCCCTTAGACTTGTGGCGTGATCGCTTGATATTTGACCCTTTTGAGTTGTGCTGCATAGCGTTTGTTGTTCTCTTCTTTTACAAAAAGTAAAAAATATTAAAAATATTGCGTTTGGCGCTACAAAATTAAAGCAATTTGTGTAATTTTGCAACCGCATATAAAATATAGGTAATAATTAAATTTTAAGATATATGGAATCGAATAAAATCAGAGAGGCTTTTTTGGAGTTTTTCCGCTCTAAAGAGCATGAGATTGTAGCTTCAGCTCCTATGGTCGTGAAGAACGATCCTACGTTGATGTTTACAAATGCAGGTATGAATCAGTTCAAGGATATCTTCCTTGGTAACACTCCCCGTAAGTTCCCTCGCGTGGCAGATACACAGAAGTGTTTGCGCGTGTCGGGTAAGCATAACGACTTGGAGGAGGTAGGTCACGATACCTATCACCACACCATGTTCGAGATGCTTGGTAACTGGTCGTATGGCGACTACTTCAAGAAGGAGGCTATCGAGTGGGCATGGGAGCTCCTTACGGAGGTCTATAAGCTCGACAAGAGCCGTATGTATGCTACCGTTTTCGAGGGTAGCGAGGAGGATGGCGTAGCTTTCGATCAGGAGGGTTACGACTATTGGAAGCAGTTTTTGCCCGAGGGTCACATCATCCGTGGTAACAAGAAGGATAACTTCTGGGAGATGGGCGAGACGGGTCCTTGCGGTCCTTGTAGCGAGATCCACTTCGACTTGCGTGACGAGGAGGAGGTGGCAAAGATCCCTGGTCGCGAGATGGTGAATATGAGCCACCCTCAGGTTATCGAGATCTGGAACCTCGTATTCATGCAGTTCAATCGCAAGGCTAACGGCTCATTGGAGCCACTTCCTGCAAAGAACGTAGATACAGGTATGGGCTTCGAGCGTTTGTGTATGATTTTGCAGGGCAAGAAGTCGAACTACGATACTGATGTATTCCAGCCAACTATCGCGCGTATCGCAGCGTTGTCGGGTAAGGAGTATGGCAAGGATGAGAAGTGTGACGTGGCAATGCGTGTAATTGCAGACCACCTCCGCGCAATCTCATTCTCGATTGCCGATGGTCAGCTCCCTGCAAATGCAAAGGCAGGTTATGTTATCCGTCGTATCTTGCGTCGTGCGGTACGTTACGGCTATACATACCTCGGTTTCAACGAGCCATTCATCTGCAAGCTCGTAGCGGGTCTCGTGGCGCAGATGGGTCACCAGTTCCCCGAGCTCGTAGCACAGCAGACACTCATCGAGCGTGTTATCGAGGAGGAGGAGGCATCATTCCTCCGTACGTTGGCTACGGGTATCAACCTTTTGGATCGTGTTATCCGCAACTCAAAGGATGGCAAGATTTCGGGTAAGGATGCCTTCGTGCTCTACGATACATACGGCTTCCCTATCGACCTTACCGAGCTTATCGCTAAGGAGCAGGGCGTAGAGGTCGATATCGAGGAGTTCGAGAAGGAGCTTCAGGTGCAGAAGGAGCGTTCACGTAACGCAGCATCGCAGGATATCGACGACTGGCAGGAGGTGATGGCTATCAGCGAGAGCCAGTTCATCGGTTACGACTTCCTTGAGGCCGATGTACGCATTGCTCGTTACCGTCGCGTTAAGACTAAGAACAACACTACATATCAGCTTGTGTTCGACCAGACTCCATTTTACGGTAACTCTGGTGGTCAGATTGGTGATATCGGTTATATCGAGAGCGCAAACGAGAAGATTGAGGTTATCGCTACCGAGAAGGAGAATGGCCTCATCATCCACATCGTTAAGCAGCTTCCGGAGAATCCCGAGGCTATGTTCCATGCAGTTGTTAATGAGTCGGCACGTCGTCGTGCAGCCAACAACCACACTGCAACCCACCTCGTAGATTATGCTTTGCGCAAGGTGCTCGGTACACATGTTGAGCAGAAGGGTTCGATGGTAGGTCCTATGGGTCTTCGTTTCGACTTCTCTCACTTCCAGAAGGTTACTCCCGAGGAGTTGCGCGAGGTTGAGCGCGAGGTAAACCGCCTTATCCGCGAGAACTATCCTTTGAAGGAGAACCGCGAGGCAACAATGGCCGAGGCTGAGGCAGCGGGTGCTATCATGCTCTTTGGTGAGAAGTATGGCGACAAGGTACGTATCGTGAACTTCGGTCCTTCGACAGAGCTTTGTGGTGGTACTCATGCATCGGCAACAGGTAACCTTGGTCTCTTCAAGATTACCAGCGAGAGCGCTATTTCGGCTGGTGTGCGTCGTATCGAGGCAACTACGGGTGAGGGTGCAGAGGAGCTTATCTACGCTGCTCAGGATATGGTATCAACTCTCGAGCAGCTCGTGCGCAATCCTAAGGTCGTGCAGTCTATCGAGAAGATGATCGAGAATAACGATGCTCTTAGCCGCGAGATCGAGGAGATGCGCAAGGAGAAGGTCGCAGCTATCGCTGAGGGTCTTGCTAAGAATACACCTTTGCGTGGTGGCGTGACACTTATCTCGCATACTGCGAAGTATCCTACCGAGATGATGAAGGATTTGGCATTTGCATTGCGTCAGAAGGTTGAGCGCTTGGTGATGGTTATTGGTAACCTCCACGAGGGTAAGCCTACGCTCAATATCATGCTTACGGATAACATCGTAGAGATGGGTGTCGATGCAGGTGCTATCGTTCGTGAGGCTGCGAAGCTTATCAATGGTGGTGGTGGCGGTCAGAAGCACTACGCTACGGCTGGTGGTAAGAATCCTGATGGCTTGCAGGCTGCAATCGATAAGGCTACGGAGATGATTATGGCAATTGTGAAGGAGTCATAAAAAAGCTTTTAATACGAAAATAGAACTATGAGCAATAAGGTATTATTGATGATATTGGATGGTTGGGGAAATGGCGACCGCACAAAGTCGGACGTCATCTACTCGACCAATCCCGAGTATATTAACGCAATGACAGCAAGCTATCCACATGCTGAGTTGCGTACGGATGGTGAGAATGTAGGTTTGCCAGAGGGTCAGATGGGTAACTCGGAGGTAGGTCACCTTAACATTGGCGCTGGTCGTGTAGTATACCAGGACTTGGTGAAGATCAACCGAGCATGCCGCGATAACTCCATTCTCAATAACGAGGAGATCGTTAAGGCTTTCGAGTATGCTAAGCGTGAGGGTGTGAACGTACACTTTATGGGCTTGGTGTCGGACGGTGGTGTACACTCATCTTTGGATCACCTCTTCAAGCTTTGCGACATCTCGAAGCACTATGGCATTGAGAACACCTTTGTACACTGCTTTATGGATGGTCGTGATACCGATCCTCGCAGTGGTAAGGGCTTTATTGAGGCTTTGGAGAAGCATATGGCAGCCTCTACGGGTAAGATTGCGTCAATCATCGGTCGCTACTACGCTATGGATCGCGATAAGCGCTGGGAGCGTGTGAAGATTGCCTACGATCAGCTTGTATCGGGTGTTGGCGAGAAGGCTACAGATATGGTTGCAGCTATGCAGAAGTCATACGACGAGGGCATTACCGACGAGTTCGTGAAGCCTATCGTAAACGTAGATGCAGATGGTAACGCTATCGGCACTATCAAGCCTAACGATGTTGTCATCTTCTTCAACTACCGTAACGACCGCGCCAAGGAGCTTACAATCGTCCTCACGCAGCAGGATATGGCAGAGGAGGGTATGCACACCATGCCTTTGTACTACTGCTGTATGACACCCTACGATGCTAAGTTCGAGGGCTTGCACATCCTCTTCGATAAGGAGAATGTTGCAAATACCATCGGTGAGTATGTTGCAGCTCAGGGCTTGAAGCAGTTGCGTATTGCCGAGACTGAGAAGTATGCACACGTTACATTCTTCCTCAATGGTGGCCGCGAGGATGAGTTTGCAAATGAGGATCGTATCCTTGTAGCATCGCCTAAGGTTGCCACATACGACCTTCAGCCCGAGATGTCGGCATACGAGGTTAAGAATAAGTTGGTAGAGGCTCTCGGAGAGCAGAAGTACGACTTCATCTGCTTGAACTTCGCAAATGGCGATATGGTGGGTCATACCGGTGTGTACGAGGCTATCGAGAAGGCAGTGAAGGCAGTAGACGAGTGTGTTAAGGATGTTGTCGAGGCTGCTAAGGCAAATGGCTACGAGGTTGTTCAGATTGCTGACCACGGTAACGCTGATAATGCTGTTAATGCTGACGGTACGCCTAACACAGCACACTCACTCAACCCTGTGCCTATTGTAGTTGTATCGGACCGCGTAGCTAAGGTTAAGGATGGTATCTTGGCCGATGTTGCTCCTACGGTTCTCGACCTTATGGGTCTTGCTAAGCCTGCGGAGATGACAGGTGAGTCACTCGTTGAGTATAAGTAATAATCCCTAAGTACAAGAAAGAGTGAATAAAAAAGTCTATTTTGTCGTTACGCTTGCCCTCAAAATGCTCATTTACGCTTAGTAAACTGCGCTTTCTCGGGCTTCGCAAGCCTAAAACTAGATCTTTTTATTCACTCTCTTAGGTCGTTGAGGCTGACTAAAAGTAACTTAGTCGGCCTCTTCTCTTTTATGTCGCTCTATATGCAGGAGAGTAGCTCGATCAATCTATCGACATCCTCCGCTGTTGTAGACCAGCCCGTGACAAAGCGCACGATGCTGTGTGTCGCACCACGTGGCCCCCAATAGTTGAACGACACATTCTCGCGCAGACGGTCGATAACATCGTTCGATAGGCGGAAGAACTGCTGATTGGTGGGTGATTCGATAACTACCTCATGACCCGCTCTGCGGAAGGCCTCACGGATGCGCAGAGCCTGCTCAACAGCCTTGCGACCAATCTCGAAATATAGTCCATCGGTAAACATCGCCTCGAACTGCACGCCGAGTAGGCGACCCTTAGCGAGTAGTGCGCCATGCTGCTTGACGAGCGGAAATAGGTTTTTGAGTAGCGAGCGGTTGGTAATCACCAAAGCCTCGCCAAAGAGTGTTCCGAGCTTCGTGCCACCGATGTAGAATACGTCGGCAAGACGAGCGATATCCTCGAGTGTGAAGTCTGCACCCTCGGCTGCCAAAGCATAGCCCATACGCGCGCCATCTATATATAAAGGTATATCGTGGTTGTGGCACACCTCGCTAATCCTCTCTAGCTCGGCTAACGAGTAGATCGTGCCATACTCCGTAGGTTGCGATATGTAGAGCATGCCGGGCGCTACCATGTGCTGATATGTTTCATCGGCATAAAACTCCGTGATGAAATGCTCGACATCCTCGGCTCGTACCTTGCCGTCGTGGTGGGGTAGTGTGAGTACCTTGTGTCCCGAAGCCTCTATGGCTCCTGACTCGTGTACGGCAATGTGTCCGCTCTCGGCTGCGAGTACGCCTTCGTGGTGCCTAAGGATGCCATCTATGGCCGTGGCGTTGGTCTGCGTGCCTCCCACGAGAAACATCACCTCAGCCTCGTTATTGCCGATAGCCTTGCGTATAAGCTCCTTTGCACGTGCCGTGTAGTCGTCGCAGCCATATCCTGCTGTGTGCTCGCTGTTTGTTGCCACAAGACGCTCGAGCACCTTTGGGTGTGCTCCCGATGTATAGTCCGAGTCGAAATGTATCATACGCACTGTAGTATAGTGTTTGCATTTAACAAAAAAAGAGAAGA
The DNA here is from genome assembly GCA_045659765.1 of Alistipes sp. Lineage (GTDB taxonomy): Bacteria > Bacteroidota > Bacteroidia > Bacteroidales > Rikenellaceae > Alistipes. The sequence continues at coordinate 47,125 of JAZRCN010000013.1, forward strand.
ACTCGCGTCCTTCTCTCTTAGTACCCAGAGCCGGGGTCGAACCGGCACAGGGGTGAACCTACTGGTGTTTGAGACCAGCGCGTCTACCGATTCCGCCATCTGGGCATCAGGTTTTCACTGATTTCGAGCGCAAAGATAGAGATTATTTTCTATTCTGCAAATTTTTTCAGAAACTTTTTTACAATTTTTTACACTCCTAAAATTTAGTGCTCACTATATCAGATGTTTATGCTTAAGTGCTTGTGGATAATAAATCGTCTTTCAACTATGCGCCGATGCGAAAACTGTGTTTATAAATGTTTAGAGCGGATTTAACCATGTTGGTCATACCCGCTCTTTGTCACTTAGTACTCCTTATGCGACTTGAAGATATCCGTAAGGTAGGTGTCGAGAAATAGTAGCTCAGCATCCTCCTGCACAACGCTCTGAAGCAACATATCATCCTCGCTATAGAGTCTCAATACTCGTTCGTCGATTTCACTCATAGGCAACTTGTTTTGATTGTTCTACAACTATAACGAGCCTATGTGTGTAATATTGTATGGCAAGCAAGGAAAAATGTTAGCTCAGCACCAAATTCTTCTCCTGGATCATGCGGCGAAGGTTGATAAGGGCGTAGCGCATGCGGCCGAGAGCGGTGTTGATACTAACGTCGGTATGCTCGGCAATCTCGGCAAACGACAACTTGTCGTAGTAGCGTAGGCGTACAACCTCCTGCTGCTCCTCGGGAAGCAGCGAGATAAGCTCGCGGATAGTCGCCTCAATTTCGCCATGCACGATCTGATCCTCGGTCGTGGGCTCTGAGAAACGCAGCGTGCCGATAACGTCGTAACCAGCCTCCGACTCGTTGATTTGTCGGTTGCACTTCTCGCGACGGAAATGGTCGAGAACACGGTTGTGGGCGATGCGTAGCACCCACGACAGAAACTTACCAGAGTCGGCATAGCGACCCTCGTCGATAACCTTTACGGCCTTGATAAATGTCTCCTGGAAGATATCATCGGCAACGTCGTCATCCTTGACCATCATGCCGATATAGCTGCGCACGCGCTTTGCGTGGCGGTCGATAAGTTCAGATATAGCACTCCTATCACCCGAAAGGTAGTTATTAAGCAACACACGGTCGCTTAATGCAGTCACATTCATACTCCTCTATTTTAGTTGTTTCAAGAGTAGAATTTCTTCGATAGGCAATGCTGTTTTAATTGTTATACGTTCTAAATTTGCCTGCAAGATAGAGATTTTTTTTCAATCTGCAAAATATATGCTCTATTTCATCGTTCGTTGCCAATCGCCGAAATCTGTGCGGCTGTCATGCAAACTCTGTGCCATAGAGCGAGTTGCGGCATTTGAAATAGTGCATACGTTCAGATCTCCTACTCGGTGAATTGACCAAAATAGGGGGCGAAAAGATTCTCGATTGGCAGTGGCTATTAACGGCGAGCAACAAACCAGGGGTTGTCCAATACCTCTTTGTTGTAGGATAGCGGTGCGTCGATAGGATAGGCACGTGTAGAGCCACCAGCCTCGTGTAGTATCAACTCGCCAGCAGCAGTATCCCACTCCGAGGTTGTCGTTGTGCGGATGTAGTAGTCTACAGCGCCCTCGGCAAGTAGACAGAACTTATAGGAGCTGCCTTGTTCGATAACCTCCAAATCGGGGTGGTCGTAGCGTAGCTTTTCTATATGTTCGTGGGTCTCGGGTGTCTGGTGCGAACGCGATACAGCAACACGGAACTTGTCGTGCTCGGTCTCTTTTAGCGGTAGGGGCTGCATGGCGGTATGTATCTGCTCGTAGGTGTAGGCCGCCTCGTTGTCGGGTGCTACGTTGCATATAAGCCATGCGCCATGGCCACGCTCAGCGATATAGATCTTGTGGTGGTAGGGAACATAGACCACTGCACTTATACAGATGTTATTCTCCATAAGTGCAATATTTACCGTAAACTCGTTATTACCCTTGATGAACTCCACTGTGCCATCCAACGGATCGACCAACCAGAATAGCTCCCAGTTGCGACGTTCGTCGTAGAGCATCTCGCGACCCTCCTCCGAGAGGATTGGTATGCGCGTGCGTCCCAGCGACTCCTTGATCGTATTGTGTGCCATACGGTCAGCGATGGTTATGGGCGTATGGTCGCTCTTGAGCGAGATATCGTAGTCATCGCTATTCTTATAGATCTTCATAATGGCTGCACCAGCACGCACGGCAGCATTAAACTGCTCGGGCAAAAGATACTCGCGGATACTCTGTTCGATCATCGTGTAGGTGGTTTTTACGGTCATTACTATATTCTTTCGTAAAGTTAGCAATATTCTATGATATTTGCAACAATTGGTGATAAAATAGACTACGATACTGCCTCATTGCGCCACTCGTATCTCGAGAGTTGCTCCTTGACCTTACGACGCAGCCGGTAGAGGTTTATCGAAAAGCTCATACATTGGCTTACACCGTTACTTAATAGTTGCAATGTCGTAGCAACGCTAAGGTGACGTGCCACAACAAATATAGAGGCCTGTGTTCGACGTATAGCAGCTATGGTGGTCATAAGGTGCTCAGTGTCGTTGTGCAGAGCTGCCGTGGCTACAACTACCAGATCGAACTCTATAATACTGAGTAGAGACCTGAACTCCGATTCGTTGGTGGTGCATACTACGATGTTGCAGCAGCCATCAATGACGGCCGCAAGGAGCTGTGCTGTGGTCTCTTCGGTTGCGATGACAGCTACGCGATATGTTCGTTTCTTTAGCATTGTGCAAAATATTTTCGAAAAGTGTGCCAAAAACACGAAAAAAGATTGTCTAACTATTTGTAGTTTCGAAAATAAATCGTACATTTGCCGCGCTAAACATTCAATTTACAGAGTAAATGTACGTAATAGTAGAAATCGCAGGTCAGCAGTTCAAGGCTGAAAAGGGTCGTAAGCTCTATGTACACCGTCTCCAGGGCGAGGAAAACTCGTCTTTGAGCTTCGACAAGGTCCTGCTTGTAGACAACGACGGTCAGGTTAAGGTAGGTGCACCTGTAGTAGAAGGCGCCTCAGTGAAGTGCAAGATCTTGAAGCACTTGAAGGATGATAAGGTCCTTGTGTTCAAGAAGAAGCGTAGAACAGGTTATCAGAAGTGTAACGGTCACCGTCAGTATCTGACTCAGGTTCTCGTTGAGGAAATTAATGCTTAAACCCTAAAAACTAGTAGAAAATGGCACACAAAAAAGGTGTTGGTAGTTCTAAGAACGGCCGTGAGTCAGAGAGCAAGCGACTCGGTGTAAAGCTTTTCGGTGGTCAGTTCGCTAAGGCGGGTAACATTATCGTTCGTCAGCGCGGTACAGTACACAACCCAGGTGAGAACGTGGGTATGGGTAAGGACCACACACTTTTTGCATTGGTTGACGGTACAGTTGGCTTCTGCAAGAAGGCTTC
>JAZRCN010000014.1:0-23667 GCA_045659765.1 Alistipes sp.
AAAAAGAAAAGAGTTTCACCTGGAATAAACTTGAGTTCAGGATTTAGTAACGATATGTTTTTAAGAATGGTATCAACCTCAAAACCACCCTCAAAGATATTCTTGTATTTAGGTTGCTCTACAAAATTAATCTGTATAACACTTTTATAGTTTTGACTGGCAAACCACTCTATGGAGCGTGTTTTTCCAATCTGACGGGCACCTTTAATAATTAGCGGTTTTCTATCTGGATTGTTTTTCCAAGCCATCAAATAGCTATCAACTTTTCTTCTAAGCAGTTTATCCATATCTAAAATCTTTGATTACAGCTGCAAAGATAACACTTTTCACATAATCCAAGCTATAAATACATATATATTTCACATTATTACATTTATTTTTATCCTGTATTTTCACATAATCCCAACTAAAGCAAGGAGATTATTTCACATTTCCCATTTTTCATCGAATAGAATGGCAGTACGATAATATGACCCCAAAACTTAGAGTGAACCCCAAAATGGAACCCTAAAGTCAACCCCAAAACAATGAAAATGATACGCTAGATTATGAAGATGGTGGTCATTATAGCAAAAATGCAGACAGAAAAGGTAGACAGAAGCTCAATAAAGTAGACAGAAAAAGAGGCAAGAAACGTAAAAAGGTGGACAGAAAATTCAGAATGACACCAAAAATGACACCAAGAATTGATGAATGAAACTCTCTGTTATAGAAGCAAACTTCTGAAATGATAGTATGGTATTCAATAAACGAGAGTTTTGGAAAAGAAAAATAAGATGGTATACCACACCTATGAAAGTCTTACTTCTCTCTTCTTTTGAGAAGCAAAAAGAGAATGTTTTGGCACTTCTCAGAAACTCGTATTAAAAGGTAGACGGATATAAAGAAACATATAACATCTGCAAATGAGAGGGACAAAGCCCATTTTAAAAGAGTGTAAAGCCGTTGCTGTAACAGACCTCTTAAATTTGGCGATATAGGCAGCTTAGTTTACTGCTATTCTATATATACATTGGACAAAACTAAACCACTAAATTTATTAGCATCGCAGGTGCAATTTCATCTCAAATAAAAGGCCATTTAATCATGAAACGAAATGCAAATATGCTAAATATTCTAAAAAAAGAGCGTTTTTGTAGATTTTATCGGTTTCTTTGTAAAAATGCAGTCCCCTGTCTATCCCCCAAACGGACTTTTGTCCTTCGGTGTAATACTTATAAAAAACTATGTATCTGCAACATACACAATATAAAAGGGGCGTTAAAAAAATATTATGCATCGGAAAGTAATTTTTGCACACTAACGCCCACTAATAAACACCAAAGCCTACAAAATTCGGTACAAAATCATACAAAATAGACGAAACAAAAAAATCTCGGAAGTCGAAATCTCACTTTCTGAGTTTTTTTGTTTTTACCCGTTTTTACCCCAAAAAAGGTTACCAATTCACAACCATAACCGCAAACACCTCCCTATACTTAAACAACCAATAAACTCAAAAATATATAAAATTTGCGTATCTTTGTAAAAGCTTTAGGCACTTATTCTCTAACCACCGAGAACTATAGCGAGGATACTGATAAACAACTAAAACTATAGGATATGAAGAAGTTATTACTTTTAGCATTGGTTGCGATAAGTTTGCAGCTAAGTGCTCAGGATTTGGAGCACTACAAGAGGTGTATAAAGGAGCTTAGCTCGGCAAAGTATCAGGGTCGCGGTTATGCCGATGATGGTGCAAACAAGGCTGGAAAGTGGATCGCCAAGGAGTTTGCAAAGGTCGGAGCTGATGAGGTTGTATGTCAGCCATTTAAACTCAACATTAACACCTTCCCAGGGAAGATGGAGATGCGCGTAGACGGCAAGAAACAAACACCTGGCGTAGATTTTACACTAAGAGAGTTCAACCCAGGTATTAAGGGCGAATTTAAGCTCTACTACGTAGATATGGAGAACTACGACTCCGAGAAACTCTTCTCAGATCTTGCATCGCCCGAGTACGATGGGGCATTTGTTGTATGCGACTTTATGTTTTCGTTTAAGCACCATGCCGACTTCAGAAAGTTACAGAGCAAGGCCGAGTGTAGCAATGCTGGATTGATATACACATGGGAGGCACCACTCAAGTTCTACAAGGCGTATGGCGATAACGTAAAGGAGAAGCCTATAATTTGGGTTACTCCCGACTTCCCTAAGGATGCCAAGAGCGTAAAGTTGGATATTGAGAATGAGTTTTTAGCGGATTACGAGTGTTTCAACGTGGTTGCTAAGGTTGAGGGACGACGTCACGACAGCTGCTACGTATTCACCGCACACTACGACCACCTCGGCAAGCTCGGCAAGAAGACCTACTACCCTGGTGCTCACGACAACGCATCGGGCACAGCTGCGATAATCACACTTGCTGCCTACTACGCCGAAAACACTCCCGAGTACGACATCTACTTCATCGCATTCTCGGGCGAGGATGCCAACCTCAGAGGTTCGGAGTGGTATGCCGAGCACCCTATCGCACCACTTAGCCAAATAAAATATCTCATCAACCTCGATATGATTGCCGACAACAACCCTGCACAGTACTGCGAGGTGAGCGATGAGGGTATGTCTGGATTCACACTTTTTGAGGATATCAATACCGAAAAGGGGTATTTCAAGACTTTAGAGCGCAGCGAGTTGGCCGATAATAGCGATCACTATCCCTTCGCGAAGAGAGGCGTGCCATGCATTTTCTTTATGAATGAGGGTGGCGACGCCTTCAAATATTACCACACGGTCTACGATACGTGGGAGAATAGCATCTTCTGTAACTACGAGCCTACATTTAACCTTCTCAAGGAGTTTATCTCAAGGTACTAATGAACGATGTGACGTGATTCTTCGTTACCAACACCCATTGACAAAAGGCGGCACTTGCCGCCTTTTGTTTTTTAAGGATAATTTCGTAACTTTGTCATCGATTTAACGTTCGATAAAAACAGAAAAACTATGAGTGAGATTTCTAAATGTCCAAAGTGCGGTGGTGAATATGTATATTTCGACGGTTCGCTCTACGTATGCCCCGATTGCGCATACGAGTTTGAGGAGGAGAGTGCTTCAGCTGCTACCGTAGAGGTACCCAAGGATAGCAATGGTGCAGAGTTAAAGGATGGCGACTCAGTGACCGTAATCAAGGATTTGAAAGTCAAGGGTTCGTCGATGGTCATCAAGCGCGGCACCAAGGTAAAGAGCATACGTCTTACCGACGATCCAGGCGAGGTGGATTGTAAGATCGACGGTAGCGGCATCGTTCTCAAGACCTGTTTCTTGAAGAAGGAGTAATCGCAAAAGTCAGAATCGTATATCGACACGCACCCAAGGTGTGTTGTCCTTACAGCATAAACCCCGAGAGTATCACACGCGCCTCTCGGGGTTTGTTCGCACAAAGCAACTGTATAGTTTTAGCTTATAGTCCAATCAAAATTACCGATTTGCAACTAATAGTTATTTGTATTATTTTTGCACCAGGAAAAGACAAATAACATTTGTGAATGGATAATTAATGACAACTAAATATGATAACCAAGTAAGAGCAATCACCAACACAAAGCCCTTGGGTGCGCCAGACATCGACACCTCGACACGTGAAGAGAGGTTGGAGTATGTCACTGATAAATGGCGATGCTGCAACAACTGCGAGATATGTGGCAAGTGCAGCGTACTACGAGGACGCGATGCCGAGATAGTCTACGAGGACTACATCGATGGACGGAGCTCCTACATGGAAGTAACAATAAGAATTAGAGAGAAAAATTATTAACGAATTAAAACTTATAAGATTATGACAGCAAAAGAGAAGGTTTTGGCAGCTATGAACGAGGCAGGTGTACCCGTAAACGCAGGTAAGATTGTAGAGCTCAGCGGTCTTGACCGTAAGGAGGTAGACAAGGCTATGAAGGAGCTTAAGGAGGAGGGTGCTATTGTATCGCCCGTACGCTGCAAGTGGGAGCCTGCGAAGTAATCCCGAATCCTTAGATTGTGCCACGACAAAGAGTGTGTCCAACAAGTTTGTGGACACACTCTTTTCATGTATTAATTACATATTGTACTCGGGGACATAGATGTCGATACCCAATTTGAAGTACTCCTCAGCAGGTGAGCGATTCTCATAGAGGATAGGTATGGGCTCTCCGAAGTATACATCACTAAAGTTGCCATCCTCGTCCTGTGCCATACCCGCAAAGAAGAATTCATCCGCAGAGTACCACAACGACACCACCGTTGGCGAAGGTGTAGGCTTATAGAGAAGAAGATCCTCGACAAAGGCCTCCTTGCTATACTCATACATCATCCACGACTCGTACCAGAAGTAGTAGACACTATCACAAGGGCGGTTCGTAACAGCCTCTACAACTATCAAGCACTCGGCCTCCTCGAGCAGTGGTTCGTACTTAGGCTCGATAGCTGCAATCTCGGCAACATCGAAGATATGGAGCACACGGATATCCTCTATGTAGGTCTTACCCGCCTCCTGGTTTGCCGTAGTGAAACGCTCTATAAATAGGTGGCTCGTGGGATATGTGCCATCGAAGCCAAAGGCTACGACTACATACTCCGTCTCGGGCATCAGCGGCGTGAGCATCTCATTGATCTCACCAGCAAATGTTGCAGGCATAAACTGATCGATAAGCACGGTCATAAGTTCCATCTCGTCCTCTATTTGTGGCAGTTGGTTAGCCGCAAGCATAGCACACGCATATTGCTCATCGCTCGAAGGTGTGATATGAAGTTCTGCCGAGAAAGCCTGAACATTGCTAATGGTAATATCGAGTTGAAGATCGCCATACTTCATATCAGCAGTCGAGAAGTAGACTCTCTCGGGCATAGACGACATAATGGGCACAGCATCGTTGCTCACAGCAAAGAGCAGCGTCATATAGTCGGTATTTGGCTGTAAACGCTCCTCAATTGTGACACTACCCTTATGACAGAAGCTATCCTTGGTCTTACCCTCGGTATTGATAAGCTCATCGAACTCTCGCATAGCACGGTTACGATACAGTGCAACAACATCATCGCTAAGAGGCTGGTCTGAAGCAACGTAGTGTGCATCGGTAGATGCTACGTTATAGTGGTAGTAATAACCATTATAGCCCTTAGGCGTAACATCGAGCTTGGCGATATTGCCATCGATGCTGGTACTAACATCGAACTTCAAATCCACAAGCTCAGGAGCATCAGTCGTAATAACGGTTGCCGACACTGAAGTAATTGGCGTGTAGTAGTCGCCATCGAACTCAACAGCGTAGCAATAGAGACAGTAGCGCGTACCTGGATATAGGTTTACGTACTCAGCAGATAGCTTATCGCCCGACGTAAGCCAACCTGTTGCGAGCAAGAACTCTCGTAACGTGAGGTCATACTCAGCATACTCGGCAGCCTTCTCGCTGAAGTAGAGGTAGTCATCCTCGAAGAGCTGTTGCTCATTCTGAATGTTGTTATTCTCGAAATAGTCCATACCCGTAAGGAAGAGGACATACTCCCAATCCTTATTCTCGGGGATAATATCTACGGTAAATGATGTGTAGTTAGCATCAATATTATCAAACACAAAGTTCTGAGGCTCTGGTTCGGGTTCGGGTTCTGGCTCATGACTACGCTCGCAACTCGCCAATGGCATAACCAACATAAGAGCAGCGGCAAACAATAAATTATTCAAAAATCTCATCACAACAGTCTATCTATATTAATGTAATATGATTCTCTTTTCTCCTTTAATTACTTATCGAACCACTCCAAGAAGCGCTCCTTATAGTTCTCACCCAAAGGTATATACTCGCCATTATCCAAGAAGATACGACCTTTGGTATAGCTGGCTATACGCTTCAGATTGACAATATAGGAGCGATGTACACGCATAAAGTTCTCAGCGGGTAGCGACGCCTCCATATTCTTTAGACGGAAGAGCGTCGTTATAGTCGAGCTTCCCTCGATATGCAGACGCACATACTCACCAGCACTCTCCAAGTAGACAATATCGACAATCTTCACGAGCTGCGTCTTGTAGTCAGCCTTAACCGATAGCACCTCCTTATCAGTTGTCTTTGCCTCGTTCTGAGCTACGGCACTCTCAGCCGCATGGCACCTATTAACCAAATCCACAAGCGAGATAACCTTGTTTGTAGCCTTCATAAACTCGTCGTAGGTAAAGGGCTTAAGCACATAGTCGATAGCATTGAGCTTGAATCCGTCAATAGCAAACTCGGGATATGCCGTTGTGAAGATTATATAGTAGTTCTCTGTGAGCGAACGCACGAAGTCTAAGCCATTTAGGTCGGGCATGTTGATATCCACGAAGATAAGGTCAATCTTTTCGGCGGCAACAACACTCTGAGCCTCCGCAGCACTACGACACGTAGCTACAAGTTCGAGCTGCTCGGTAGCTTCGATATAACTCTTAATCTGACGTAGCGCCAAAGGCTCGTCATCTATTGCAATACATCTTACCATAATTCTCTATCTTAATATTGGGATTAGCAGTTTTATACGGTATACATCCTCCTCTGCGCTATCTATCTTTAGCGTAAAACGGTCCTCGCCATAGAGTAGTTGTAAACGCTTGAGGATATTACTTAGACCTATGCCACTATGCTTGGTCGTAGGCTGATGGTGGCGACTGTTTTCAACAACACAAAGCAGCTTACCACCCTCTTGCTCCGAGATTTCGATATTGATAAACGAGCGACGATTATAGCTTACACCATGTTTGAAGGCATTTTCGACCAACACGATAAGTAGCAATGGCGGAATACGCACCCTACGACATGTATTGATATCTGGGGCCAAGAAGTTAATCATCACATCGTCCACGTAGCGTATACGCATCAGTTCGATGTAATTCTGCAAAAACTCCACCTCCTTATCGAGAGTTGTTTCGCTCTCGCTGGCATCATATAACACATGGCGCATCATGCGCGAAAGATCCATAACACTACGCTTGGCCAAGTCACGATCAAAATCTATAAGGGCGTAGATGTTATTGAGCGTATTCATCAAGAAGTGAGGATTTATCTGATACTTCAGATACTGCATCTGTGCCTCGATATTTTGACGCTCAAGATCCATCATTCGTTGGTTGGTAATGATAGCTCGATAGTAGAGCTTAATCATCGAGTTAGCGCCCGCCATAAGGATTCCGAAGAGCACGTTCCAATACCACGCCAACTCAGTTAGCGAGGCCTTATGTTTCAAATCGAGATTCGCCTGGTAGTAGTGAAAGTCGAGATACTCGATAGTGCCGAAAGGTATAAATACCAACACCAACAACGTAATGATATAGAGAATATATCGGTTGCGCAACAGCAGCAATGGCGCAAGCAGATAGTTATTCACCAAGAAGATAAGGAAATATGGCAGAATCTTACCCCACGAGATAATTACATTGCCAAAATGTATCTCATTCTCGGACATGAGATGGGCATTCATAAAGGGGATGAGAAATATGGCAGTCCACACGAGAGAGTAGACCATATTCTCGCCAAGTTGCAGATTCTTAAATATGTTTACACGCTTCATAACCATTCGCAAATATAGATATTTTTCTCTAAATAAGCAATATTTTTGACCAATTATAAATAGGAACAAATAATATTTCAACGAATACGAATGTATTTTTTCACACTCAGGCTATTTTATTTCACAACATCACAAAGTTACGATTGATAAATTTTCGAAAAAAGATTGTATCTTTGTCAAGTAAACCCCATTTTTAAGAGATAATCATGCTTAAAGGTCTACTTTTCGATATGGACGGAGTGTTGGTAAACAACCTCGAGATACACCGTGCGGCATTTGCCGAATTTTTCCGCTTCTACGGCGTAGAGCGCACGTTCGATGAGCTTAATCGCGTATTTGGCAAGGGTAACGACGATATCATGGGCGAGCTTCTGCCACGCGAAATTGTCGAGCGTGTCGGCATTCGCGAACTCGGGCACCAGAAGGAGGCGATTTATCGCCGCATCTACGAACCTATCATCGAGCCGCAGCCTGGTCTTCTCACCTTTCTTGACGAGGCTGAGCGCGAAGGACTCATTTCGGCCGTAGGCTCATCTGGCTATCGTGTAAACGTAGATTTTGTATTGGAAAAGTGCAACATCGCACGTCACTTCCGCGCTATTGTAGCTGGTGATGAAGTGACACACTGCAAGCCCCACCCCGAGATCTACCTCACGGCAGCCGCAAAGTTAGGTCTTAAACCCGAGGAGTGCATCGTATTCGAAGATGCTGAAGCAGGTATCGAGGCTGCACACCGCGCAGGAATAAAGGTCGTAGCTCTGGCCACGACCTTCGATAGAGAGTTTCTTTCACACACCGAGGCCGACATTATCGTCGATGACTTCCGCGATGTGACGGTAGCCATGCTACGCGAGTTGGCAGGTTAGCTATATTCGCTCCAAAAGACGCTTTACAGGAGGCAGGTATAGAAATAGCTCGAACAGACGCGCAGGGATAAGCGAACAGATGATAACAACAAGACGTGTAAAAAATCCTGTCGTTAGGCGTCGTCTGCCACGCATCATCGCTCTAATGCCACGGCGAGCAATAGTCTCGGGACGCTGCATAATGCCCAACCCAACAAATAGGCGACGTAGGCTATCAGAGAGCTTGTAGAATGGCGTATCAACAGCGCCAGGAAGCACCGTAGTAACACTCACACCGTAGCGATGCAACTCATACCACAGGGCAAAGGCAAAGTTCTTAAGATAGGCCTTAGTAGCCGAGTAGTGCGAAATAGTTGGATATGGCATCCACGTTGTGGCCGAAGACATAATAAGGATGCGACCCGCACCGCGACGCTTCATCTCCTCGCCAAAGTAGCGACATAGTAGCGTAGTGGTGGTGCAGTGAAGCGAGATAATCGTCTGTAGCTTTGCTGGATCGGTATTGGTCAGCGTAGAGAAGAGCAACATACCCGCATTGCATACCAAAATATCTACCTGCCAACCTCTCGACTGACACTTATCGAAGATATTGCGAGCGGCATCGTTCTCGGCAAGATCTGCAAAGAGAGTGTGTACAACGATATTGTAACGTTTCGTAAGACTCTCCTTAAGAGTCTCCAACGCCTCAGCTTGATTACTGACAGCTATAATATTATAACCCAGCAAGGCGAGCTCCTCGGCATAACATCGGCCAATGCCCGACGATGCTCCCGTTATTAATGCATAATTCATAGCGCAAAGATAGCTATTTTTGCTACATTTGCACTACAAATTTAGAGTTATTCGATGGCAAAAAAGATAGAAAAGACCAACGCAGCACGCCTGCTCGATAGGGCTAAGATAGCCTACGAACTTGTGCCATACACCGTAGACGAGGATAACCTTGCAGCAACACACGTTGCCGAAGAGCTGGGCGAGGATATCGCCACAGTCTTTAAGACGCTCATTCTGCGTGGCGATCGCACGGGACACTTTGTGTGTGTCATTCCTGGCGATAAAGAGGTAGATCTAAAGATTGCAGCGCGCGTCTCGGGAAATAAGTGGGCAGAGATGATACCCATGAAAGAGCTACTACCGACAACGGGATATATACGTGGCGGATGCTCGCCATTGGGTATGAAGCGTAAGTTCCCGACATACATCGATTCGAGTTGCGAACTTCACGATCGCATATACATCAGCGCAGGCGTTCGAGGCTTGCAGATAGCCATAGCTCCGCAAGACCTCATAGCTGTAGTAGAGGCTGTCGTTGTGTCGCTTTACGAATAGCTACGACACGTGTACGTGCATAACCTCATCAATACCATCAATACGACCGATACTCTCCATTACCATCTGTAACTCACTGAGAGAGTGTACCGAGAAGTCGATGTTGCATATCGCTATACGGTCGATATTCTCCGTAGCCAACGACGACATTGTCAAATGTAACTTATCCGTAATGCAATCGATAAGGTCGCTCATCAAGTGGTAGCGGTCGATGCCCTGCACACGTATACGCACAGGATAGAGGAATGCCTCATTCTCCTCGAAATTAACCGATGTTATGGAATCGCCATGCTGCGAAGCAAGACGTATTGCTGCCGAGCAATCGCGCTTGTGCAGCGTGATGTGTCCATCGGCATCCTTAAATCCAACAACCTCATCACCAGGCAACGGATTACAGTGTGGGCAACGCTCATACTCCAAACGAGGAAGGTTAGCAAAATAACCACGCAAGAAACGCTTAGCACGATATGTCGATACATGGGCCATCCACTCGGGTTCGGGCTTAGCATCATCAGCTGTACCAATCTCCACGCAGTCGCCACGATGTAGCACCGTACGCAACGACATCAACTTACCGTTAATACGTGCATATACGGCCCTCTCACCCACCTTGCTATGTATCTCGAATGCGAAATCGAGAGCCGTAGCACCCTTGGGCAGAATGACGCCTCGACCCTTAGGCGTGAAGACCATGATATCGTCGTTGTAGAATGTCGAGGTTACACCATCCATAAACTCCATATCGTGGCTATCGTCGGCCACATCCTGAAGTATCGACTTAAACTTCTCCAACCACGCCTTTACATTATCCTCCGTACACTCTGCCGCACATCCCAAACGTGAGTTGCGCACCATACGCTCAGACGAGATGTGTATCTCCTCCCAACGTCCCTGCTCGCTGAGCAACTTAACATGGAAACTCTGATAGCCATTCTCCTTGGGCGCATCTATGTAGTTCGACACGCTACCTGGGCGCTCCTTGAAGTGATCTGTAAGTGTAGCATATATTCTAAGGCTCTGATTCTTCTCCGACAAGTTCTGCGGATTGGGATAGATTATACGAATATAGTGCTTGCCATCTACATGACGAAGGTCGCTACCCTTAGCCTGCATCTTGCGCCATACACTATATGGCTTACGATAGCGTATCTCGGTGCGAGCCTCGATGCCTGCATCGGCCAATAGTTTAGATATCTCGGCAACGAAGCGATCCAAACGTGGTCTATCGGCCTCACGCTCCGCCGAAAGCATTTGCTCCACTACGGCATAGTCACGCGGACAACGATAGCGGAACGACAAGTTCTCCAACTCTGTTTTAATATGATATAGACCCAAACGGTTTGCCAACGGAGCATAGAAGTAGTCGGTCTCTCCAGCAATCTTCATCTGCTTATCGGGACGCATGCTCTCCAACGTACGCATATTGTGTAGACGGTCGGCAAGCTTGATGAGCAGTGCGCGAATATCGTAGTGTACCGACTCGAGAATCTGGCGATAGTTATCCACCTGTTTAGAGTGCTGATAGCTATCCTTCTTACGCTTTGTCACCGTATCTACCAGGAAGGCAACATCATCACCAAAGCGACTCTGAATATCCTCAATAGTGTAGTCTGTATCCTCGACAACATCGTGCAAGAATGCCGAGATTACAGGATTTTCACCCAACTCCAACTCCTCGGCAACAATAGCTGCTACAGCAATGGGGTGTATAATATATGGCTCACCACTCTTGCGAAACTGCTTACTATGTGCCTCGGCCGCTAACTCATAAGCATTGCGCACACGACGCATCTCCTCATCATTGCATCGCTTAGCCATATATGCAAATAGCTCGTCGATACTCTGCTTTATCTCCGCTACGTAGATGTCGTTCATAGTATTTTTCTAAGTTTGGGTTGAAAGATATTTGCAAATATACGTAAAATTTCGTTTCGTTGTTCTGCTAACGGCCAAAATTTTCAGACATCCGAGTCCACTAAACCACATAAAAACAGCAAGGGCCGCCCCTTTCGGACAGCCCTTAGCTTCAATATTGTGTCACTCTCAGACTACAAAGGCAAGAACGAGAGCAACAAACCTGCTGCAACAGCCGAGCCGATAACGCCAGCGACGTTAGGACCCATAGCGTGCATGAGCAAGAAGTTACCTGGATTGTACTTCTGACCTACGGTCTGAGATACACGTGCAGCCATAGGTACTGCAGATACACCAGCCGAGCCAATAAGTGGATTGATCTTCTCCTTTGTGAAGAGGTTCATGAACTTTGCAAGCAATACGCCCGAAGCCGAACCAGCAGAGAAGGCAATGATACCGAGTGTAAGGATACCCAAAGTCTGGAAGTTGAGGAACGCATCAGCAGTAGCTGTAGCACCCACCGAGATACCCAAGAAGATAGTCACGATGTTCATCAACTCGTTCTGCACGGTCTTAGAAAGACGCTCAGTAACGCCACACTCCTTCATCAAGTTACCCAACATCAAGCAACCGATAAGTGGTGCTGCCGAAGGCAAAAGAATAGCGATAACCGCAGTAATTACGATAGGGAAGATAATCTTCTCCTTCTGCGACACAGTACGCAACTGCTTCATCTCAATCTTACGCTCCTTCTCAGTTGTAAGAGCCTTCATGATAGGAGGCTGGATAACAGGAACAAGGGCCATGTATGAGTATGCAGCGACAGCGATAGGACCCAACAAGTGGGGAGCGAGCTTCGAGGTAAGATAGATAGCCGTAGGACCATCAGCACCACCGATGATACCGATAGAACCAGCCTCCCAGTAGTTGAAGCCCAAAGCCAACGCTCCGAGGAACGTAGCAAAGATACCAATCTGTGCAGCAGCACCCAACAACAAGCTCTTAGGGTTAGCGATAAGTGGACCGAAGTCGGTCATCGCACCTACGCCCACGAAGATAAGACATGGATAGATACCAAGCTTAACACCCAAGTAGAGATAGTCCAAAAGACCTGCTGAACCAAGAGCGAAATCGCCCCAGTGTACGTGACCACCAGCAAAGAAATCAGCATGGAACATACCTGCACCTGGCAAGTTGGTGAGCAACATACCGAAAGCGATAGGCATAAGCAACAATGGCTCAAACTTCTTAACGATAGCCAAATAAAGGAGCAGGAATGATACAAGGATCATCACTGCATAACGCCAGTCATCAACAAAGCCCTTAAAGCCCGTGTCGTTGATGAACTTCTTAATTGCGTTAGCTACATTGAAACTCTTCTCGATATCGTCGTTGGGGCGACCCTGCGAACCGTCATACTTAACGGCAGGCGCTGCAGCCTCCACCTCGGCGATCTCCTGAGCCTCAGCTACAACAGCCTCAGTCTCGACAACAGCCACGACCTCCTCAGCTGCGCAGCAATCGCACTCAGCCTCCTGAGCCATAGCGGGGAGGGCAAAGCAAAGTGTAGCTACGATAAGTGTGAAATATAGTTTCAGATTCTTCATCTTACTTACTTAATTAGTTAATGTGTCAGCATTACTCAAGGTCGATAAGTGCCTCGCCCTGCTGTACTGCCTTACCCTCAGTTACGTAGATCTTCTTCACAGTACCTGCTGCAGGAGCCATGATCTCGTTCTCCATCTTCATAGCCTCCAAGGTCATGAGAACCTCACCAGCCTTAACAGCCTGACCCTCCTTAACCTTCACCTTAGATACGTTACCTGGGAGTGGTGACTTGATAGAACCAGCGTTGCCTGTGAGAGGCTGAGCGGGAACATCCACGAAATCAGCCGAGTTTGACGAAGGCTTAACAGCGGCAATCTTAGGAGAGACAATAGCCTCCTCCTTCTCTACTTGAACGGTATAGCTCTTGCCGTTGAGCTCTACACGCGCAGTATTGCGCTCTGTCTCCTCAACAATAGCCTCGTAGCTCTTGCCGTTGATATTGAATTTGAATTTCTGCATATTCTTGTTGTGTTATTAATCTTTGGATTATTTAAGTTGCTTTGAAATATTGCGCACCTGCCATGCCGAAACATCGTGGTTCTGACGGAAGGTAAGCACATCGCTCTCCTCATCGTGACGATTGAAGAAGAGGTTTACAGCCATAGCGATGGCTGCAACCTCCTCCTCAGAGATCTCGTCTGATGATGCAGCGACTGTAGCAGTTGCTGTCGCACGCTTCTTCTCCGCAAATGCTACTCCGAAGAGTTTCAATACGAAGATAAGAAGAGTAAGCATTACGAACACCAAGCAGATGCTCACCAATGCCATAAGCGATGCAATGCCCCAATTAGTTGCAAGTATCATCATAACTTCTATACCTAATTATTTATTACAAAGGAATGTTGTTGTGACGCTTTGCGGGATTCTCCAAACGCTTGTTGCGCAATGACTCCAAAGCACGGATCACGCGGAAACGAGTGTTACGAGGCTCGATAACGTCATCGATATAGCCGTAGCGTGCTGCGTTGTAGGGGTTAGAGAACTTGTCGCGGTACTCCTGCTCCTTCTCTGCAACGAACTTAGCCTTATCCTCAGCGTTCTCGAAGCTTGACAACGCCTTAGCGTGCAATACCTCAACAGCACCACTTGCACCCATAACTGCGATCTCAGCTGTAGGCCATGCGTAGTTCACATCACCACGAATGTGCTTAGACGACATCACGATATATGCACCACCGTATGCCTTACGCAATGTAACAGTTACCTTAGGCACTGTAGCCTCGCAGTAAGCGAAGAGAAGTTTAGCACCGTGAGTGATAACGCCACCGTACTCCTGAGCTGTACCAGGAAGGAAGCCAGGAACGTCTACCAACGTAACCAAAGGAATGTTGAACGCATCGCAGAAACGCACGAAACGTGCTGCCTTGCGGCTTGCGTTGATATCGAGTACACCTGCCATGAACTTAGGCTGGTTAGCGATGATACCTACGCTCTGACCGTTGAAACGAGCAAAACCTGTGATGATGTTCTTTGCATAAGCTGCTGCTGACTCCAAGAACTCGCCGTTATCAACGATAGCCTTGATAACCTCCATCATGTCGTATGGCTTGTTGGGGTTGTCAGGAATGATCTCGTTAAGGATATCCTCCTTACGTGCAATATCGTCTGTGCAAGGCTGATCAGGCACCAATGCTGTGTAGTTCTGAGGCATGTATGAGAGAAGATCACGGATAAGCTTCAAGCCCTCCTCCTCAGAGTCTACTGCAAACTGAGCAACACCCGACTTAGTAGTGTGCATGTTAGCACCACCAAGCTGCTCCTGAGTTACATCCTCGCCTGTTACAGTCTTAACAACCTTAGGACCTGTGAGGAACATGTTAGATGTCTCGCGACGCATGATGATAAAGTCAGTCAATGCTGGAGAGTAAACAGCACCACCAGCGCAAGGACCGAAGATAGCCGAAATCTGTGGGATAACACCTGAAGCCATCACGTTACGCTGGAAGATGTTAGCATAACCTGCCAAAGCGTTTACACCCTCCTGGATACGAGCACCACCCGAGTCGTTAAGACCGATACATGGAGCGCCGTTGCGAACAGCCATATCCATAACCTTGCAGATCTTGTCTGCCAAAGAGATAGAGAGTGAACCTGCAGTTACTGTGAAGTCCTGTGCAAATACGTAAACCAAACGACCTGCGATGGTACCATAACCTGTAACAACGCCATCACCGAATGTGTGCTTTGCATCCATACCGAAGTCGTAGCAACGGTGAGTTACGAACATATCGAACTCCTCGAAGCTGCCCTCATCAAGAAGCATTGCGATACGCTCACGTGCAGTGTACTTACCCTTCTCATGCTGCTTATCGATAGCCTTCTGGCCACCACCCATACGAGCTGTCTGACGGTTATCCATCAACTTCTCGATAGCTTTCTGAATTTCGCTCATAGTGAAATTATTTTTGTTTAATGATTACTTAAAAAAATTGCTCTCTCGATCGACTACTTGTTCTTGTTCTCACAAAGCTCTGTGAGGATACCCTGAGTTGACTTTGGGTGCAAGAATGCGATAGTAAGACCCTCAGCACCCTTACGTGGTGTCTTGTCGATAAGACGGATACCGTGAGCTTCAGCATCTGCAAGCTGCTCCTCGATATTCTCGCAAGCGAGCGCCATATGGTGGATACCTACACCCTTGTTCTCGATGTACTTAGCGATAGTAGACTCGGGTGATGTGGGCTCCAAAAGCTCAATCTTAGTCTGACCCAACATAAAGAATGCTGTCTTTACCTTCTGGTCAGCAACCTCCTCGATAGCGTAACACTTCAAACCCAATACGTTCTCCCAGTAGGGAATTGCCTCCTCCAAGCTGTTTACAGCAATGCCGAGATGCTCAATGTGCGATACTTTCATAGTGTTTAATTTTTATAAAGTTTAACTTAATATTTGTTTTGTTTTTCATTACTCGGCGGGCGAACATCACCCACCCACAAAAATCACCCAAAGTTACTGCAACTTTTCGAAACCACGAAATTTTTTCGACTCTTTTTTACACTTTTTACGGCAGTATTGGACAAAATCCCGTTTTGGACAGACAAAAAGCGAAGACCTGCACTTTACTTCACGTAAAACAGGTCTCCGCTAAATCCTCATCTACGAAGTAGTGAGCAGACAAACTATAACTCTACCACTCCATAAACTCACCACGACCACGGAACACGCCCTTGATGACATTACCCATATCATCGACCGTATCAATAGTGAATGTATAAAGGTCGGTATCATCCTTCTCAACAATAACTTTACCGCTGATCAACGGTGCAAAATCGATATAGCCTGCCGTCATATACCAGCTATTCTGCTGCATAAGCTGACCGCCCAAATCCTCGGCCGAACCAGGGATAAAGTAACCTACATCTGTACCCTCGGTATAAGTACCGCAAATATCCGTACCACCAACAGGCAACTGCAAATCTATTTGGAACTGATCGCCACGCTCCTCGCCAGTCTCATAGTCGAGATACTCAAACAAATAGACCTGACATGTATTGCAACCAAAATAGTAGTATTCGCCAACATACGCACCCACAAATACGCCATCTTCGATATCAAAGAAGTGATCCTCGACAAGCGTACTCAACCCCTCGGTCACCACACTTGAATAGATAGGTATATCGAGCGAACCACTATACTCAACACGAACCTTCTCGCCCGTCGCAAGTGTCACATTTGCAATAATTTGACCATCCGATACCGTCAGTTCCGCATCGGCATAACCAATCTCCTCGATCTCTCCACCCGCAGTAAGCGTCAAGCTACTATACTCATGACCAATAATGCCATCAGCGAGAGTGCCATCCCACGATAGACGATACGTACCGTTGGGGATTGTTGCCATGCTACCCTCGGCAGGCGTTGCGCTATAAAGATCGAAATAATAGTACTCTGTATCGGCATAGAGATAACCATCCTCACTGAAGCCATAGTTCGAGAGTACAACATAGTAGTTATGTATACCGTCCTCTCCATGATAATACTCGCTACCCGAGATAGTCGTTGCTTGATACACCACATCTATCATTGTATACTGCATAACTACAACACGCGCCTCGTCGCTACCATAAGAGAGTGTGATCACACTTCGACGCTCGCTGTCGCTACTATTCTCCTCCACAAAGTAGCTCACTCTATCATTGCCGACCTCGACAATAGTGATCCAGTCAGCGTCACACTTTACATCAAGTTTCAAACCGTCATATTCACCATTGGCGGTAATAGTATAGGTAATATCGCCATACCCACCCTGGCCTTCGAACCATACATTTACGTCGGATGCTACCTCCAACTTATAATCATACCAATCGGGAGGTAATTCATCATAGCCCCTACCACACGACACAACAACAAGAGCCATTAGAACAAGTGTAAAAAATCTATTCATCTCAAATAATATTTATTGTAGTAGTATCTATTTCCGATGTAGCATAATGCGCAACACACATTTACACAAAGTTACAACAAAATTAAACACTTTGCATCAAATAACCAACACTTCGATAATTAAATTTATAAAAAGCCCCAAAACGATTGATATTTGCCAAAAATTATGTAACTTCGCAAAATTAAAACTCCGAAGAATAATGAGAGCTGCGCTTCTGACACTCCTTTCGTTTATGCTGTTTCTGTCCACAAGTCAGGCACAGCAGATACGTCTTGGCCATCGCATACCCGACATCAAGATCGTATCGGAGCATGGCGAAGATCTCAAATTCATCAATAAGGAATATGTCTGTCTCGTCTTTGTCCACTCCGAGAGCCATCCATGCATGGATGCTCTCGCCCACCTGCGCAGCATTAGCAACCATCTCAACGAGCGCATGGCTACGGTGCTAATATCTGCCGAGGATAGCACAAAAAGCGAGGCGTGGCGAGATTTAGTTGATGATAACATCTACCTCACCTTCGACAACAACCTCCACACGTTCCACGCCTTTGGTGTCAACTTTGTACCATTCGGCGTTGTTTACGATACGAAACGTCGTCGAGCACTATGGTTTGGCTCGCTACTACAACTACAGCACGAGGTATTAGACGAGATTATTTTGAAACAATAGAGAATAAACTTAAAAACCACAACGATATGTCATTCACTAAGATAGAGCATTACGAGAAAGAGTATCTCGACACTCACCACGACAGCGCATTAGCCGTAACGGCAGGTGTCGAGGAGAAGCCCGTTGTAAATCCCTACTTCGTACGTCGCAAGCGTCGTGTGATGACCACCGATGAGTATGTAGCAGGTATCTTGGAGGGCAACATCACCATCCTTGCTCAGGCAATCACACTTATCGAGAGCAACAACCCCTCGCACTATGCTCAGGCACAAGAGATTATCGAGCGATGTCTACCCCACTCTGGTAAGTCTGTTCGCATCGGCATTACAGGTGTTCCAGGTGCTGGTAAGTCGAGTTTTATCGAGGCTGTCGGCAATATGGTAACATCGTATCGCCATAAGCTCGCGGTATTGGCCATCGACCCTTCGTCGGAGCGTAGCGGTGGTTCAATCCTTGGCGATAAGACACGTATGGAGAGCATCTGCCACAACCCCGACATCTTTGTACGCCCCTCACCCTCGGCTGGCTCGTTGGGTGGCGTAGCGCGTAAGACTCGCGAGACTATCGTACTATGCGAGGCCGCAGGTTACGACGTGATATTTATCGAGACGGTGGGTGTAGGTCAGTCCGAGACTGCCGTACACTCTATGGTGGATATGTTTATGATGCTTCAGATTTCGGGCGCAGGTGATGAGCTTCAGGGTATCAAGCGCGGTATTATGGAGATGGCCGATATGATGGTTATCACCAAGGCTGATGGCGAGAATATCACCAAAGCTGAGCTTGCCAAGGCGCAGTATAGCGGTGCTTTGCACCTCTTTCCGCTCCCAGAGTCGGGCTGGCGACCACAGGTCTACACCTGTTCATCGTTCGAGGGCACAGGCCTTGAGGAGGTATGGCAGGGCGTAGAGAGCTACTTGCAGCATATCGAGCAGAATGGTTACTTTATGGCCAACCGTAACCGCCAG
This sequence comes from Alistipes sp., assembly GCA_045659765.1. Taxonomy (GTDB): domain Bacteria; phylum Bacteroidota; class Bacteroidia; order Bacteroidales; family Rikenellaceae; genus Alistipes. The sequence continues at coordinate 19,234 of JAZRCN010000014.1, forward strand.
AATAAGTATTGGATGTACGAGACAATTAACGAGACATTGAAGTCGAGCTTCTATAACAATCCCGAGATAGAGTCGAAGCTTGCAGAGGTGGAGCAGCGCGTACTCGATGCTAAGCTATCGTCGTTTATTGCAGCTAAAGAGCTGCTCGATATATACTTCAAGTAGTCGAGATAAATATTTGATAGATAATCAGTCGGAGAATGAGAGCAGCACCACGCGGCTCTCATTTTTTAGTATCGCATCTAGTTGCGCCATGCGTCTACGCGACAACACAGGGCAGCCGAAGCTACCCACCGTAGGCAACGGCCAAATAGGAAACGACGAGGTGTGTTCCCAACCGTGCAGAACGACACAGCGTGAACGGAGATTGGAGTTACTCGCCTCCAAGCCGTCAAGCCTATAGGCCACGCCATAACGTCCTTCGTAGCGTTCGGCAATAAGAGCACGGCCAAGCGACGAGAGGTGCGAGCCATCCTCATTTGAGAAACGAGCATAGGCCGAGCGCACGTGCGATTTCTGCGAGCCGCTACCATGGCTCACGGGACACTGCATAAGCACCTCGCCGTGCTCGAAGTCCCACACCACAAGACGATTGCGTCCCGAGTGGCGCGACATATCTATAAGCACTGCAATACGACTATTGTACCCATTCGCTCGACAGAAGGCGCGCAGCATACACACGCGCTGAGCTACCCTACTTCGTAAACTCATTGCGCAGTTTCTCTACGAGCATAGGCACGCCTACGGCACCACGCTCCTTAATGTGTGTTAGCGGATTACGTATCAATGCTGTATCGGGAGTACCTGGATCAACCAAGTATATCGGCACCTGCCTATCGCGCACGTAGTAGACCAACGATGCCGCAGGATATACAGCGAGCGATGTTCCTACGACAACAAGTATGTCGGCCTCGGCGACAATCGCGCATGCAGGCTCGAACATAGGCACCGACTCACCGAAAAATACGATATAGGGGCGCAAGTATGCACCATCCTCGGCACGCGCATCCAACGACTGCTCCGTGCCCTCTATCGGATATACGAGGTTGGGATTACGCTCTGAGCGTAGTTTCATCAGCTCACCATGTAAGTGCAACACGCGCGACGAACCAGCACGCTCATGGAGATCGTCCACATTCTGCGTTACGACCTGCACATCTGCCCACTCCTCCATCGCGGCAATGGCAAGGTGCCCCGCGTTAGGCTCCTTGCTGAGCGCCTCGCGACGACGCATATTGTAGAACTCCACAACCTTTGCTCTATCGCGCTGCAACGCCTCGGGAGTACACACCTCCTCGATGCGACAGTTCGCCCAGAGGCCATCGGAATCGCGAAAGGTAGCGATGCCGCTATCGGCACTCACACCCGCTCCTGTAAATACTACGATTTTCGGTTTCATATATTGCCTAATTTTGCTCAAAGATACGAAAATTTTTCACACGTAAATCTCTCTGTCGAAAAATCTCAATTACTCATATATAAGCAAAATTCCCCGAGTGAGCCTCGCGGCAACACTCGGGGTCGGTGTGGTTGGTCATCACACACGGATTACTTTATTGTTTGTAAATTATTAATTATAGCTATTAACTAAAACGGTTGGTCACTATGCGTTTAATTATACTCGTAAAAATCATTAAAGTTCAAATCATGATTCTTTAGCAGTTCTGCTCGATCCTTCTTAGTAAAATCAACATAGAAGAGTCCGTAGATAGATTCGTTATTATACTGCAATGGCTTTTCATCGAATATTCCCTTAAGAATAGCAACATTGCCATCGAAATAGACTACCTCGGCAGTACAATTTGCGAAGATATCACCAAAACCAGTGGTATGCAACGTATTACTCTCACTATTATACGACCATTTTGTTTCACGATAAATCATATCTCCGATATACTTATCATATCTATTATCATTGACACCCTCAAACTTATAGCAGTGTCGCAATACACCATCATTCATCATCAAATAAGATGAGGGATATGGCGATAGACCTGCTGTAGGCCACCAATACCAAATACCGTCATTGATATAATACATGCTTACATCACCGTAGAAACAACCTGACTCTGTACCCATAGCATCATAGCCAATATAGAAAGCCTTGCTTACAAGAGTCTCGACAAAAAGATCATCATCAATATCTCCGTCGGCATTTGCAACACACTCCAACATCCAATTTAGACGCTTATCCTGCTTATCAACGATCATGCGCACCTTGCTATCAAACGAGATTGCCTGCTCATACCACTCTGTCCACAAGTCACGATTATCGTCCAATGTTACGAGTGTTAGCTGTCGAATACCCTTGCGCTGGCTGGGAGTATAGGCAAACATATCACCGATCATTCCCTCATATATAAGCTGCTTACCGTCATAATATACGATCTTAGCCAGATACGTTTCGCCATACTCATCAACGGTTGTAATAGTATTCGTTGCACTATCAAATGTCCAATCACACTCTCGTGAATAGTAATACACATCGGTATACGAATAACTATAACCGCCATTAGGATTCTCGATAAAATTACCTCGCTCATCCTTGGGCATATCAAAATCCTCACCTTTGCTCACAGCCTGACACTTTCCATTGTCGTTGAACATAATGAGCAAAGCATCGCCCACAGAATCATTGAAGTAGACATGGCAATTCCCATCTTCTCCAATCTGCTCACATACTTGATTCAGAACAACGGTCTTAAGAACAGACTCGATCTCAGCGCCATCGAAACTCGCCACATAGCCTTTCAACAACTCTTCAATAGGGTTCACTGACTCATCTTTGAGCTGTTGCGACTGCTCATTACTATAAGTGGGCTTTTCAACTGGCAAGATGTCTGTTGAATATTCATTACAAGCTACCACACATAAACTTGCAACGACAAGAAACAAATACAGCTTTCTCATAATTGTAAATTTTTAATGGTTAATAATAGGTTTATATATTAATCCCAAGTTAGGATTTTTTACCATGAAACACCACCATGAGTAATGACTTTCAAATTGGAATTGTATTGATCTGTACCATGAGTACCCGTTACATCACCTTGAATTTCATATACATCACTACCATCTAACTGATAATTTACACTAAATATACCAAATTTATAGTAACCATCACATACGCCTCCCCAGCCGAAGTTACAGTGAACCTTATGAACTGTTTCATCGCCGATATACTCTCGACTAACCAAAGTGTTGCCCTCCACTTCACAGAAATAAACATGGCAATGATTTTCAATATAGCCATCCAACAACCATGTATGGCTCACCGTACCAGAACTGTTACTACCCTGCATTATCGCAGTAAAGTTATTAGTATAGATCTGACTCTTAACATTAGCCAAAAGCTGGCTCATTGTACCAGAATTGCTTGATACACTGCTATATCCAACACCTGAAAGGAATGTTACCACATCACTAATATTTCCCATTGACAATGAGCTATCACGTGGCACATTAAGTCTATTTGCCAACAAAGCAACATAGTCTGCCACCTCATTATTTGCTGCCACACTCGGAACCTGTCCAATATTATCAATTGATCTCTGATTTAGCAATGAAACGCTAAAGTTGTCTATTCCAATCGTAATATTCGACTCACCCAATTTTGTTGCATCGTTCAACATCTTCTGAGCTGTAGCAATCGTTGTATCGCCCGCCTTATATGGATATCCTGGTAATGTATAAAAATGGTTGTTATAGGGACTATCCTGCGTCCACTTTGTACGTACGTATATCTCTCTTTTGTAGCTACGATATGCAATATACTCCTTGTAGTGATATCTCAATGGTTCGAGTACAATAGCACGCGACATTTGCTCCATTACCTCATCTGCAATAAGCCCCGCTACAAATGTTGTTGGATCTAATTCGTTCTCTCCTGCAGCAGCATTTTCAAAGTCTTCTTCCGTAATAACACTCTCATCCAAAATCGCAAATACCTCATCAACGCGAACATCGGCACCCAATATTGCCGAGCCTTGATTATCATCAAACTCTACAATATAGAGCAAATCGGTTGCATCGAGATCCTCGCCACCTCGTGTCGCAGGTGCTATACTCTCAACATTAAGCGTCTGAACACTCTTAACAGCTCGACTTGCAGCACGTGTACCCTCACCATAGATATCCGCCAATTCGGCTTCCAAACGGGCCAATGCTTGATCTACAGGCACTACATAATGATTAGCTACTTCTTCTGACTCAACAGTAACTTTTGTAGGCTCATTAAAATCTTTCTGACAACCAACAGCAAACATTGCTGCAAGGGTTGCAAAAATTAAAGTCCGTTTCATAATTCAAAGGTTTTAGTATATAATAAGTTAATGGGGTTGGTCCTTAATTTAATTCAAAGCGTCCGACATAATCATTACATTCTGTATAGATATTTATCACATAACGTCCAGGCTCATCTGAGATACTCACAAC
>JAZRCN010000015.1:0-76131 GCA_045659765.1 Alistipes sp.
ACCATTAGCACGATTGCTCTTTAGGTGTAACCATTGAGCGACAAGCTCCTTGCCCGTACCATTCTCGCCAAGGATTAGCACTCGAGCGTCGGAGGGAGCTACTCGCCATATCATCTTACGCACACGCTCAATGGCATCAGATATGCCGAGAATAGGTTGAGCTGAGGTGTCGCACCTCTTTACGACATGGCGATGGCTACGAGCACTACAATCAACACTCTCGCTCGATATGCTACGGAGCGAGGCAAGCAGGCGATTCATATCTATTGGGGTTGAAAGATAGTCAATCGCGCGATGGCGTATTGCCGCAATTGCAGATTCCACATTTGGCGTGTGTGTAATGACAATAGAGGGGATTTTTATGTCCTCCGATAGTAGTTCGCTATCAACGACAGCAGCATCGAAATCATCTGTGTAGCAAAGCTCCATCGCTCGCGATAGATTGTCTGCCTCGACAGTTGTGATGTTTTCGAAATTAAGGCGCTCACGCAAAGAGTTGAGCATGCCTTTTGACGGAGAGAGAAGTAAAATCTTTGTCATAGTCAACTGTTGTGAGTGGTTGTACAATAACTTTGTGGTCGTTTGTTCCTATAAGTAAGTCTATATATATAAAAATATTGATTGATTATTGTTAAATATTTGCGATTTCAAAAATTATTTTTTAATTTTGCTTCAAATTATTGTGTTTCGTTGGTGCAAAGGTAGTGTATTGAAAATAATTTACAAATAATATAACAATTAATTTCAATTAATATTGATTGGATTTTTTATAAAAACAATCAAAATCAATAAATAACAATTATACTATGATAGATATTAAGGCGTTAATGTTTGATAAATCATTATCGCAAAGGCAGTTAGCTGAGATAATGAATACTTCGCAGTCGGAGGTGTCGCAGATTGCCAATGCCAATCGCCGAATGCTTCGCAAACATATTGATGGATTGATTGAGTATTTCGGAGAGGAGACAATATCTCAATATAGAATATCACAGGAGCGTCAAGTGGTATCGGCGAAGGAGTCTGCTATCGAGATAGTTGATGTCGTTGCGGAGGATGCAAAGAGTGTTGCGAAGGATGATAATAGCATCCCTGTTCTTTCTGACGAGATTATCAGCCGTCGCAATCTTGATATTTGTAAGTATGTCCAGAACAATGGCTCGGAGTTAGCCTCTATTGATCCTCGCTCGTTGGTTGAGGGAGCTGAGTTTGCAATGGAGATACTCAAGGATTCTATGTCGCCAGATATAGCGCAGGGCGATATTGTCTTTCTCAAGTTTTTGCCAAAGACGGCAAAGCTTCATAGTGGAAGTGTCTATTTCATCGATACTCCAGCCTATGCGGGTGTGATACGCGATGTGTATATCGACGGCAAACAGATGACACTTAGAGCGCGTAATCCAAAGTATGGCGATATAGTCTTAGATATGGATGCCGACCACTTTAGTGCTGCTAATATCATAGGTATCTTCCGTAAGAATTTCACCTCGTCATACTCCCAGGTGGAGGCTATGCGCATAAAGAAGGATGAGCAGATTGATCAGTTCCTGGCCAGCAGCTCAAGGCTTATCGATGAGATACAGCGACGTGGCGAGAGGGTTGATATGCTTATAGATAAACTTATGGAGGATAAATAAGAGTACGAGAGATAAATCTCTTAAAGAGTCTTAACTGTCTGATCATATAGCACTATAACACACGGTTAGGCTGCATCAAACTCATCTTCCCGAATAGGATGTAAGTGTATTTCCTATTCGGGAAGTTTTGTATCATCGCCTCTACTACACCACTCTGACACTAAATAAACTGATTGGTTTATAATACATTGAAAGGAGCAAACCGAGAGGTTTGCTCCTTTTTGTATGTCGATATGTGAAGGCTGCTTGGAGGTCGTGATTATGACGTGTTTTGAAGCTGTTTGTGGTGATATAATGTTGAGGTGGCAGTTTGTGTAGTAAATAAGTTTGGGTGCGATATAGAGCTTATAAACAGCCTTTATTGGGGCATTGACGCACCCGTTACGCACCCGAGACCTAAAGCATTTGGGGAAAGATATTTCTTACTCCAGTATATCGAGTAATTTATCAAACCTGTCGATGACAATCTCCGCACCCGAGGCCTCTAACTCCTCACGTGTAGCATTGCCATAGGTCACGCCACAGGCCTCGACGCCTGCGCCATGCGCCATGGCGATATCAACAGGCATATCGCCCACCACAAAGGCATCCGTTGGTTCGATATTGAGCGCAGCGAGGGTCTTGAGCACTGGCTCGGGGTGTGGCTTATGATTCTCAACACTATCCGAACCAACAACATACTCAAAATAGGTATCTATGCCATGATGACGCATAAAGAGCATCAACGAGTCGGTCAAGCGTGACGAGGCGACAGTAAACCTATAGCCCCTACGATGCAACTCCTCGAGCGTATCGGCAACATGCGGAAAGAGTTCGGGCATAAGTTCCTCGCGACGCTCTGCAAATATCTGGCGATAGGTATCAACACAGTAGTCAATAGCCGCATTGCTTAGCTCGGGATACATCGACCTAAAGCCATCACGCAACGTAAGACCGATAGTTGCACCACACGTTGCCTCATCCCTTAGTTCGAGTCCAAGGCGCTCCATAGTAGCGCGAAACGCCACAATGATATTGTGGCGTGTATCGCAGAGCGTACCATCAAAGTCGAAGATAATAACCTTAGGCTTTATCATACTACTCTATGTTTATCAACGTTTAAAAGACGAACGACAGGTCATCGACAACCATGTGGCTCGATGTAGAACCCGTGAAGTAGTCACCAAAGCGCGAGCCCGTACATACGATAATCACATGCGTAGGGATGCGCGATGTAGATACATACTCCATAGGTATTGTGAACTCTACCCAGCCATCTGTCGATTTATCCAGGATTAGCTCGCCAGCACCGATGACATTCTTACCCTTAATATTGAAGAACGAAGATTCGTTGCTTGTATCGATACATATGGGGCTGTCGGCATCACCGCCATACTCCTCAGCAGTCCAGTCGCCCACAGCGATATATATCTGACCCTCATCCGGATCACCCACCTTCATATCGGGACGCGACGCTGGAGCCTTGCCAAGCTCGTCGATTATACCCTGCTCATACTTAACCCAGCCGTGCAAAGCCACGGGGCGTACCGTAGAGGGACGACCAAAGAATACCAAGCCATTAACACCCTGCAAGCCACCAAAACGACCAAGGAAAATGTTACCTGCGGCAAACTTACCGATACCCATCACCGAGGCCTTCTTCGACTGAAGCGATGCTGCATACTGTCCCGAAGAGCCAGGACGCACATCGCTTGTTGGCTCCGTAAGGATCGTGCTGGCAATCTTTGCACCATCGTTACCCGTAGCCCAATAGGGCGAAGTGCCCTCGGCATAGGGATAATAGGTACCATCCGTAAACAGCCAATCCTCCAAGCCGCCATTTATAAGTGTAGTGACATCCTCTGTAGTAGCTGTTACTACCTCAGTAGTATTCTCGCCCGAGAAGGCTATAATCTCATACGTAGAGAGAGGCTCAAGGCCGTCAATACAGCCTGAAACATTACCACCATTAATCACAACATCTTCGTCCACAATCCACTCCTCGCTACCCGCAGCACGGTACTTAAAGCCCATATCTGAGCCGCTACGGCCCATAGCATATACCCAAATGCACTTAGCCCATGCATCGACCTGTGTAAGTTCAATCTCGAGATCCTTAGGAACGATACGTATCGTCCAGTCCTCGACGATATCACCATGGTAGCGCACCTCAACATGGCGCACCGTATCGTAGAAGTCGGTAAGCGAGAGAGGATCGGGAGAGTATGATGTGATATCGGATGGGCCAAACTTAGCCGCTGTAATCACAACATTCTCCAAATCAGCATCCATAGGCACGTAGGCCGTAACGATATGGTTGATAGCATCAATCTCTGATTCTCCAATCTGTCCCTCAACCGAGAAGCCATACTCGATACTCTGCTTTGCTATTATGCTCCACTCGTAATCCTGATACATCGAAAGCGTAACATACAACGGCTTACGCATATCGAAAACTCCAGGGAAGACTACGCTACTTGTGGCACCCTCCGAGATATCTACACGCGTAACATTAAGCTTACGTATATCGGTAGTCTCGGCCAGCTCCACCTCTACCGTATGTGCAGCAGCATCGATTACGGCTGGAGAGGTAAGACCCTCGGCCTCGAAAGCAAGGATATCGAGCTTAACGATAGGATAGGGAACATCGTTCTTAATACAGCCCGTAACCACCATAGTGGCAACAACTGCTGCAAAGAGATATTTTAGAATTCGTAGCATATTCTTTACTTCTTCTTTTTATTCCATAGATGAGCGACTACGCCAATCTGAATATCGGCGATATTGACCTTAAAGCGCATAAACGAACGCTGGCGACGACCTGTCTCGGCACCAGAGGCATCGAGCTGACGGATACTGTTATACGACAAACCGCCTATACCAACCGTTACCGTTACGCACACCTCGGGGAAGACATAAACGGCAAGACCAGGGTTAAGGTTGAGCTTCGCCGAGAAATTGTGGCTATTCGAGCTCTTCGCGCTATCGCCACTGCCCGTAGTTACCGTCGTAAGACCGCTCTTTACCAACAACTCCGACTCGATGATCAAGCCTACAATACCGCGACGATCAAAGCCCATATAGTTGCGGTGGAAGAGTGCCACAGACATACTCTCACTGCCAACGCCAAAGCCTCCGAACGAGAATGCCAAGTCGGCCTCCTCACCAAGATTTAGCGAGATGTTATCCAAGTTACCGCGAATCATCTCATAGCCCATACGAATACCGACTGCTCGGTTATCACGATAGGCGTATGCCAAGAATGGACGCACCGTAGTACGCTTTAGGCCAATGTTGATATCCTCGAGGAGGAGCAACAAATCGGAGTTTGCAACCGACATTGTACCATAGGATGCTGTAAGGCCCACCATCCACTCGTTACGATAGACAAACTTATTTACGTCGATGTTGCGATCTACACGACGGCTCATAGGCAAGAAGCGCGTACCATCCTCGCGAATACGGCGCATCTTCTTCACATCCGCCACCATATCCATCTCAGCAACAGCCTCCGTAGCCTCAACATCTGTAATATCTACATCTGCGATTACTACCTCTGTGACCTCAACGGTTGTGGGCTCAACATCTGTTGGCTCAATATTTGTATCCTCGACAACAAGACCTATGCGATTCTGCAAAATATCGACAACGGCATCTACAGCAGCTGAGTTGTAGGTTTGTGCCTGTGCGGGAAGTATCACCAATACTGCAACCGCTAAAAGTGTAATTACTCTCTTCATAATGGTGCTGTATTAGAGATAGAATGACACGCCGAAACCAACAGAGAGAAGGTTTACCTTGAAGTTCATGTCACTCGACTTATAGGTTCCCTCTTCGACTTGATTAAACTCCTGATTGATCTTCTCGTAGCCAATGCCAAAGACACCGATAGAGAGCTCCAAAGCGATGTTATTGGTAGCAAAAGCCACGATACCGGGCTGAAGAGCCAACGACGTACCAAAACTTGTGCTATACGAGCCACGATAATCCTGCAAGCCGTCGATCATACCATTCGTAGTTACGATCTTGCCCTGCGAGCCCGACATATTGAGCTGCACCTCAGCAAAGATTGCAAAACGGTTGTTGCGACCAAGCGGAATATAGGGACGCCAGAAGATTGATCCAGTGTAGCTATGCTTAATCTTGTGGTACATATCTACATTGATATTCACACCTGTATCGCCCTCTCCAAAGCTAAGATCTGCATTGTCAATTATCAGCAACGAACGACCATAGATAAAGCGCACACCGACAGCCATGTTCTTCCATGGAGCATAGGCTATCATCGGGGCTACATTCACAGTATAGCCCTGAGAATCTACATCGTTGATAACAACAATATCGAAAGCGTCGTTGTTGTGCAACGAGTATGATGCCGTACCTCCAAATATCCACTGTCCGCGGGGAACAAACGTGATATCCGAAGTAAAACCACGCATCTTACGAGCTTCATTTGGTGTAATGAGACCCTGTTCCAAAGATCGCTCATCAGCCTCGATCATAGCCTGCTCGAAGCTCTTCTCGGAGATAACGTTATCGCTCTCCGTAGCTACGTTTGTCTTGTAGTTCAGCTTGATTACATCCAATGAGCAGATTGCCTCGACAGTCTTATGCTGCTGACTCGGCACATTTTGCTCATCACTCTGCTGCGCATGCGCCACACAAACTGACGCAAGAGCAGCAAGTATTGTTAATAGTATCCTCATCCAACAAGTTGTAAAACTGCACTACGGCGTGCAGCCATTCGGTTATAAATAGGTGTGGTTGGTAGCGACTTAGGCCACCAACCCACCTCGAATATTAGTAGTTGAAACGTACATCATCGACATACATCCATGAGTCTGTTGAACCACAGAAGTAGTCACCATAGCCCGAAGGAGTGAACGAAATAACGAGCTTCTTAGGCTTAACGTTCTTCATATCCTCGCGGTATGTGATATTGATAGTTTCCTCAGCCCATTCTGTACGCGAATCCTGACCAGTTATATAGCCGTAACCGATAATACCGTCACGTGTTGCAAGGCTATCCATCTTGAGGAATGAGCTCTCGTCACTAGTATCAACCGCAAACGTAGTACCGTCGGTGATAATCACCATAATAGTGTAGATATCTGTACCAGAACCTGGCTTACCTGAATTTACATTAATAGTACCCTCGTTATTCTTCATCCAGAATGAGAAGCTCTTAGGCTTAGCCGTAAAGGTAAAGTCACGACCAAATGTTACAGTACCATTAGTACCTGCAATACGGAAAGTACCTGTAAAGAGGTTACCTGCAGCAAACTTAGTAATACCCATCATTCCAGCCTCCTGTGACTTAAGGTAAGCCGACGTTGTACCAGTAGAACCAGGACGAACATTATCACTATCTGGCTTTGTCAATGTAGCAAAATTATTGTTACCAGTAAGCCAGAAAGCTACCTCCGACTCCAAATATGGGCAATAGAGTCCATTGTTAGTATGCCAGTTCTCAAAACCTGCATTAGGAATCTGTGCACCTGCCTCTGTCTCAAAATTCAAAACCTTACCCTTGCTAGCATCTGTGTAGATAAGTTTAAACTCGTAGTTCTTGCCTGCTGCGAAGTCTGTTGCAGTAGCTGTATACTGACCATCTGCACCAGCCTCTGCTGCCAACTCTGTCCAAGATGAAGCACCAGCCACACGGTATGCAATCTTTACGTTGGTCGCCGAGCTATTCAACACGCTTGCCTTAAACACGGCTGTAGCCTGCCAGAGATCTACGTTAGCTACATCAAGTGGCAACACACCCTCACAGTTGTAGGTAACACCCTTAGTTGCCTTACCGCCATCAACATCCTCGATGTAGAACGAAAGAAGATTCTGACCACCAGGCGTATTTACGAAGAATGCCTCCGAAATAGCGAGTGTATACTGAGTATTATCCTCAACGCTAACCTTAGTCAAGGTAATACCCTCAATTGTGTCGTTCAACACATCGAACTGAACGCCATCTACCAACATATCAATCTTTGAGATGTTGGCCAATGCCGAGATCTCGTAAGTAAGGGTCTGACCGATAGAGCTCTGAATCTGTGTCATATCAAAGCCCTTACCCATCATCGTAGGATCTGGGCTAAAGGGGATACGGTTATCGATAATCTCGTCCTCATCGAAGTCTGCATCGACACTTGCCGAGATAACCAAGCCACCAGGAGCATCCTTAGAGTAATTCAACGAGATAGTGTAGCGCGCGTTAGCCTTAACATTCTCGATAACGCCACCAGCCACAATCTTACCGCCCTCGAGCGTTGAGCCATCGGGCAACTCCGAGCCTGACTCAGACTCGTTTACGCCCTCGAACTGCCAAACAAGAGTTGTCTTACCCTCGGGAAGAAGGAAGTAACCCACCTTTGTCTCTGTGAACTTAAGCGAGTGAACATCTCCTGAGTTGATCTCCGCCTGATTGTACTCCTCGTCGATAGCAACAGTTGTAGCAAAACCTGGCTTAAACTTAGCTACGATGCTCTCATCGTATACCACCTTAACGATTGTAGACTGAAGATCGCAAACAACCTCGACATGTGTAACCTGACCAGCTACGATGTTAAAAACCTCCTCACCATAGTAGTAACGCTCGTCAAACGATGTTACCATACGCTCGCCAACCTGCACAACAGCCTTATACTGACCAGCAAGCAACGCAAGTTTCTCGGGTACATCATCCGTATTTGTATAGCGACGGACAAGCTGATAGTCCATCAACGTATCATCATACTTATAGATCTTGATAGAGGCATCATCCTCGCTTGTAATACCCGAGCCTGGCGCAAGGGCAAAACGCATAGCACCCTCGCCGCTTGCAAGCTCTATATTCTCCTCCTTAGAGCACGATACTACAACGAGTACCGCGCAAAGTAGTGATAATATCTTTTTCATACTTATTCGCATTTATTTTGTCTGAAAGTACTCTATTACAAGAACTCAAACATTACAACCTTAGATGTCACGTTGCCCTCAGTATCAGTTACAGTCATCACAAAGTCGTGCTGACCAGGGTCAAGCATACCAAGAACCGACAAAAAGTCCGTAATCGATAGACTAAGTTCTGTCTTACCTTCAACCTCCGCACCTACAGGGAAGCCCAAATTCTGGAGCTGAGCAAAGAAGTCCACATCCTTAACAAGGCTAAACTTAGCAGCCAAACCTACATCGTTCTTCAACACCTCGTCGGTAAGCATCTCTGAAACAATCTCAACCTCAAAATCTGCAATAGCCAATGGGGCCTTAACCAACAAATCACAAGTCATACCCTCGAAGTAGGTCTGTCGCTTGTCGATATCGTAACCTGTCCAAATAATCTTAGGAGCTACATTCTTACCAGCATTAACCTTGAGCTGCGCCTCGCTCTTACGGCCATTTACATCGGTTACAACAATAGTATATACGTGCAAGCCCTCGAAAGCCTTCATAAGCTGCGCCTGCTTGCCAAACTTAATCTGAGCCGAAGTAGCACCACTACCTACCTTCGAATAGCCGAACGAGGTAAGCTTATAGTCGCTGAGCGATGTGCTGCAAAGATCGATTGACGAGCCGACATTCGACTTATACTCAGCGATGAAATCCTCATTATCTGAAGTAACCGAGATTACCATAGATGCGATAGCTGTCTTTGATGTAACATCAACATTGATGCTGCTTGTAAAGTTACCCTCCACATCGAAAAGCTCATCCACAAGCTCGAACTCCTGTGAAAGGTCGTGACCCTCCCACTTAATCTCTGGCATGTCGGTATCGTCAATAAGAGTCTCCTCCATTAGAAACTGGGCAGTGTCAAATACGACCTCCTCCTCGTATGTCCAAGTATCACAAACGATACCAATAGTTGCTGTACCATCAGATGCGTGTAGGATATTTACGTTGATCTTATGCCACTGAGCAGCCTTAACACCCTCTATAGTGTTTGTCATAACGATATCCTTAGTCTGACCTGCATAGCGGCAGTTAAGAGTCAGTTTGAGCGAGCTTGTCTCAGCCTCGGGCTGGAAGTAACCACCACGGTTCTCTGACATTGCATACTCCAAAGAGTTCTCACCTACGGCAATAGTCATCTTAGTATACTCCGTATCGAGCTGATCCATGATATCAGCCGAGTAAGATACCGTAACCTTAATGTTAGAGAGCTTACATACGATATTTTCGATTGTTGTAGTCTCCAAACGTACAATCGTAAAATTCTTAGTTGCGCTATATACGGGACGCTCCCACGCTGCACCCTCCATCTTCTGTGATGAGACTGTGATACGGTAGTCGCCACCCTCCAAAGCTACGGGCTCTGCAGGAAGCTCACCATACTTATACTCTGCAACAGCTGCATACGACGCTACTGAGCCATCCTCGGCATACTGAGCACGCTCGATAACGACATCAAAGTCGTTGATGTCTGGAGCCTCGGCACGTGTCGAGCCATTTACATTCTCGGTATCCTCCATAACTGAGGCCTGCAAGCCACCAAGAGCCAAATAACCGATGTTATTCTGCTCCTCCTTCTGGCTATCATCATAGGCCACCTTGTCCTTATGACAAGAGGCAAGCGTAAGAGCTGTTAGCGCAAATACGCTCATCAATCTAAATAGTGATTTCATATATCGTTTTATTTATTATTCGTTTATGCCCAAGGGTTAAGCTCCTGCTCGATATTGCGCTCCTCAACAAGCTGATCGTTAAGTGTAACCTTAAGTGTGGCCTCACCAGCGGTATCTACATCCATCTTTACACGATAGAGCGTGCGGGGTGCTACGTTCTCGAACGTATCGGTCATGTTTACAACAACAGCATTAGCGCCTGACTGGTTAGGCTGCTTGGTTGCTGTACCTACAACGGTGAACGATGCTGGAGCAATGAAGATAGGCTCACCAGCCTTGTCCCCTGCTGTAACATTCTCGAAAGTGTTACCCGCAGCGGTTACAACATTGAACGAGTGACCACCTGCGAAGTACATCTTGAAGTTCTCGGTAACCTCTACCAACACCAAAGCGTTAGCAATTGTTGCTGTAATCTCTACGGTTACGTTCTTACGAGCCTCAACCTCGAAACTCTCCTCTACGCCTACAAATGCAGGCTTATCGTAGCCCTCAACGGCTACATCGCCATACGAAACCGATGCACGATAGAGGCCACGATAGAAGTACAGGTCCTCCAACTCAGTAATTGACTCAAATTCCTCTCTGTAGCTGTACTCAGGATCGTACTCGAAGCTCAAGCCCTCGATCAAAAGAGTAAAATCCTCAGCAGCGGGACGAGTACAATCAGACTCATAGGCAAGCTCCGAGCGTGTAGCCTCAACCTGGGTATCGAACCCGAGGTTAATCGCTACGCGACCCTTCTCTGCCACCTCGCCTGTCGCAGTCTCGCTCTTCGAACACGCAGCAAAACTAAGCGACAAGATAAGTGTTAACGCAAATAGTTTTTTCATAGTAAATTATGTTTATTGTTTATCGTTTATTATCAATCAATTATGGCACAATCTGTAGTCTGATGTTATCGATATACATCCAGTAGTTACCATTCATAGCGCTCGTTGTACAATTGGTCGAGATAATCCACGCCAAACGTGAAGAGTTTGTGAGTGTGTTTACCGTAATGCTCTTCTCATTCGTAACCGATGTATACGATCCGCCCGACTTTGGCAGAGCCTCGCCATCGATATACTTGATCGCCAACGATGTCGGAGCCTGATCACTGTAACCACCACCCGTAACAACAGCTGTGAGATCTGAATCGTCCATATTAACCACCGTCGTCTGGGTATCAAGGCCGAAATAGAGCAACGGAGACTTATTAGGTTTACTTAAAGAAAATGTAGGCTTCTTCTCGCTGATATTTCCACTATAGTTGTAGGTAATCTTAATATTTGGAGACTTACCATCCTTGAGTCCTGTGATAAATGGTGTGTACAATCGGCCCTTATAATACGCTTTTCCCACGAGGACATTCTCATATCGACACATAATACGCGCTGCACCGTCACTAATACCGATACGTGCGGCGTACCAATCCTTAAGACCAACACTCGAGAGTTCCGAAATACCCTTATAAGTATCTGTATTACTACCATTTGCTGGATTATCGTGACCATCGCTATAGCTGATTCCCGAGAAATCCTCAAAGAAGAGATATGGTACATCCATCTTGATTGTTGAATCTGTGTAATTCTCCAAATTGCCGAGATTTACCTTTGTCTCAACGATAGCATTATTCGAGTCGAATACAATTCTATACTCCAAATTATCGTACTGATTGACATCAAACTCACCCTCATACTCCAAAAGCGTGTACTTATTCTTGGCGTTGCGCTCGAATCTAGCAACATTCTCACCATTGCTGTTATACACCTCAAAGTGATTAAAATCCTCGCCGAGATAATTCTTGTCTACAGAGAAGTGAATAGCTGTATAGAGCGGATAAATCTCTGGAATGTTCATTTTGATAGGCGTGATGCTTCCACGCTTAAGATCGCGATTGAATTGTGGCGTAGCAATATTTGAGCGACGACGCTCACCTCGCACATAGTAGCTTACATCACCCTCTACGCTACCAGGCAATACAAAGACCCAAATCTCGCTACCTACATCGAAACCCTCTTCGTTACGCACTACAATAGTATTTGAGGTATTGGTGTATGTTGGCAACATATCAGGCGTTGTAACGTCGAAATTGACATCACCAACCACAGGCGTAGGGAAAGTGATCTCAAGGCTATAAAACTTTGTATTGGAGTTCTCAACAAAGCTATTACCACCCTCTGGCACCGTAATCTTGAGTGCGTGCATCTGGTGCATGAACGTAGTACCAAACTCAACCTGATCCGACGATGTGATAGCACCTGCCTCTACGGCACGTGCAACCATAATGTCATAGGCTCCATTGTAGGTACCATCCTGCTCTGCGGGAAGCGTATAGCTCACATTTGTACCCTCCACCTTTTTGGGTGTAGGATAACACATATAATAGGTGTAGTTATCCTCGGCCTGCTCGGCGATGTTACCCGAGAAGTAGGCCTTGGTGTACTCCGTAGAGAAGTGGTGCAACATAAACTGCACACCCTCGGCAACGAAGTTACCCGAGCTATTCTTGGCCCACAATGCCAACTTGTCGCCCGCTACCCAGTAGGTGCTCTTGCCATCCTCGCCAATCATAGTACGCGTTGCATCAACTGGAATGGCGAACTGCGCCTCCTTCTGACGGTCGATTACAGGGGTGTGCACATCATTGTCCACCGCGCACGATACAACCATCGCTGCCGCAACCAAAACAAATAGTTTTCGAAATATTTTCATAAATATATACATTTTCGCACAATAAATCGGATGCAAATGTATATGTTTATTCTTTAGTAGAAAAATAAATTCAACGAACTACCCTTTTTATATAATATATAGTATAATAGATTTTAAGAACCTCTCTCGGAGCGGGAAAGTAGAAGAATATATGCTTTTTATTCGTCATAATAGCCCTTGTACAGGTAATAAATATCGTTCTAAGATAATTATCTTAAAGCGTTTTTGCACAAGCTAAAGCCCCCTTTTAAAGGGAGATTGGGGAGCAAGGCGACGGCGAGAGGTGGTTGTGTGGCGGGAGCTTGCTCACATGACACACAGCCATCTCTCGCATAAGGCTACATAGTAGCCGACCACTCACCAACAAAAAAAGAGCCTCCCTTTACAGGAAAGCTCCTCAACCTCGTGCCCAGGATAGGACTCGAACTGCGAAGCAGTCGCGCGGATACCTTAATAGCGCAGGGCATGGCCCGAGCAATAAACTTTTCTCTATCCGCGCAACCTACAATCCGTGAGCAGGGCTTTCGTGGGATGTTGGTGAGTGGGGAGCAAGGCGACGGCGAGAGGTGGTTGTGTGGTGGGAGCTTGCTCACATGACACACAGCCATCTCTCGCATAAGGCTACGTAGTAGCCGACCACTCACCAACAAAAAAAGAGCCTCCCTTTACAGGAAAGCTCCTCAACCTCGTGCCCAGGATAGGACTCGAACCTACATGCCGTTAAGCACTCGCACCTGAAACGAGCGCGTCTACCATTTCGCCACCTGGGCATCGTTTCGATAGGCAAAGGTAGCATATTTTCTTGAAATTTCGTATATTTGTGCGAAATTAATTTGGATATTGACCACTTTAGGCAATATAGTAAACTTACTTAAACGCGTATTACACTGATAATTATGAAGTTAAAAAATATTTCAGCAGGTTATAAGGTCACTTTAGGCGTTCTCGCGCTCGTCATTCTCGACCAGGTTGTAAAGCTCCTTGTGCATGCAAATATGGAGGTCGGCGATCGCATTTCGGTCTTTTCGTGGTTCAATCTCTGCTATGTCGAGAACCCTGGTTTTGCCTTCGGCATGCAGCTCGGCTCGGGCAACTGGGCCAAGATTGTACTCAGTCTCTTCCGCTTGTGTATGATCGTCGCCATCGGCTACGGCATCGCTCAGCTATTGCGCAAAGGCAAGGAGGTGCCTACGGGTGTTATTGTTGGTGCTACGCTGATTCTTGCAGGTGCTATCGGCAATATGGTGGATAGCATGTTCTACGGCATATTTATCGAGGCTCAGAACACCGGTTTCCTCACGGGTAAGGTTATCGACATGATACATCTTCCGCTCTTTAAGTGGGAGAACTGCCCCTCGTGGCTCGACTTCCTTGTGGGTGGCGACGGCTACTTCTTCGGCGCAGTATTTAATATTGCCGATGCCTATATCTCTGTTGCTGTGGTCTATCTGCTTATCTTCCACTATAAGTTTTTCAAGTAGCGCGGGGCATGTAGGGCTGCTGCGCACAACGTAAGGTGCAGCATGATTATCGACGATTTCATACTTTGGCTTGAGGCGGAGCGACGCTACTCGCCACTGACGGTGCGCAACTACCGCCACGATATCGCCGATTTTTTGTCGTTCCACGACATTCGTTCCGAGAAGTTTGATCCTCGCAGTATTCAACGCGACGATATCGACGAATGGGTAATGTACCTTGTCGAAGAGCGCAAGCTCAAAAACTCATCCGTAAACCGCCATATCGCCACGCTACGTACGCTGTGGCGCTGGATGCTCTCGCACGGCTATGTCGAGCAAAACCTTATGAAGAAGGTGCTACGACAAAAAGAGTCGCGACGACTACCCGTACACGTTCCCGAGAGCCGCATAAACGATGTTGTGATGCGTATTGCCGAGGATGTAGCCTCGGATGATATAATGCGCCTGCGTGATGCTCTCATAATTCTTCTTTTCTACACTACAGGACTACGCCTTTCGGAGCTTGTCGAGGCCAATATGTCGGATGTCGCAGAGGATTTTGGCTCGATACGTGTTATGGGTAAGGGTGGCAAAGAGCGCATCCAGCCTATCAGCACGACGGTTGGCAAGGTGTTGAAAAAGTATTTTATTCAAATATTTTCGCAAAATATTTGCACAGGTCAAAAAAAAACATTAATTTTATCTCAGAAAGGAGAGCGTATCAGTCGCCGTACGGTGCAACGCATCGTCGATAGGGTTCTCAAGGAGAGTGGCATGCAGGGTCGTACATCGCCCCACGTATTGCGCCATACCTTTGCGACACACCTACTTAACTACGGCACCGACCTACGCGAGATACAGGAACTTATGGGTCACAGCTCGTTGCGTGCTACGCAGGTCTACACTCATCTCGACATCGCCAAGCTCAAGGAGGCCTACGCCACGGCACATCCCCGAGAGCGAGATAAGGGAGAGAGATAGTGAAAGTGGTTGTGATTTGAGGTATGCAGGACAGCTTGATGCCGCGAGAGCATCGGGCACTATATATTAATTTAATACTTTAGACCTATGAACGTACAGATTCAGTCAGTAAAATTCGATGCGAGCAAGCAGCTCCTTGAGTTCATTCAGAAGAAGATGGATAGATTGGATCGCTTTGTCGATGAGAGAGCGGGTGACGTTGAGGTGGTTTTGCGCCTTGATCCCGATTCAGAGAAGGGCAACAAAGTAGTGGTAGTATCGCTCCACGTTCCAGGCAGCGATATTCGCGTTGAGGAGCGTGCATTCACCTTCGAGGAGGCAATAGATAACTCTATGGATATTATTAAGCGACAGCTCGAGAAGGCTAAGGCTAAGTTCGAGAAGTAGCAGATATAAAGATTAATTAATGTATAGCTGGGCCGCGATGCCCAGCTTTTTTTTATAGGGTGTGCTTAGTGTCCGTTTTCACTTGTCGGTTCTAAGGAGATGGTGGTGTTGATTGAGGTACCGCAGATGCGCCTCTTATCACGAGAAACCAATTTCTTGTCAGAGTGGTGCAGATGTGGTGCTGACATGAAAAAGCCACCGATGGGTAGTACTTGAGGTACGTCCCATTGGTGGCGTTGATTGAAGTGCCGCAGATGCGCCTCTATCACAATAAATTAAATTTCTTGTTAGAAGGGGTTAGATGTGGTCTCGATAAAGAAATTGCCCCAGATGGGACATACTTGACGTATTTCCCATTCGCCATTTTGATTGAAGAGTCAAAGATGACCCCTTATCACAAGAAATTACTTGTTGTATGCCTTCATAACTGAGATAAGATCAAGCACCTTGTTTGAGTAACCCCACTCGTTATCGTACCAAGAAACAACCTTCATGAATGTCTCGTTGATAGCGATACCTGCAGTAGCGTCGAAGATAGAAGTGCGAGCATCACCAAGGAAGTCTGAAGATACAACAGCCTCGTCAGTATAGCCAAGGATACCCTTCAACTCACCCTCAGATGCCTTCTTCATAGCTGCACATACCTCCTCGTAAGTAGCAGGCTTCTCGAGGTTTACAGTAAGGTCAACAACTGACACGTCCAAAGTAGGAACGCGCATAGACATACCTGTAAGCTTACCCTTAAGTGCAGGGATAACCTTACCTACAGCCTTAGCAGCACCTGTTGATGATGGGATGATGTTACCGCAAGCAGCGCGGCCTCCACGCCAGTCCTTCAAAGATGGACCGTCTACAGTCTTCTGAGTAGCTGTTACTGAGTGAACAGTTGTCATAAGACCATTTACAAGACCGAAGTTGTCGTTAAGAACCTTAGCGATAGGAGCCAAGCAGTTTGTAGTACATGAAGCGTTAGAAACGATCTTCTGACCAGCATACTCAGATGTGTTTACACCGCATACGAACATAGGAGTGTCATCCTTTGAAGGAGCTGACATAACTACGTACTTAGCACCTGCCTCGATGTGAGCCTGAGCCTTGTCTGCTGAGAGGAACAAACCTGTTGACTCAACAACGTACTCTGCCTCAACCTCGTTCCACTTAAGCTGTGCGGGATCCTTCTCAGCTGTTACGCGGATAGGATTACCATTAACGATAAGGAGGTTCTTCTCCTCGCAGTAGTCAACAGTACCCTCGAACTTGCCGTGCATAGTGTCGTACTTGAGCATATATGCCAAGTAGTCTACGGGGCAAAGGTCGTTGATACCTACAACCTGAAACTTGTCTGCCTGAGCGCAAGCAGCACGGAATACCATACGGCCGATACGACCGAAACCGTTGATACCAATCTTAATCTGTGACATAGTCGTAAAATTTATATGAATTTAGAAATTTATTTTTCCTTATAGTCGTACAATTACGCAAATTTACACTCTTTTATTCGATAAAACAAACGAAATGCAAAAAAACTAAATAATTTTTCCTACAACGACACTATCTAGCGACGCTCTTTGCGCGTTTTGCCATCGCCGAAGCGAAGACAAAGTCGTTGAGCTCGGGATTTTCCGAGAGTAGAATATCGTCCTTCGTACCCTCCCACCATTTCTGACCTTCGTGGATGTAGACAATCTTCTCACCAATCTCCATCACCGAGTTCATATCGTGCGTATTGATAATCGTCGTGATATTGAACTCACGCGTGATATCCTGTATGAGGTTGTCAATAACCACCGATGTCTGAGGATCGAGGCCCGAGTTAGGCTCATCGCAGAAGAGATAGCGGGGGTTGAGCACTATGGCACGAGCGATAGCCACACGCTTGACCATACCACCACTAAGCTCCGAGGGATAGAGATGGTCTGCACCCGCGAGACGCACACGCTCCAAGCAGAAGTCTACTCTATCGCGCTTCTCGCCCTCGCTCATCTCGGTAAAAAGGTCGAGAGGTAGGCGCACATTCTCTCTCACGGTCGAAGAGTCGAGGAGCGCACCACCCTGGAAGATCATACCTATATCCTTGCGTATCGCCTTACGCTCCTTGAAGCCGAGGTTAGTATAACATGTATCGTCGAAGAAGATGCGACCCTCGTCCACATCGTGTAGGCCGACAAGCGACTTGAGTAGCACGGTCTTACCCGAGCCACTACGACCGATGATGAGATTGGTCTTACCAGTATCGAACTCAACAGTTACATCTTTGAGTACGGGACGGCCTTCGAAGCTCTTTGATATGTGGTCAGCTCGTATCATACGCGCATAATCTGTGTTAGGATAAGGTCAAAAATCATAATTGTAATGGAGCTTGCCACCACCGCACGTGTCGAAGCACGACCCACCTCCAAGGAGTTACCCTTGGCGTAGTAGCCGCAGTAGGCCGATATCGAAGTGATGATAAAGGCAAATACCGCGCCCTTAACCAAAGCATAGGTTATCGAGAATGGTTCGAAATAGTAGAACAAACCTTCGATATAATCACCTGGGAGCATAATGCCCGTAAGTGCACCTATAGCATAACCTCCAACAATGCCGACAAAGATACTAAACAGCGTGAGCAGCGGGAAGAAGAGTACCGTGGCCACAATCTTGGGGAGGATAAGGTATGATGCCGAGTTGACACCCATAATCTCGAGGGCATCGATCTGCTCAGTAATACGCATTGTACCAATCTCAGAGGCGATATTCGAACCCACCTTACCAGCGAGGATAAGAGCCACAACCGTTGATGAAAACTCCAACACCATAACCTCTCGTGTAGCGTAGCCAATCATAAACTTGGGAATGAATGGCGACTCGAGTGTAATGGCCATCTGTAGAGCTACAACGGCACCAATAAATGTTGAGATAATGGCCGTAAGCGATATAGAGTTGAAGCCCAAAGCCTCCACCTCGAACCATATTCTCTTGCCATATATACGCATCTTCTCTGGGCGAGAAAAGACCTTACCCAGAAGAATGAAGTAGCGTCCTATGTTCTTCAAAAGCTGTATCATCCCTACTTTATCTCTTCAAAATCAACATAATCATCATCACGTGAGTTACGTACACGAGATCTATTTTCGTTTGTCTTGTTGCTCTGACCTGCCGACGTACCACCCGACGCACCCTTGCGAGCATCTGCCTCGGCCTGCATACGACGTACAAGATCCTCAAGACTCATACCGCCCATATTGCCAAAACCTCCAAAGCCATTGAAGCCACCCGCTGAGGCACCAGAACCATTAGACTGAAACTCACGCTCTATTTTGCGCTGCATCGAACGCATACGCCACGCCATAGCACCCATAACGACAATGGCCAAAGCTATAATACCGAGGATTATCCAGCCCACAAACTTAAACACCACAGGGGCAAAGATTGCCAGCAGTGCAAGGATGATACAGAGCTTGGGGTTGCGCTCGATAAATGCAAGAATTGCGTAAAATACTATCTTCAAATATACCATATCTTCAATTTTAAGTCACACAACGGCAACTATAAATAATCGCGCAAAGATAGTAAAAATTGCTTAATATTACTACTTTTCGGCACGGAAAAGCAACGGTGTGAACTGCGATAGATATACTCTCCAATTACGCCATACATGTCCACCCTCGCTCTCGACATAGGTATAGGGGTAACCCTTCGAATCGAGAAGTTCGCGGTAGCGCACATTCTCATCATACAAAAAGTCATCCTCACCGATAGCTATCCAGTAGAGGCGTGGCGCAGCAGCAAACTGACGCTCAAGGCGCTCCTCGAAGTTTTCGTATATCTCGACACCCTCCTTGCCTCTGAAGATAGCTGCCGAGAAGAGACCTACATAGTCGAACATTTCAGGGTAGGTCTTCGATATTTGCAACGAGTGGAAGCCACCCATCGACAGACCTGCAATAGCACGCGCCTCTCGGCTCTGCACAGCACGATAATTTGCCTCAACCCACGCTACGATTGTTGGAAACATCGCCTCGAACGAACCATCCATCGAGCCAGTCATATATGGACGCCACATGCCCTCATGCGAATACCCTGGGGCTGAGACATGCTTTGTACAACCATTGGTCATAACGACAATCATAGGCTCGACCTCGCCTGCTGCAATAAGATTGTCCATAATCTCGCACACACGACCCGTAGCGACCCATGCCTCCTCATCGCCACCCATGCCATGAAGCAGATACAACGTAGGATAGCTACGCTCCGCAGCCTCGTAACCCGCAGGGGTATAGATTGTCATACGACGTGACACACCCTCGCTCATATCTGCCCACACGCGCGACAGTGTACCATGAGGAACATTCTGAGCCGAATATAAATCACCACGCTCACCCTTGATTATAAAGTAGTTGAACAACGATCCGACATCACGCATAGCATAGGAGTTCATCGGATCGCGCACGTCGCGCATACCATCAACTATAAACGAATAGCTATACAACTCCGAAGCAAGTGGCTCGGAACGATACTCCCACACACCCACTTCGTTGCGAGTCATCAGAGCCTCACCCACAAGGAAATCGCCCGTAACCTTCACCTCCTCGGCCTTGGGAGCATAGAGGCGTAGCGTCACGCTACCATCCTCGCCAATCTCGGGCGATGTAAAGCTATCTACTCGATGGAGGTTTTGTTGTGCAAAGCTGCATACTGCACCCAACATCAACAATAGGCTCAAAAGTAGTGTCACTCGGTATTTCATAGTTCTATTTTTAAATGTTATATAGTTCATATATCCTTACAAAGATACTCTTTTTTTGACAAACCGAGGCCAATATCCCGACTTTTTCCATACCTTTGTATCACCTTTCGCTCCAATTTTGAATAAACAAAGGTAGATTAGCAATGAAGATAGGCGTTATTTCCGACACACACTCCACGTTTGACAGCTGTTTGGAGGAGTTTCTGAGACCATGCGACGAAATATGGCATGCAGGCGACATCGGCTCGCTGGAGCTTGCCGATCGCATTGCAGCGTTCAAGCCGCTACGTGCCGTATATGGCAATATTGACGGTGGTGTGATGCGTCGTGTCTATCACGAAAGCAACTTCTTTGAGGTCGAAGGCGTGAGTGTACTGATGACACATATCGGAGGCTATCCACGCCACTACTCACCTAAGGCTCTGCAACTTATACATAGTGCAAAGCCAAAGATATTTATCGCTGGACACTCGCACATTCTCAAGGTTATGTACGACCCTATTTATGACCTACTATTCATCAACCCAGGAGCTGCTGGGCTCTATGGCGCGCACCACGTGCGCACGGCAATACGCTTCGACATAAACAATGGAGAGATTGGCAACATGGAGATTGGAGAGTGGAACAGAGGTTGATATTAACACCAATAGATTATAAAACTATGAGAAGATTAATTTTACTATGCATTATGGCCTTTACCGCATGTAGCATCTATGCGCAGGAGAGCGTAGAGCGACGCACGTTGCACTACGCTACACACGAGGGCGAGGAGCTGATGTTGGATATATACCGTACGGCCGAGTGTGACGAGGCTGCACCCTGCATGATATTTGCATTTGGTGGCGGCTTTGTCCGCGGAGATAGAGCCTGGGAGTACTACCTACGCTACTTCGAAGAGTTAGCTCGACATGGCATCGTTGTAGCCTCTATTGACTATCGTTTAGGTCTAAAAAATTTGGGGAGCGACTTAGATATGCGCGGCATGATCGTAGCGATGAAGCGCAGTGTCGATATCGCTGTCGAGGATATGCACACCGCAACACGATATATTATCGACCACGCTGCGGAGCTCGGCATCGACACTTCGAAGATTATGATCAGCGGCTCGAGCGCTGGTGCTATCACCGCATTGCAGGCCGAATGGGGTCGCCTGGAGGGTGTCGACTCGGCAAAGATTCTCCCCGAGGAGTTCCGCTATGCAGGTGTTGTAGCGTGTGCAGGCGCACTCTTCTCAACATCGGGAAGCCCGAAATTCAAGGGACAACCAGCGCCTATGTTGCTCTTTCACGGCACGTCGGATAGCAACGTACCCTACAACAAGGCCTCATTTATGGGCATCGGATTCTACGGCTCGAAGTATATCTCCAAGCAGCTCGACAAGTTGGAGTCGCCCTACCACTTCTACTCGGTGGAGTATGGCGACCATACGATTGCAGGAACGCCACTCTTCGAGCAGATAGACCTTATCTTGCAGTTTATCAACGACTATGTGATTAATGGTCGTAGACTATGCATCACATCGGAGGTGTCTAACCTCGATGCTGAGCGCCGACCTACACACTTCACCGTGAAGGAGTATCTCAGTACAAACTACGCTAAGTAGAGAGTAGAGATATAATGGTAAACATGAAATGGGAGTGTGTCCAACAAGTTTATGGGCACACTCATTTTGTAGGTAATGATGCAAAAAAATGGTAATGATGCAAAAAGCGCCACTTTTTGCATCATTACCATTTTGTATAGAAGTTGTATAACAAGCGCTGATTTTAGGCCTGCGAAACCCGAAAAAGCGCAGTTTACTGAGCGTAAATGAGCTTTTTGAGGGTTAGCATAACGACAAAGTAGCCTTGTTAGACAGTCTCTTTGATTGAAGAGTCAAAGATGAACCTTCTAACAAGATTTACTACTTATTGATTTTAGCCCAAGAATCCTTAAGTGTCACGGTACGGTTGAATACCAAACGCTCAGGTGTCGAGTCGCTATCAGCACAGAAGTAACCTACACGCTCAAACTGGAAAGGCTTGGTAGGCTCTGCATCCTTAAGCGAAGGCTCCAACCAACCCTCAACCTTGACCAAAGAGTTAGGATTGAGGTTATCCTCCCATGATGTCTGACCTGCCGAAGTATCGTTGGGATTCTCCGTGAGGAAGAGAGTGTCGAAGAGACGAATCTCAGCTGGTATAGCGTGTGCTGCTGATACCCAGTGGATAACACCCTTCACACGACGACCATCGCTCGACGAGCCATCGCCCGACATAGGATCGTAGGTGCATCGCAACTCGACGATGTTACCCTCGGCATCCTTGATGACCTCCTCACACTTGATAAGGTATGAGTAGCGCAAGCGCACCTCAGCACCTGGGCTAAGACGGAAATACTTCTTAGGAGGATTCTCCATAAAGTCGTCACGCTCGATGTAGAGCTCACGGCCAAATGGCACCTCACGCATACCTGCAGCCTCATCCTCGGGATTGTTCACCGCCTGACGCATCTCTACGCGGCCCTCCTCCCAGTTGGTGATAACCACCTTGATAGGATTGAGGACAGCCATACGACGCTCGGCAACCTTGTTCAAGTCCTCGCGTACGCAGAACTCCATCTTCGCAAGGTCGATGACGTTATCACGCTTAGCTACGCCCACCATCTCGGCAAATGCTCGTACCGAGGCTGGAGTGTAACCCTTACGGCGCAAAGCGCAGATAGTCGGCATACGAGGATCATCCCAACCCATAACAGCACCCTCCTTCACGAGCTTGAGAAGGTTACGCTTCGACATCATCGTATAGGTGAGGTTCAAACGCGCAAACTCGTACTGGTGCGATGGGTAGATATTCAAAGCCTCGATAAACCAATCGTACAAGGGACGGTGTACGTCGAACTCCAAGGTACAAATCGAGTGTGTAATCTTCTCGATAGAGTCGCACTGACCATGTGCATAGTCGTACATAGGATAGATGCACCACTTATCGCCTGTGCGGTGGTGGTCAGCGTGAATAATACGATACATGATAGGGTCACGGAAGAGCATATTGGGGTGCGCCATGTCGATCTTAGCACGAAGAACCTTGGCTCCATCCTCAAACTCGCCATTACGCATGCGGGTAAATAGGTCGAGGTTCTCCTCTACCGAACGGTCACGCCAAGGTGATGGCTTACCTGGCTCAGAGATTGTACCACGAGTCTCACGAATCTGCTCCTGAGTCTGATCATCGACATAAGCCAAACCCTTCTTAATAAGCTCGACAGCCCAATCGTAGAGCTGCTCGAAGTAGTCCGAAGCGTAGTACTCGGCAGCCCACTCGAAACCCAACCACTTTATATCACGCTTGATAGAGTCTACATACTCGGTATCCTCCTTTACGGGATTGGTATCATCAAAACGCAAGTTACACTTACCACCATACTTCTTTGCAAGGCCGAAGTTGATGCAGATACTCTTGGCATGGCCAATGTGAAGATAGCCGTTAGGCTCTGGTGGAAAACGTGTCTGAACACGACTTTCACCCTTTGCTATCGACTCTTCGATAATCTCCTCAAGGAAGTTCAACGACTTCTCCTTTACCTCATTTACTTCTACTGTCATAAGTCTATTTTGTTTTATCGTTTGTTTTCTATAGTTGATTCTTAGCCTTTCGACTAAAGCCGTAGTCGAGCGCAACGCTAACCTGCAACCACTGTCGCGTACCCCAGCCTATGCCATCGTACTCGAGTGTTATGCCACCCTCCAGACGTACGGTATCATTAAAAAAGCTATTGCCATACGAGGCTGTAATCGTATTGTGAAGCCCCTCCGTCGTGCGGTATATTAGCTTACCGTGATATAGGTCCGTGCCATAGCGGTCGTAGTGCGGCAACAGGTTGCCACCCACATATAATCTATTCGAAAGTGTTACACCCCAGCGACTTAGAGCCACATACAGCTCGCTACCCTTCGGTGCTAACCATACGTTTTCGAAGTGACGATCACGCTGCAACGACTGAATGTAGGATAGTTGCAGTTGCAAATCGAAACCTCCCAGACCAACGTCATAGCCTACATGTGGCGTAAGTAGCACATTATCAACCACTCCATCATCCGTAGCGGGATTATCGTCCTTTGCATAGTGGCCTACCATTATGTCGTAGCCATAGCGGAAACCGCCAATGATATCCTCCGCCGAGGTGATAAGCATGAACGATTCGCGTGTGTTGAAGTCACGCATGCCCGTATAGTCGAATACGAACTCGACGTATGCCCCCTCGTGCTTGGCCGCCTCGAAACGTGCCAAAACGCCACCTATGCGATTTTCGTAGTAGCGATATGCGCGGTCAAAAAATAGCGGACTACGCAAACCGCGCATCTCCTCACGCGGAAAGACTCCAGCCAGGACCTTCAATCGTGGAGCACGATAGGCATAGTAGAGCTGTAAGTTGGCATCCGATAGGAACTTAGCCTGATAGCCAATATCCTGCACCATATCCACAGCCACCATCAACTCGTTGCGCTCTGCCCACTCGACACCTACACGAGGTGTAAGACGGCTACTGAAGAGTGTCCACGACTCATCGAAGCCCATTGAGGAGTACTCCTTATTGTCGAACAACGTCGTAAAATCGACTCCTACGCGCAACTGTTGTGCCTCGACCACACCAATGGAGGTAGAGAGTATTATAACCAAAGTTATGTATCGAAGCAGTCGGCGCATCGTTCACTACATATAACAATTCCGTGCAAAATTACAGAAAATATTTTTATTTGCTTAATTTTGTGGCGGAATAATTAAAAATACTTAAAAATATATGCGTAAATTGCTTAACGACGAGTTGGGTCGCCCCTCATTGGAGGAGTATGCCGAGCAACAAAAACTACCTGTAGTGGTGGTCTTGGATAATGTACGCTCGGCACAAAACGTAGGCTCATTTTTTCGCACTGCCGACGCCTTTGGCATCGAGCGTATCGAGCTATGCGGCATCAGCTCAACACCCCCAAACCGAGAGCTTCACAAGACAGCTTTAGGTGCAGAAATGAGCGTGGCGTGGCGCTATCACGAATCCACCGTAGAGTGTCTTGACCAGCTACGTGCAGAAGGCTACGAACTACTTGCTATTGAGCAGGTTGAAGGTGCTACAATGCTTGATAAATTTGAGACACAACGCGACAAGCGCTATGCCCTAATTTTCGGCAATGAGGTAGACGGCGTATCGGACGAAGCGGTGGCTATGATTGATGGCGCAATCGAGATTCCACAGGTGGGCATCAAGCACTCGCTCAACGTGTCGGTAGCGGCAGGCATACTGATGTGGGAGGCATTCAGACAGCTTAAATAACGCAAGAGATTAGGCCCGATATTGGGCAATATCGCAGTGTGGACCAATCGATGAGTTTTAGCGACTTTTAGATTAGGTCCACACTCTGTTTTTCACATCTTCGCATCTCCACTCATCTATGAAATATCCCATTCGGTGCTAAAAATCAACCATTCGTACCTTTGTAGCTACCATTTATTAAAAATATTTAAAAAGATTTTCTCTTATTGAATATTTGTATTAACTTTGCACCGTGATATTTTATTTACTTATGTAAAGCACGACCCCTATTCTTCACCAAGAGTAGGGGTTGGATAGCTATAAGGTATTGAATAATCTATAACAAGTAATAGAAAAATATGAACAATGTAAATCTGACTCCCGACTACCTATTTGAGGTTAGCTGGGAGGTGTGTAACAAGGTGGGAGGCATTCACACGGTAATCGCCTCGAAGGCCCCCATCGTGAAGAGCCAGATGGGTGATAAGTATATCACCATCGGCCCTGATTTCTCGCAGGACGCTGCAAATCCTGAGTTCCAGGAGGATGCAACGCTCATGGCAGCATTGCGAGAGATGCTCTACAACAAGGGTGTACGTGTACGTATCGGCCGTTGGGCTATCGAGAGCTCTCCTATTGCGATTCTTATCGACTTTAAGTCGTTCTTCTCGCAGAAGGATGCAATCCTCAAGCAGCTCTGGGATTCATACAACGTAGACTCATTGTCTGGTGAGTGGGATTATGTTGAGCCCGTACTCTTTGGTCACGCTGCAGGTGTGGTTATCGCAACATTTGCCGAGGCTATGTGCGCAACATCTGACAAGGTTGTAGCTCACTTCCACGAGTGGATGGCAGCCGCAGGTTCGCTCTACTTGCGCGACAACGCACCCTACGTGGCAACCGTATTCTCTACACACGCTACCGTAATGGGCCGCTGCATCGCAGGCAACCGTCTTCCTCTCTACAACGACCTTCACAAGTTCAACGCCGATGAGCTCGCTCGTCAGTTCAATGTGATGGCTAAGCACTCGTTGGAGAAGTCGGCAGCAACTTATGCAGACGCTTTCCTCACAGTTAGCGACATTACAGCTAACGAGTGTAAGTATTTGCTCGGTCGCGAGGTGACACGCATCACTCCTAACGGTTTCGAGAATAGCTTTGTACCTCAGGGTGAGGAGCTCGAGGCTAAGCGTGCTGCTGCTCGCAAGCGTCTTATCGACGTAGCGTCAGCATCATGGGGCTATGAGTTCCGTAACGAGCCACTTATCGTTGCTACAAGCGGTCGCTACGAGTTCCGCAACAAGGGTATCGACGTATTCCTCGAGTCTTTGAAGCAGCTCGCAGCAAACAACATCGAGCGCGATGTATTGGCCGTTATCGCCGTACCAGCAGCTACAGCAGGTGCTCGCCAGGATTTGATCCAGCACCTTGCAAACAAGGATGTAGCTATCGACCCAGCACAGAAGCGCTACCTCACACACTACCTCGAGTCTGAGGCGTGGGATCAGGTATCACAGAGCATCGAGGGTAGCATCCTTTCGACTACAGCTTCACGTGTAAAGGTAATCTTCATCCCTACATACCTCAACGGTCGCGATGGCATCTTCAACATGCCTTACTACGATCTTTTGGCAGGTGTTGATCTCTCGGTATTCGCATCATACTACGAGCCATGGGGCTACACTCCTCTTGAGTCAGTAGCATATAGCGTACCTACAATAACTACTACATTGGCAGGCTTCGGTTTGTGGGTATCTAAGCACGCTAACCACGAGGGTGTAGACATCGTACGTCGCGACGACTACAACGAGCGTGAGGTAGTATTCCAGATTACCGACACAATTAAGAAATATATGGAGATGAGCGCCGAGGCATACGCTTCAGCACGTCGCTCGGCAGCAGCCATCTCAGCTACAGCTCTCTGGTCTAAGCTCTTCGCCGAGTACCAGAAGGCATACGAGGAGGCTTTGGACAACTCGGTATCACGTACCAACCGTGTGATCTTCGATGGTGGTAGCCGTGGTGAGCAGATCAACTTCCTCCGTCAGCAGCTCACCTCAAACAAGCCTACATGGCACCGATTGATGGTTGAGAAGGGTGTACCCGAGCGTCTTAAGCCACTCGAGGAGCTCTCTCGCAACTTGTGGTGGTGCTGGACTCCAGGTGCACAGGAGCTCTTCGAGGCTGCGGATAGCGAGCTTTGGGTAAAGGTTGATCGCAACCCTATCGCTCTGCTCGACAAGATCTCGGCAGCACGCTACGATGAGTTGCTCGCAGACAAGGAGTTCCTCAAGAAGATGGACGAGGTGTACAAGCAGTTCTGCGACTATATGTCAGAGAAGCCTGCGCCCGAGCATGCAAAGGTAGCCTACTTCTCTATGGAGTATGGTTTGCACTCATCACTCAAGATCTACTCTGGTGGTCTTGGTATCCTCGCAGGTGACTACCTCAAGGAGGCATCAGACCGCAACGTACCTATGGTTGCAGTAGGTCTTTTGTACCGCTACGGTTACTTCACACAGCGTCTTTCGGCTCAGGGTGCTCAGGAGGCAACATACGAGGCTCAGAACTTCTTTAAGCTTCCTATCTCTCCCGTACGCGATGAGTTCGGTAACTGGGTAACTATCCAGGTGGCTCTTCCTGGCCGTATTCTTTCGGCTCGCGTTTGGAAGTGCCAGGTAGGTCGTACAGACCTCTTCTTGCTCGATGCTGACTACGAGGCAAACCTCGAGGAGGATCGTCAGGTAACATACTACCTCTATGGTGGCGACTGGGAGAACCGCCTCAAGCAGGAGATCTTGCTCGGTGTGGGAGGTATCCGTGCCCTCGTAAAGATGGGTATCAAGCAGGAGGTTTACCACTGCAACGAAGGTCACGCAGCATTCATTGGCGTAGAGCGTATCCGCAACCTCATCGCACGCAAGCACCTCTCATTCTCAGAGGCTTTGGAGGTTGTACGTTCATCATCGCTCTTTACGACACATACTCCCGTACCCGCAGGTCACGATGCGTTCCCCGAGTCTATGATTCGTCAGTATATGTCGCACTACCCCGACGTATTGGGCATCACTTGGGATCAGTTCATCAACCTTGGTAAGACTAATCCTAGCGATCACAACGAGAAGTTCTCAATGTCGGTATTGGCATGTAACCTTTCACAGGAGGTTAATGTTGTATCTTGGCTCCACGGCGAGGTATCTAAGGATATTCTCGGACACATGTGGCCTGGTTACTTCAAGAATGAGCTTCACATCGGCTATGTAACAAATGGTGTTCACTTCCCAACATGGGTTGCTTCGAACTTGCGTCGCCTCTATGCTAAGTACTTCGGTAAGGCATTCGAGGGTCACACCTATGATATCCCCGCATGGCAGGGTGTACACAAGATCGACGATACGGAGTTGTGGAACGAGCGCATGGTACTTAAGGAGCGTCTTATCAAGACTATCCGCAAGCGCTTCAGCGATCCTACACAGGTGCGTTTGCAGTCACCTCGCCAGATGGTACAGGTTGTCGATAGCATCCGTCCCGAGGTTCTTACTATCGGTTTTGCACGTCGTTTTGCGACATACAAGCGTGCTCACTTGCTCTTCACCAACTTGGAGCGTCTTTCAGCGTTGGTTAACAACAAGGAGCGTCCCGTACAGTTCATCTTCGCAGGTAAGGCTCACCCTAACGATAAGCCAGGTCAGGATCTTATCAAGCGTATCGTAGAGGTATCGGCAATGCCCGAGTTCGTAGGTAAGATCGTATTCTTGCAGAACTACGACATGGAGCTTGCACGTCGCATGGTTCAGGGTGTCGATGTATGGCTCAACACGCCTACACGTCCTTTGGAGGCATCGGGTACTTCAGGCGAGAAGTGCGTTATGAACGGTGTTATGCAGTTCTCAGTTCTCGACGGCTGGTGGGTTGAGGGCTACAAGGAGGGCGCAGGTTGGATGTTGCCTATGGAGCGTACATACGCTGACCAGCGTTTCCAGGATGAGTTGGATGCAGAGATGATCTACAACACTATCGAGGAGCAGATCGTACCTTTGTATTACGACCGTGCCGAGGATGGCATTCCTCACCGTTGGGTTAATTCGGTTAAGAAGTGTGTTGCCGACATCGCATCTAACTTCACAATGAACCGACAGCTCATCGACTATGAGGAGCGCTTCTACAACAAGCTCGCAGCTCGTAAGGGCCTTATCGTTGAGAACAACTACTTGATGGCTCGCGAGATTGCAGCATGGAAGCGTAAGGTATCGGCAGCTTGGGACAACATCGCTATCTTGGATGTTAAGCGTGCCGAGATCGAGAGCGAGGCAATGTACGTAGGTAAGAAGTACCGCTTCGAGCTCACCCTCGACCTTGCAGGCTTGCAGAAGGAGGATATCGGTGCTGAGTTGGTAGTAGCTACTCAGATCGAGGCTGGTCAGGCAGCAAACGTTGTTGACACACGCCGCTTGGAGATTATCGCTTCAGAGGGCAACACCGTTACACTTGCTCTTGACTACAAGCCCGAGCATACTGGTATGTTCGACGTTGCATTGCGTATCTTCCCCTCTAACGACAAGTTGGAGCACCGTATGGACTTCGCGTTGGTTAAGTGGGCATAAGCCTCTTAACGAACGATATATATCGAACCACCGCCCAGCTAATGCTGAGCGGTGGTTTTATTTTATAAGAATGGTGCAAAAAATGGGAGGTCGAAAAACCTCCCAATAAAAGTAGCATACCCTATAAGCCGAGTTCTGTACCCTACCGAAATAGGGCCTCCATCATTTATCTACGACGACAATCACTTGTCGCCTCTAGCAACCTACCCCCCGACATTGGACGAGCAGCCCTTAATTGTCGGTATACATGGTCTTGCAACCCACGAGACGTACTGCCGAGTGTATCACTACCCTCGCGGTGGGCTCTTACCCCGCCTTCTCACCCTTACCCTTGCGGGCGGTCATTCTCTTCTACGTTACTATATCCTCTCGGATATCAAGCCGTTAACTTGCGTGGCGCTCTGTGTTGCTCGGACTTTCCTCCCCCACCTTGCGGTGGCAGCGATGGAGCGTGTATGCGCCGCAAAGGTACAAAATAATATCGAAGTGCCGATATTTTACTCAATAATAATTCGCCTACATACAAAATTTAGGCTACGTACGATAATTCCAACGACGCAGCGTATCGGCACACCATTGCTCAACAAGCTTCATACTACGTGGGTCGTAGCAATAGCTATTCTTCTTAAACCCATGTAGACTATCGACATAACGCTCCACACGGCTACGCACACGTTCGAAACCGCTAAGCGAGAGCGCACGATATACCTCCTCGGTCATCGCAACTGGATCGGTCTCGAAATCCTCGAAGCGTACCTCAAACAGATTGCCACTACGAACGAGGACCTTATCGCGCTCGTAGCGGTCTATCAGAGCCTTATACGTAACAAGTATCTCTCGTTCGAGGCTCTCCATATCGAATGGTTCGAGGGTTGTTGAACATAGTGTGCGACCAAAGAAATTGCGCGTAGACTCAAATACGGTATAAGGGTTACGCACAAGATATAGGAACTTGGCATCGGGCCAGAGCTTAAGAATCTCGGCTATGCGCGCCGTGTGAGGTGGATTTTTGGATAGAAACACCTCTTTGCGCTGAACATACAGTGCTGTGGAGACAAGTTCGCGCATCATTCTGCGCCACATAGCCCTCTCCCCGCCACCGACTCCATCCATAAGCAGCGCCCGTTCGCGCCAATAGGCAATGCGCTGTGGTGAGCTTAGTGCGTGGTAGAACGACAGATAGGTCATATTCGACAGCGCAACCTCCTCCTCTTGCGGAGTATCGACACCAAGAGGCATGCCATCTGTCGCACGCGACGAGGGCATAAATAGGCGTACGAGTTGTCGCATTGGCGTATAGCCTCGAAGCATCAGGTGCGGGAATATTGTCTGAAACGTAGTACAATAGCCAAAGCGATCGTCCTGCGTGAGGATGTTATGCACGTACGTTGTACCACTTCGCCAATGGCCAATGATAAATAGAGGCGCAGCAATACTATTATGATAACATAGTCTGCGACTACGACGCTTATTTAGCTCGTATAGTGGCGACAGCATGCGTTGTACACAGCGCGTGGTGCGTAGCTTATGCTGGTAAGCTCTATCCACGGATAGCCCCTCGACAACTCGGTCGAATGTTGCGCTATCGGCACCCACAAGTGGACTTGCGGGGAGCTGTTCGAAGTTTAGTATTCCCATATTCTATCTTTGCAGGTCTATATATATACCATAGCGTTCGTGTAGCTCTGAGCAGAAACGCTCGATTACCCGTCGTTCCTCGCCCGAGAAGCCCATCTCGGAGAGTGATACATGGCTACGAGGTGACTCGACACCTACCATATCCTCACCAATAATCATTCCCACGGCCGAGGTAAAGTTTGTCACGGGGTCGATAAGAATAAAAGCACCCGTAGCACGATTATTCGTATAAGCATCGTAGATCAGTGGTGATGAAGTGGTTAGCGAGACTTCAGCTATATCATTTACATTCAACCCCGAGACCTCAACCCTTGTCGCTCGATTTGTGTCTACACGATAGTGCAGGCGTGTAACGCCTGCTCGTGTAAGGTGTGTCGTATGCTTAATATAGAACGATTTTGCCATATCCAACGGCTGCTCATCCATCCATACAAGCATCGCACGCAAGTGGTGTCCAACCGAAGGTTTATCCTCGGGATGTATGAGCATATCACCACGCGATAGGTCTATCTCGTCATCCAGCGTAACGACAACAGATTGTGGAGCAAAAGCCTCCTCGAGAGAGCCATCATAGGTTATTATCTCCTTGATATGCGATCTTCGCATCGAGGGAAGTGCGACAACCTCATCGCCACGCCGAACAATGCCCGAGGCTATCTTTGCGGCAAAGCCTCGAAACGTGTGATCGGGACGCAGAACATACTGCACGGGAAAGCGAAACGAGCTAAGGTTTATATCACGATCTATAGGCACACTCTCGAGGTGCTCCATAAGCGAGTTGCCCTTGTACCACGCCATATTTGTACTACGCTCCACGATATTATCTCCCTCCAATGCCGAGAGCGGAATGCAGCGTAGATCTTGAAAAACTATGTTTTGCGCTGCGAGCCACGAGCTGTAGGATGCTACAATGTCGTCGAAGCACTGGCTACTATAACTCACCAAATCCATCTTATTTACGGCCAACACCACATGGCGTATGCCAAGCAACGAAACTAAGTAGCTATGACGTAGTGTCTGTGTAACAATACCGTGACGCGCATCAACAAGGATTATAGCAAGATTTGCCGTCGAGCCTCCCGTAATCATATTTCGTGTATACTGCTCATGTCCTGGCGTATCAGCAACGATAAACTTACGTCTATTTGTCGCAAAGTAGCGATAGGCAACATCTATGGTTATACCCTGCTCTCGCTCGGCACGCAGACCATCACAAAGCAGTGCATAGTCGATATGCTCACCAGCATTACCCACCCTACGACTATCACGCTCAAGAGCCTGCAACTGATCATCGTAGAGGCGTTTACTATCGTAGAGTAGACGACCAATAAGCGTAGATTTGCCATCATCTACCGACCCCGCAGTGAGCAATCGCAGCAGTTCTTTGCGCTCGTCTTGCTCCAAAAATTCATCTATGGTCATTGCATTCATGCTCATTAAATCACTGATTATTAATGAATACACCTAAAAGTATCCTTCGCGTTTCTTCTGCTCCATGCTCGCCTCCTGATCGAAGTCGATAACACGTGTCGTACGCTCAGATTTTGTCGTGGTCATCATCTCCTCGACAATCTTCTCCAAGGTATCGGCCGAGGACTCCACAGCTCCAGTCAGCGGATAGCAGCCCAAGGTACGGAAACGTACCATGCGCAACTCAGCACGACGACGCATCTGCTCGGGCATGCGCTCATCATCGACAAGTATGAGGTTGCCATTATGCTCGACTACTGGCCTGCGCTTAGCATAGTATAGCGGCACGATAGGGATACGCTCCATGCGTATATATTGCCACACATCGAGTTCGGTCCAGTTCGATAGCGGAAAGACACGAATGCTCTCACCCTCGCCTATGCGCGTATTGTATATATCCCACAACTCGGGACGTTGGTTCTTAGGTTCCCACTGCTGAAAGGCGTTGCGGAAAGAGAATATACGCTCCTTAGCCCTACTACGCTCCTCATCGCGACGAGCACCACCAAACGCAGCATCAAAACCGTAGCGCTTGAGAGCCTGTAATAACGCCTGCGTCTTCATAAGGTCGGTATGCACCTTGCTACCATGCGTAAAGGGGCCAACACCCTCCTCGTATGCTTGACGATTATACTCCACGATAAGTTGCCAGCCCTGCTCACGAGCATATCTATCACGAAACTCTATCATCTCGCGAAACTTCCACTTCGAGTCGATATGCATCAACGGGAAGGGAACACGCCCAGGGGCAAAGGCCTTCTCGGCAAGGCGTGCCATCACCGACGAATCCTTGCCTATGGAGTAGAGCATCACGGGGTTGCGAAACTCGGCAGCAACCTCGCGAATGATGTGTATAGACTCCGCCTCTAAAGCTCTAAGATGACTCAAACTACATTGCATAACAGATTGGTTTATACTCTATTTTTGATCTCACAAATTGCATAATTTCCTCAATACACTCCTTGACACTACGCTCTGTAGTATCTATAGTAAGATGTGGCGAGAATGGAGGCTCAAAGGGTGCATCTATACCCGTAAAATTCTCTATTTCGCCACGTCGTGCCTTGGCATAAAGGCCCTTGACATCCCTACGTTCGCACTCGCAGAGAGGTGTGCTGACATAAATCTCCACAAAATCATCTCTACTGATAATTCTGCGAGCCACGTCACGTAGCTCTTCCGTTGGCGATACCATAGTTACCAACACAACTATACCTGCATCGACAAACATACGACACACCTCGGCCGTACGACGAATATTCTCACGCCGCTGCTCACGGCTAAAATCCAAGTCGTCATTAAGTCCCGAACGCAAGTTGTCGCCATCCAAGAGGTAGCATAGGTAGCCATCCTCGCGCAGCTGTTGTTCGAGAGCCAAAGCCAAGGTGCTCTTACCCGAGCCCGACAAACCTGTAAACCAAAGTGTTACACCACACTGCCTGATAAGTTGTTCTCTTTCGGCACGTGAAGCCATACGATCGTATATAGGATGAATATTTTTCATGTGTTGCAGATATTTATAGTGGCCAAAATCGAGGAATGAGTAGCATAGATAGTATAAAAGCTATTGCATTTAGCGGAGCTCCAACACGCACGAAGTCTCCAAAGCGATACCCTCCGATACCCTGCACAATCATATTGGTCTGGTAGCCTATTGGCGAGGAGAAGCTGCACGATGCCGCAATGGTTATCGCCACCATAAAGGGCATAGCACTAACATCCATCTGCTGAGATAGGGCAAGAGCTACGGGAAAAGCAAAGGCGGCAGCGGCATTGTTCGTAATAAGTTCCGTGATTATATTCGTAATAATGTAGAGGAGTGCCAGCACCACCATTGGCGAGGAGTTCTCGGACAAGTGCATTAGTCCGAGAGCCATCCAGTCGGCAAGTCCCGAGCGGGTCATCGCCGTACTAATAGCGAGTGCCGAGGCTATGGTTACGAGTATATCCCACGATATATATTTGGTGTACTGCTTAGCTGGAAATAGTCCAGTAAAGGCCATAATAACAGCTATGACTGCCGCCCAGAAGAACATATCCAACGAGAGCGCAGGGCAAAGCTTCTCAATAAATGGCATATCGCCCAACGTAGCACCCGCAATCATAATAAGAAGTAGAGAGAGTGCCACCCACTTGCGCAGCGGAGTGCTCGGTGGCGTGTGATCATGATCGTTGGTAAGTATCAGAAAGACACTCGAGTCGCCCCATGTCGGTATAAACCTATCATCGGCAGCCAGCAGCAACGTATCGCCCTCACGAAAGCGCAGAGTGCGCATATCGCCAACCACTTCACCACCACGCCTCAGTTGCAGGATGCTGGCATTGTAGTGGCCACGAAAGTCAAACTCCTCCATGGTAGAGTTGATGCCCGGAAAGCGAGGACCGATGACCGCCTCGACAATGTGATACCTACCCTCCGCAATGCACCCATCGGTTGTTGGGTCATCGGGAAGAAGACGATGGCCAATAAGCACCATGTAGGCAATACCTGTCAGAGCGATAGGAGCACCCACCTTGCCGAGTTCGAACATTGTGAAACCCTCCATCCCTGCACCAAGCATAAGGCCATGCACCACAAGATTTGTGGAGGTGCCTATGAGTGTGCATATACCTCCTAGTATGGCTGCATAGGATAGCGGGATAAGAAATTTCTTTAGCGGTAGCCCCACATGTCGTGCCCACGCCTTGATATGCGGAATGAATATTACAACGATTGGTGTGTTATTCAGAAAAGCAGAGGCCGAGGCCACAACTGTCATGATGTATAACTCACCACGACTTATCGACTTACGGCCATTGGTGGGAAAGATATAGCGTATAACACCGCCAAGAGCATCGCAACGTCGCACACCCTCGCTAACGAGAAAAAGAAGTGCTACGGTAATCATACCCCTATTCGAGAAACCCTCCAACGCCTCACGGGGCGTGATGATGCCCAAAACAACGAAGAGCATAACCAACGAGAAGAGGAGAATGCCTGGTCGCATCCTATCACGCAGAAGCATCCATACCATAAAGATTATGGCTACGAGCACCACATATTTTTCGTACCCAAGCATAGAGATTAAGCGATTAACCAAGTTTTGCAACACTGCATCATCGCGATACGAAAAAATCGTGCCAAAATGCAAGACAATTAGCACCTCTCGTCAAACGACATATTCCCTCCCCACAGAATATGCTACTTATACATGAAAAAACTGCCGAGCAGTAGATACCGCTCGGCAGAGAATACGCACTCACACACTCGGAGGTGTGTGAAACATCCGACTTATTTAAGCAACTTTGTGATTGCTGCAATATTACGCTCGTTATCCACAGCCTTACCCTCAGGAGTATATGCATGGGCAATAGCCTCTGCAAAATGCTTCTCGACCTTATTACGCACAACCTTCATTGTGCTATTTACCAAGCCGTTCTGCTCCGTGAAGGCCTCATCAGCAAGAGCTATAACCGCAGGCACCCACCTATCTGGAAACTCATTAGCATAGACTCCTCCACTACGATACTTAGCAACCTCCTCGGCAATAATACGCGTAGCCTCCTTAGCTCTATTCTCACCAACGAAGCCACGATCATCGAGCAGACGGTTAAGATTCTCGCGTGAAGCCACGACAAGAGCTATCGTATAGGGGTTCTGGTTGTTGTAGATCATAATCTGATCGATATATGGGGACTTGTCGACCATAGCCTCCTCCATACCCTCGGGACTATACTTCTCGCCATCGCTCGAGATAAGCAGACTCTTGAAACGTCCCAACACATAGAGGAAGTTATCTTTTGACATATAGCCCATATCGCCCGTATGCAACCAACCGTCACGTACCGTATCGGCCGTCGAGTCGGGATTCTTCCAATAACCTGCCATGACATTCTCGCCACGGATGACGATCTCACCCTTCTGGCCTACAGGAAGCTCACGACCCTCCTCATCCAAAATCTTGATATCCAAAGGCTGCACCAAACGGCCCGACGAGCCAAAGCGATGGTTACGCTTTGTGGGAGCATTAGTCGAGATTACGGGGGTAGCCTCCGAGAGACCATAGCCTTGGAACATAGGGATACCTATAGCGTAGAAGAAACGCTGAAGCTCACTATCGAGCAACGCTCCACCACCGATGAAGAATTGCAACTCACCACCGAAGGCCTCGCGCACCTTGGAGTACAAAATCTTATCGAAGAGTGCCACAGCTGGCCATAGCAACGCTCTCCAACCGCGACCCTTAGAGTAGCCATCGGCTTGATAGAGGTACGAGGTGCGAAGTGCAAGGTTAAAGAGCTTCTCCGTAGTATTACCCTTCTTGCGGATAGAGGTTTCGATATTCTTGCGGAAGTTCTTAGCCAACGCAGGAACAGAGAGCAAGAAGTGAGGACGCACCTCTTTGATATTCTGAG
Organism: Alistipes sp.; assembly: GCA_045659765.1. GTDB lineage: Bacteria > Bacteroidota > Bacteroidia > Bacteroidales > Rikenellaceae > Alistipes. The sequence goes on from JAZRCN010000015.1 coordinate 37,864, forward strand.
GTATGTTCTTCAATGTCTCCATCGGTGTACGACCCACCTCGGTAGTCGCTACCGACGCGCCACAAGCAATCATGATGTAGAAGCCTACGACGTGTGCAAAGCAGTGGTCGAGAGGCAAGATGATAAGCGTACGCCATGTCGAAGGGATATTTACGACGGTGAGCGACTGCTCGACATTTGCCGTATAGTTGCGATGTGTAAGCACCACACCCTTAGGATCGGCCGTAGTACCCGAAGTGTAGGTAATCGTCGCCATATCATCATTCTGAAGCGCCTGACCTCGTGCTATGAACTCCTCGCGATGATCGCACAAATACTCCTCACCCAAAGCCATAAGACTCTCCAACGTGCGCTCACCATCGACGAGTAACTCGCTACGCTCGCCCCAAACAATGATATACTTTAGGTCGGGAAGTTCTGTCACAATGCGACGCAACTTAGGAAGCTGCTGGCGCGATACGAAGATAGCCTTAACATCGGCATGACGCAGACGGAACAATAGATCATTGGCCTCCTCCAACTTGATAGACAAAGGCACACTCACGGCACCTGCATAGAGAAGACCGAGCTCCGATGTAATCCAGTTGTTGCAACCCTCGGCAAGGATAGAGACACGGTCACGATACTCTATACCCAGTGCTGCAAGACCTGCACCTATGGCCAACGCCTGCTTGTGTGCCTCGGCATAGGATGTAGGTTCAAATTTACCATTATGTTTCTCCAAGAGGAACTCCTTAGCGCCATACTTGGCCACCGACTCCTCGAAAAGATCTATAATTGTACGTTTCATAGTTCGATATATGATTTTATACAATTTTAAACAAAAAGGGGCTGTCCAAGTTCATTGGACAACCCCCATATTGATTTAGCGCACCAAGATAATGTAGTCGTGAGCATTCAACGTAGCCGTATATGTCGCACCGAGGCTTACCTCCTCGTCGGTCATAAGGTTACGCCACTTACCCTGAACAGGAACATTTACCGTAGTTGAGCTCTGAACGTTATTGAAGTTGGCAACCATGATTACGTTGTCCATAACCAAGATCTTACCACCCATATCGCTATCGCCAACCTTCCAAGTGTGTACTGCCACATTGTCCTGACCGTAGATATCCTCACGCTCGGTACGGAACTTCAACACCTTAGACAACGCCGTGTAGATAGCCTTGCGATTAGCGTCGTTGAAGTAGTCCCAACGTACGGGCTTGCGGTGTGTACGATACTCATCGCCCGAGCCTACTACGCCATTCTCGTTTGCATTGATCGAGAAGTCATAGCCGAGCTCACCAAACTGCCACAACATCTTAGGATAAGGTGTAAGGAAGTGGAAGGCATAGACAGCCTGTGTACGCTTCGAGATGATAGACCAATCGTTCTTCATCCATGACTGACCGTATGTAATCGCCTTGTAACCGATACGCTCCTCATCGTGAGTCTCGATATTGTTCATACGACCCTTCTTAAAGTCCGAGAAGTTGCTCTTGCCGCTACCTGTCCAGCCCATAACCGACTCCATGTAACCACCCATCTGATTGTTGTTCCAACACAAAGCACCTACGCTATTGTAGAGCTCGCTCTCCTCAGACTGATCGCAGAAGTGCTCGAAGATGATGTATGCATCCTGCTCAACCTCACGGATAGCGCGTGCATAGTCTGTCAAGATCTCGATACGCTCTGCAGAGTAGCCACCCGCATCGTAGTTGCCAGGATTCTGCACAAGACCCTTAGTCAAGTCGAAACGGAAACCATCGACCTTGTACTCCTCGAGCCAGAACTTCAATACCTCCTTGAAGTACTGACGAGTCTTGGGATAGAGGTGCTTGAAGTCGTGGTATACGCTCCAGTTGTGAGGCGCCGATACGTTGAAGAATGGGTTGTTCGCAGCTGTACAGTTCTTCGACGAATCCCACCACATCTTAGCCCATGGGAACTGACCTGTAGCATGGTTGAATACGACGTCGAGAATCACGGCGATACCACGCTTATGGCACTCGTCGATGAAACGCTTGTAGGCCTCCTCTGTACCGTATGCCTTGTCGGCAGCGAAGTAGAAGCATGGGTTATAACCCCATGAGTCGTTACCGTCGAACTCCTGGATAGGCATAAGCTCGATAGCATTCACTCCCAACTGTTCCAAATAGTCGAGCTTAGCGTAGGCTGCATCTACCGAGCTATCAAGCGTAAAGTCGCGGAACAAAAGCTCGTAAACGGCCAACGAATTCTCTGCAGGACGATCGAAGTCGGTAACAGTCCACTGATACTTAACAGGGTTAAGCTCGAATACCGAAACGATATCTGTTGTGTACTCCGCAGGGTATGCCTTAAGGTTGGGATACACCGAAGCCGAAATCCACTTATCATTCCAAGGGTCGAGAATCTTTGTTGCATAGGGGTCACCCACCTTTACCGAGCCATCAACAAGATACTGATAGCCATACTCAACGCCAGACTGAAGGCCTTCGACCGTAGTCCAGAAGTAGTCGCCATCGCGCTTCATCATATGCTCGTTTGTTGGAGCATAGTCATTAAAGTCTGCGAGCAAAACTACTGACTTCTTGCCAGGAGCATACAATACGAATGTTGCAGATGTGCCATCTACGTTTACACCATCCTTAACACCCGATGGACGTGGTTCGCTCTTTGTCTCACCCAAAACGGCAACCTTAACGCTGTGCTCGACCTCGGTTGTACCATCCGTAGCAACTGCGCGGAAGACAACATCCTCGGGAGTTGTTGGCGCATAGGTGTAAACAAGCTGTGAGGCTGCGCTCTCGGCTACTACCTCCTCATTCTTGTAGAGCGTAACATTTGTTGCCGACTTCTGGTTTACCACGACGTCACAAGAGTCGCCAACCTGAAGAATAGAGCCGCTCGTAGGGCTAACAATAGCCACAGAAAGACCCTCAGCTACGATATCTACAAAGATGTCGTTACCGTTATCCTTAACCTCGAGTGAACAATCTGCCGAACGGAATACGAATGCGAGCTTCTCGATAGCCTCGCCCTCAGGGACACCGTAGTAGGCACGAGGACCTCCCTTGATTACAAGGTGCCAAACATCGTTACCCATATTCTGAAGCTTGCAATCGGGAATGTTTACACCCCAATCAGCCTTCACATACTTCCAATCGCTCGAACCTGTACTGAGGCTTGTGAGAACACCTGTGTGGGCATAGAGCTCACCCGTAAAGCCCTTAGCTGCCGCACCCTTAGCATTGAGAATAACGGTCACATCCTCGGTCATCGCCTCGGTAACGAACGCAGGATCGGTAGAGATGAATGGGAGCTCCGTTGTGCCACCATTACCGCCATTGTCGTTGTTGTCATCATTCTCATCATCGTTGTTGCCACCTCCGGTGTTCTCACCCTGTGCTGGGTTGTCGTTGGGAGGGAATACGATCTCAGGCTCGGGAGTACAACCCACAGCCACTGCTACCACTACAAGTGCCAACAAAAAGAGTCTAAGCTTTTTCATTGTGTCTATTTTTTGTTAATTAGTTAATTGTCAAAAGCGTTAAACATATATGCACACATGCACATACGCATAATCGCAAAGTTACTTATTTTTTGTGACATCCTCAACATTACACCCACAGATTTTACCCGACGGGGCTAATAATGAGCCGAGCGGGTCATTTCAAATGACGAGCGGCAGGGACTCTTCATAAGAAGAGTCAAAATTTATCCCCACAACACCCCTCCAAACTCACACCTCACACACTCGATTTTTGACACACAAAAAGCGGGAGTCATAACCTGCTCGATGCAAGTCTGGACTCCCGCAAAATATAGTTTCAACCTACGCTACTTGGCCTCCGCCAGATATTCCGACAGCTTCACTCTCCACTCCTCGGGGATAGCCACCGTCTGCTGCAACTCGAAGTCGAAGGCTACCATAACCGATGAGCTCTCCGTAAGGCACTTATCACCACACATAATCCTCTGGTGCAGCGTCATGCTCTTATTTCCGATACGCGACACATCCGTACTTACGACAATATCGTCCGTAAGGCGAACCTGACCCCAGTAGTCTGTATGCGTCGAAGCCGTGATGATACGCAACTTATCGAAGACTCCCGTAACACCCAACACCTGAGTATAAAACTCCGTCTTGCCCATATCGAAGTAGCTCTGCTGCCAGATATTGTTTACATGCATAAACGAATCGACATCCGAGAAGCGCTTCTGGACAGGGGTTATCAATCTCTTAGTCATGCTCTTACTGTCTGATAATTTCAATCTCGCCACCCTCGCCAAACGCAATAATTGAACTGGGCTTAAGCGTAGGCTTACCCTCGAAACGAGGATTTACAACATAGTCCACACCATCGATAATCTCCTGCGCCACCTCCTTTAGACGCTTTGCCGTAGGCTCACCCGAGATATTTGCCGAAGTCGAGACAATAGGTTTACCAAACTTACGCAACAACGCCTGGCAGAACTCATGCTGAGGAACACGCACACCGAGAGTACCAGCCTCGGGGATAAGGCTCTTAGCGACACCTACAGCACCTGGAAGAATAGCCGTAAGTGGCTTATCCGAGAGCTCCATAACCTCGAAGGCGATACCTGGCGCACGATTAACATAGCGTACAACCATATCGGCATCGCGGCACAAGCACAACATCGAATGCTTATCCTCACTCTGCTTAAGCTGATAGACCTTCTGTACGGCCTCCTCGTTTGTTGCATCACAACCGATGCCCCACACCGTATCGGTGGGATATAAGATGAGACCTCCCGCACGGAGAACCTCAACACACTTCTCTACTGCTTTCTGCATATCTTTAATCCTTCTTTACCAACTCCTTGAAACAGTGACGACATATTGGCTGATAGGTATCGTGAGCACCCAGCAACACCTGCTTATCATCTGCCGTGAGGCGGTGCGAGTGGTGCGCCAAATCGCCACAACGAACACATATAGCATGCACCTTAGTCACATACTCTGCCGTAGCCATAAGCGCAGGCATCGGACCAAAGGGCTTGCCCATATAATCCATATCGAGGCCCGCGACGATAACTCTGATACCGCTATTTGCCAACTCGCGGCATACATCCACGATGCCTGCATCGAAAAATTGAGCCTCATCGATACCCACAACATCGACATCCGAGGCCATGAGCAAAATGTTCTGTGCCGACTCCACGGGCGTAGACTGTATCGCATTAGCATCGTGCGACACAACCTCCTGCTCCGAATAGCGCACATCAATCGAGGGCTTAAAAATCTCGACCTTGAGGTTGGCAAACTGCGCACGTTTCATGCGGCGTATCAACTCCTCGGTCTTACCCGAGAACATCGAGCCACATATCACCTCAATCCAACCCTTATTCTTATTGTTTTCCAAAAACATACTGTTACAGCACTTTGATATTGTTAATGTTAGCTCTACTCCTCGATACGTGTAATACGTGCACCCAGCGCATTAAGACGGGTGTCGATATCGCGGTATCCGCGGTCTATCTGCTCGATATTCTGAATGGTACTTGTACCCTCGGCACTCATCGCTGCAATGAGCAAAGCCACACCTGCACGAATGTCGGGCGAGGTCATATTCGCAGCACGCAATGGCAAGCGGTGATCCAAACCGATAACCGTAGCGCGGTGTGGATCGCAGAGGATAATCTGAGCTCCCATATCGATAAGCTTGTCTACGAAGAAGAGACGACTCTCAAACATCTTCTGATGGATAAGCACCGAACCCTTAGCTTGTGTAGCGACAACCAAGAAGATAGACAACAAATCGGGTGTCAGACCTGGCCATGGAGCATCGGCAATGGTCATAATCGAACCATCGATAAAGCTCTCGATGCTGTAGTTATCCTGCTGTGGGATGTAGATATCGTCGCCACGCTGCTCGAAACGAATACCCATACGTGCGAACTGCGCGGGGATGATACCCAAATTGTCGTACGATACGTTTGTGATGGTAAGCTCCGAGCGGTTCATTGCCGCCATACCGATAAAGCTACCCACCTCTATCATATCGGGAAGCATAGTATGTTCCGTACCTCCCAACGACTCTACACCATCGATAGTCAGCAAGTTAGAGGCAATACCCGAGATACGCGCACCCATGCGATTGAGCATCTTGCATAGTTGCTGCAAGTAGGGCTCGCATGCTGCATTATAGATTGTTGTGCGACCCTCGGCCAAGACTGCAGCCATAACGATATTGGCCGTACCCGTAACCGAAGCCTCATCCAAGAGCATATATGCACCCTTAAGACGCTTTGCCTCAACAGTATAGAACTCGTCGCTAACATCGAAGTTAAACTCTGCGCCAAGCTTCTGGAAACCGATAAAATGGGTATCCAAACGTCTACGACCAATCTTATCACCACCGGGCTTAGGCATGAAACCCACGCCGAAGCGTGTGAGCAACGGACCGATCATCATCACCGACCCACGCAGACGACGACAACGCTTATGATAGTCGGCCGAACGTAGATAGTCGAGGTTGATGTCGTCGGCCTGCAATGCAAAGCTATCATCAGACAGACGCTCAACCTTAACACCCATAGCTGCCAAGAGCTCCAAGAGCTGCATCACATCGGCAATGATAGGTACGTTATGCAACACTACTCGTTCGGGAGTAAGAAGTGCTGCGCATATAATTTGAAGTGCTTCATTTTTAGCACCCTGGGGTCTGATTTCACCCTTTAGGCGGTGACCACCCTCAACCTTAAATAGAGCCATATTCCAAAAATTTTATCAAAGATACGAAAAAAAAGAATATGGCCCACTCTTTTTTCGAAATTAGTTTTCAACAATCACCATTTAGACGATGGTTGAAATGTCGCATTACGTTTGACTAATTTGTAAGTAACGAGGTTATATTCCCCATTTTTTCGGCATATTGCGCCATAATATTGGTCAATTTATCGCATATTCACAATGCAATGAAATATTAAACCCTATTCTTGTGTTATATTTGTAATGATTAATATTTATACATGACGGTATGCAGCAGTTAATATCCGACATAAATATGGAAATAGGTGTTACCCCCGAGGGTAATATCTTCATTGGCGATGATCTCTCCATCACCGTGCACGATACCAACACGATGCGCTTTGACACCCCTTTTAAACTCGACAGAGCAGCCATCATATTGTGTACATCGGGCATGCAACGCGTGAAGATCAACCTGCGCGAGTATGAGCTCGAGGGATCGATGCTCATAACGCTTATGCCAGGACAGATTGTCGAGACGTTTGATTGTAGCCCCAACTTCAAGGCCTACGCCATAAGCCTCTCGAAGCGCTTTATCGATATGGTAAATATCCCAGGCTGGCAACAAAGCTATATGTCGATGTACAACAACCCGACAATGATTCTCAACGCCGCACAGCTACATGCATTTAACACCTTCTTCTCGATACTCTATCGCGCCGCCGAGGACCACGACAACCCATTCCGTCTACAGGTCATCGAGAATCTGATACGCGTATTCTACTTTGGAGGAATCAGCCGTTTCAGAGCCTCAGTACCGACACAAACCAACATAAAGAATGGTATTATCGAGCGTTTCATGGAGCTAGTACACGAGAACTACCGCACCGAGCGACTCATCGGCTTCTATGCCGACAAGCTCTGCATCACGCCTAAGTACCTATCGAAGTTGGTAAAAGAGCATACGGGACGTTCGGCAAGCGACTGGATCGAGAGCCACGTGATACTCGAAGCACGCGCCATGTTGCAGAATTCGGATATGACCATACAGCAGATCGCCTCATCGCTAAACTTCTCAAATCAGAGTTTCTTTGGCAAATATTTCAAGCGAGCTACAGGCATATCGCCCAAGCAGTATCGGATGAACAAATAGCACTTAAGATATACACCTTACACAACGAATAGAGACTACCACACAAGGGATAGTCTCTATTCGTTTTATATCTCGTAAAGCCCCATGTTTCTACCACACAATAGGCTCTTTGCCAATCGAACGCAGGTAGTCGTTCGCCGCCGAGAAGTGCTTACATCCAAAGAATCCTCGATAGGCCGAGAGTGGCGAGGGATGTACAGCACGAAGGATAAGATTGCGCTCAGGATTGGCAATAGATCCCTTCTTCTGCGCATAGTTGCCCCACAACATATATACTACGCCCTCCTTACGCTCGGCAATGGCGCGCACCACAGCGTCGGTAAATCTCTCCCAACCGCGTCCTGCATGCGATGCCGCCTCGTGAGCACGCACCGTAAGCACTGCATTGAGCAACAACACGCCCTGCTCGGCCCAACGCTCAAGCTCGCCCGATGCAGGCATTGGAGAGCCCACATCGTCAGCCACCTCCTTCAAAATATTCTGCAACGATGGCGGAAAAGCAACACCCTCACCCACCGAGAAGCACAAGCCATTAGCCTGACCTACACCATGATAGGGATCCTGGCCAATAATCACAACCTTGAGTTTATCAAATGGGCAACGATCAAATGCTCGAAATATGTTGCGTGGCTCGGGAAAGACCACTCCCGTGCTATACTCATGCTTAACAAAGCCTACAAGTTCATCGAAATATGGTTTCGAGAACTCCTCTGCAAGAATCGCCTTCCAATCCTCGGCAATACGTACATCTGCCATAACTTATATATATTAGTGGTTGCGAAGATAATATTTTTTTCTTAATTTTGCGCATATTATCAATCCTAACAGAACGAAACCATGAGAAGAATACTCATTTCACTTTTGACACTACTGCTCCTACCTACGATGCTTTGGGCGCAGGAGCCTATACGCAATATCATCTTCCTTATAGGTGACGGCATGGGTCTCTCGGCAGTCACGATGATGCAACTTGCCGATGGTACACCTACAATCTTTGACAAGGCCGAGAATATCGCCTTGACACGTACTCCATCGTCCGACAACCGTGTAACCGACTCAGCAGCAGCAGGCACGGCACTCGCCACGGGCTGCAAGACAAATAACACATACCTCGGCGTAACACCCAATGGCGAGGAGCTATGCTCACTCACAGCACTCGCAGCGGCTCAGGGCAAGGCAACGGGTACGGTCGTAACAACATATCTACAACACGCCACACCCGCAGCATTTTATGCTCATAGCGACAGCCGTCACAACATGTCGCTTATCACACGTCAGCTCACTGCAAGCCATCTCGACGTGGCGATTGGCGGTGGCATGCACTACTTTGTGGAGGAGTATGGCGATAATGTAGCCACAGTACTCAAAGCTGAGAATAAGCGACTTGCAACAACTCTCGAGGAGGTTGCAGCCATGAGTGGCAAAGAGCGCGTCGTTGCTCTACTTGCCGACTACGAGGTAGGCGCGGATAGCGGTGATTATCTGCGAGATGCAACCAGCGAGGCAATACGACTTTTGGAAGCACGTGGCGGTGATTGCGGTTTTGTACTTATGGTTGAAGGCTCGCTTATTGACGGCATGGGTCACGGCAACAATGCCGAGGCTATGCAGAAGGAGATGCGAGGATTTATGGCAGCTGTAGAGTGTGCCGTAGAGTATGCCGCAAACCACGAAGGAACACTCGTAGTAGTTACGGCAGATCACGAAACAGGAGGTCTTGGCTTAGTAAGTGGCAATGTCGATTTCAACCTTAGCGAACAGGGCGTAGAGTATCGTTGGTGCACAACGGGTCACTCGGCACAGATGGTTCCCGTATATCTCTATGGCACGGGTGCTGAGCTAATCAACGGCATCATGGAGAACTCGGAGTTGGGCACAAAGCTCAAGAGTCTCATCGAGTAACAAACATTGAAAAAATATATAGTAAAGCGTAGTTGGGCCAACTACGCTTTACTATTTTTATTTAGGACTATTCCATCCAAAATAATAATGATGACTCTAATTGTCCTTCGGGAGTGTAGATAATCTCACCATTTTCATCTACACCATAAAGCTGAATAATATAGACATCAATATTGCTAATCTGAAATTCACCCTTAGGCACAAGAATACCAGCATAACGTGCCCCACCGTCAAAGTTTACCGTAACTACATCGAGCACATTATCAAAGGTGTACTCAAAACCCTCACGCGAAAGCTCCTTCGTACGCTCGGCATCCTCATAGCCAATCATCTCGCCATCGGTCGTAGCAAAAACCACATCGTAATAGGTTGCTGTGGCCTGATCGTAGCTGTACCATAACGTGTTGTTAAGAGCATTAAGTTCGGGGTATTTCACGCTCTCCACCTCGGGAGCGCAACCCACAAACGCGAACACGAGAAGTGCATAGGCGAGTGTGTAAAAAAGTCGTTTCATAGTATCTCTAATTTTATAGTTATAACGTCGTGTTGCGCAAAGATAGTACATTTCTCTATAAATTACACCTATAGACTAAAAATTTCGGGGTTAAGTTGCTGAGGTTTAGATTTTTTTTGTACCTTTGCAGGCCTTTGTGCGCGTGCAACCTGAGATAGGAAGTGTAAACACAAGGCAACTAACTAATTATTAACAATTTAACGGGCGATTGTATCGCAAAACTATTTTTCCATTATGGAGCAGAACATTTTTGTAGCGAACGAGAATTTCGATTGGAATGCGTTCGAGAATGACCTTGGCATTTACAACCAGTCGAAGGAGGAGATTGCAGCGGCTTATGGTCAGACTTTGTCTAACGTAGCTGTAGGCGAGGTTGTTGAGGGTACTGTAAGCGAGATCAACAAGCGCGAGGTAACTGTAAACATCGGTTACAAGTCTGAGGGTATCATCGCAGCAACAGAGTTCCGTTACAACCCCGATTTGACAGTAGGCGAGAAGGTAGAGGTTTACGTTGAGTCGGTAGAGGACAAGGGTGGCCAGTTGGCACTCTCACACAAGAAGGCTCGTCAGCTCAAGAGCTGGGATCGTGTAAACGAGGCTTTGAACAACGACGAGATCATCAAGGGTTACGTTAAGTGTCGCACTAAGGGCGGTATGATCGTTGACGTATTCGGCATCGAGGCATTCCTTCCTGGCTCACAGATTGACGTGAAGCCTATCCGCGACTACGATGTATACGTAGACAAGACTATGGAGTTCAAGGTTGTTAAGATCAACCAGGAGTTCCGCAACGTGGTAGTATCACACAAGGCATTGATCGAGGCAGAGCTCGAGGCTCAGAAGCAGGTTATCATGTCTAAGCTCGAGAAGGGTCAGATCCTCGAGGGTACTGTTAAGAACATCACCACTTACGGTGTATTCATCGACCTCGGTGGCGTTGATGGTCTTATCCACATCACAGACCTCTCTTGGGGCCGCGTAAACCACCCTGAGGAGATCGTAGCTTTGGATCAGAAGCTTCAGGTTGTTATCCTCGACTTCGACGAGGCTAAGAAGCGTATCGCTTTGGGTCTTAAGCAGCTCACAGCTCATCCTTGGGAGGCTATCGACGCTGAGCTCAAGGTAGGCGACAAGGTTAAGGGTAAGGTAGTAGTTGTTACTGACTACGGCGCATTCGTAGAGATCGCTCCTGGTGTTGAGGGTCTTATCCACGTTTCTGAGATGTCTTGGAGCCAGCCACTTCGCTCTGCACAGGAGTTCATGAAGGTTGGTGACGAGATCGAGGCAGTTCTTCTTACTCTCGACCGTGAGGAGCGCAAGATGTCACTCGGTATCAAGCAGCTTACTCCCGATCCATGGGCAGAGATCGAGAAGAAGTACCCTGCAGGCACAAAGTGCACAGCTCGCGTACGCAACTTCTCTAACTTCGGTGTATTCGTAGAGATCGAGGATGGCATCGAGGGTCTTGTACACATCTCTGACCTCAGCTGGACTAAGAAGGTTAAGCACCCAAGCGAGTTCACTCAGATTGGTGCTGAGCTCGAGGTTGTAGTTCTTGAGATCAACAAGGAGAACCGTCGTCTTTCACTCGGCCACAAGCAGCTCGAGGAGAATCCTTGGAACGGTTTCGAGAGCCAGTATGGCGTAGACAGCATCCACCAGGGTACTGTAACTGAGGCTAACGACAAGGGTGTTGTAGTATCACTCGCTGAGAACATCGAGGGCTTCTGCCCTGCACGTCACGCAGTTAAGGAGGATGGCACTACTTTGAAGGCAGGCGAGACTGCAGACTTCAAGGTTTTGGAGTTCTCTAAGGCTACAAAGCGTATCACATTGTCTCACAGCCGCATCTTCGAGGAGGCAAAGCGTGCTGCTGATGCTGCTGAGAAGGCAGAGCGTCGTGCTGCAGCTGATGCTACTAAGAGCACAGTTAAGAAGATCAACGCTTCTGTAGAGAAGACCACTCTCGGCGACATCGCTGGTTTGGCAGAGTTGAAGGCTCAGCTCGAGAACAAGTAATCTGTAATCGAGATTAGCTACGGCGAGTAATCGCCACAACCCGTGGGGTTATCCTACCGCAAGGTGGATAGCCCCACTTTTTTTGTCATAAACATACAATATGGCTCATATTTTCTCGTTATTTGAGCGAGTAAAATGATTATTTAGGTTTATGATGAAGAGTAATATTTCGAATGCGCTGAGCGCTATTATGACACACACGGCCGAGGAGCTAAGGAGTAAGGAGATAAACGTAGCATACAAGGATTATCTTGTAGCGGCCATTCTCGACAACGATGCAACTATGGCCTACAACACCCTCGCAACACTTATGCAGGAGTGGCAGATACGTAGTCTTGCAACAGCAATACGTCGCGATGCCGAGGTATCGGCAATTAGAGAGATTGTCAGCCCTAAGTGCTACTACGATGCGCTATGCAATTTTCTGGAGCACAGCATAGCACCCCGCCGTGTATCGACGGTACATATATTATATGCCGCAGCTACAGATAGGACATCGGCAACACACAACCTGCTGCACGGATATGGCATAAATTCGGAGGATATACTATGCGCCGTAGCACGACTCATCTGCAACACCGAACGTGAGAGTAGTAATACAGAGTGTCGCACATGTGAATGCGCATAACATACCGAGCTAAGAGATAGATGAAGATAGTGGGAGAGACGGCGCGCGCTCTCCCTTAACATTTTATTATTGGGTACGAGGTTATACTGACGCTATTCTACCTCGCAAATTAATTTCTTGTCAGAAGGGGTTAGATGTGGTCTATAACAAAAGAAGATCCCCTCGGGATAGTACTTAAACGTACAGCCCGAGGGGTCTTACTTTTATGGTGGGTCGCAGATGACCCCTTATCACAAGAAATTACTTCGATTTGATATATTCATCGATAGCCTTCGCAGCCTTACGTCCTGCACCCATCGCAAGAATGACAGTTGCAGCACCTGTAACAGCATCGCCACCTGCAAAGACACCCTCACGTGAGGTTACACCCTCCTCGTTAGCCTCGATACAGCCACGACGATTGATATTCAAACCGCCTGTAGTAGATGCAATAAGCGGATTAGGCGATGTGCCCAAAGCCATGATAACAACATCGCAGTCGATAGTGAAGTCCGAGCCAGCCTTCTCCTGAGGTGAACGACGACCCGATGCATCGGGCTCGCCAAGCTCCATCTCAACACAGTTGATACCCTTCACCCAGCCATCCTCAGTGCCGAGGATATGTGTAGGGTTGGTGAGCATACGGAACTCGATACCCTCCTCCTTAGCGTGGTGTACCTCCTCCTTACGAGCAGGAAGCTCAGCCTCGCCACGACGATAGACGATAACAGCCTCAGCACCAAGACGCTTAGCTGTACGCACAGCATCCATAGCCACATTACCACCACCTACAACAACGACCTTGCGACCTACGTAAACAGGGGTATCAGACTTCTCGGGATTCCAAGCACCCATAAGGTTTACACGTGTGAGGAACTCATTCGCCGACAATACGCCATTGAGGTTCTCACCCTCGATGCCCATAAAGCGTGGAAGACCAGCACCCGAACCAACAAATACAGCATCGTAGCCCTCCTCGTCGAGCATTGAGTCGATAGTGAGCGTACGGCCAACGATAACGTCGGTCTCGAACTTAACACCGAGCTTCTTAACCTCGGCTATCTCGCGAGCTACAACTCGATCCTTAGGCAAACGGAACTCGGGGATACCGTAAGACAACACGCCACCGAGCTTATGTAAAGCCTCGAAGACATCAACCTTATAGCCCAACTTAGCCAAGTCGCTGGCACATGCCAAACCTGCAGGACCACTACCTACAACAGCTACACGATGGCCGTTAGGCTCGATAACGGGAGCCTCAGCCTCGTCAGAGTGCTCCAAGGCCCAGTCGCCAACAAAACGCTCCAACTTACCGATAGCCACAGGCTCGCCCTTGATACCGAGGACACACGAACCCTCGCACTGCGACTCCTGAGGACATACACGACCACAAATCGAAGGCAACGAGCTATCGAGATGAATAGTGTCGGCAGCACCACGAAGGTCGCCATCGACGATATGCTTGATAAAGTCGGGAATATGGATATTCACGGGACAAGCAGCAACGCATCGTGGGTTCTTACAATTTAGACAACGTGTGGCCTCGAGCGCAGCCTCCTCGTGGTTGTAACCATAGCACACCTCGTCAAAGTTGGCAGCACGCACCAACGGATCTTGTTCGCGGACGGGGACGCGGGGTATCTTATTCGCCATAACACTTGCATTTATGTTCGTGATTCTCTACTGCTGTTCTCTCCTGATTGCGGTACATAGACTGGCGACGTATAGCCTCGTCGAAGTCTACGGCATGGCCATCGAACTCGGGGCCATCGACACACGTAAAGAGCGTCTTACCACCTACCGACACACGGCAAGCACCACACATACCCGTACCATCGACCATCAACGCATTGAGCGATACGGTAGTCTTAAGATTCCATGGCTTAGTGGTAAGCGTGAGGAACTTCATCATAATCATAGGACCGATACATACGCACTCGTCATACTTGCGACCCTCAACCTCAACAAGCTCCTTAGCAAGGCCTGTAACCAAACCATGATAACCTGCCGAGCCATCATCAGTGGCGATATGTACGTTACCTACCTTCGACATCTCGTCGATATAGATAAGCATATTACTGCTCTTAGCACCGATAATCACATCGCACTCCACGCCATGCTCCTTGAGCCACTTTACCTGTGGATATACGGGCGCTGTACCTACACCACCTGCCACGAAGAGATACTTCATAGCGCGAAGCTCCTCCAAAGGCATGTGTACGAACTCCGAAGGACGACCCAACGGACCAGCGAAATCTGCCAAATAGTCACCCTGCTCCAAAGCGCAGATCTTACGTGTCGAAAGACCGATAGTCTGCGTAACGATAGTCACCGTACCCGCCTCCACATCATAGTCGGCGATAGTGAGAGGTATGCGCTCGCCACCCTCACTAACGCGCACGATGACAAACTGTCCAGGAAGGGCAGCTCGTGCTACACGCTCAGCTGCGATCTTCATCTCGTAGATATTCTCTGCCAGCTTGCGTTTTTCAACAATTTTGAACATTTCCTTGAGTTTTAAGTTTTCTATTGTGTTTCTTCTGTGTTCACTCCATAAGCGCCCTACCGTGCAGGCCCATGACCTCATCTACTCGGGCAGAGCATTTACTCTAATGCTCAGCATAGGGCGAATGGGGTCGTTGGTGATAAGCATCAGTCGCGCAACAAAGGGATTATCCCAATCCTCAATCTTACGAACATCCAATCGTATAACAATCGTTACACTACCTCCCCCTGCTACCTGCACCTCGCCATGCTCTACGCTCAAAGCCTCGCTTGTCGAGGCTACGGCACGCAACACAAGAGGCGACGAGCCGATATTTATCAGCTCAACGCTCTGCTCCAAAATTGCGTAATGACGCTTTACATCCCCAAATTTAATGATTTTTTTCGAAATATCGGCTCTCGGAGCAGAAATATCATCCACCCCATCGAAATTATCTACCGCCACAGCCTGACAGCTAAAGGGGTAGTAGGACTCTTTACCGTTAACCATAAAGACAAAGCGATCCTCCAAAACGCCATATACATCGCACTCCTCGGGAAGGGCATAGCGCAATATTATATCACCCGCTGACTCTTGCTCAACAACCTCTGGCACAACAATTTGCACATATCCTGAAGTTACCTGTGGCCGTAGTGTAATACGCAACTTCTTGTTCGAGGTATTCACATATCCGATACGCTCCTCGATAGCCTTGCCATGCTCCAAATAGCTAAAGGCATGAAAATTACTCTTCAGTCTAAGTCCCTCACCCATATCGAAGGGATATATCTCATCCACGCTACGCTCCCTCGGGTTCACATATCCCACCAAGCGCAGACGTAACGGCTCCTCGCAATCCGACACCGTAACATAAAGACTCTTGTCTATACGTCCCGGACGATTCATCGGGTCGAATTGCACTCCTAAAGATAGCGTATCGCCTGGCTGCAGCTCTCTCTTTTCGAAGTTTGCCGTAGTGCAACCACACGTTGCCACCACCTCTAATATATATAAGGTATTATCGCCATCATTCACCGCCTCCACATTTTTCGACACCGCACCACCCTCTTCTCTGATGTGTCCGAGGTCTATGGTTGTCGATAAAAAGCGTAGAGCACTACCCTGCTGCTGCGCCGAGGCACCAACAGCGAGAAGTGCGAATAGGATAGTTAAGGCATTTTGCCACGTTTTAGATGCGAAAATCATAGCACAAAGATAGAAATAATCCGTTATTTTGCGAAAAATTGCATTTTTTTGAATTTTTTTTGTGAAAAAGTTTGCAGAATAAAAAAAATGCACTACCTTTGCACCGCAATCGAAAGATAAAGGTTCTTTACAATGCCTGAATAGCTCAGTTGGTTAGAGCACATGACTGTTAATCATGGGGTCCTAGGTTCAAGTCCTTGTTCAGGCGCTAAGTGCGAGGGACGCACAAAGCGAGGTAGCTGTAGATAAGCGGACGACGTGGTCGAGCTTCTAAAAGATGTCGAGACTCTTAAAAAACTTATCGAAAAATTTGCAAATTAAAAAATAATACTTACCTTTGCAGCGCCCAAGCATTAATAACGGGAGCATAGCTCAGCTGGTTCAGAGCATCTGCCTTACAAGCAGAGGGTCAGGGGTTCGAATCCCTTTGCTCCCACTAAGAAAGACGACTGATGGTCGTCTTTTTTTCGTTTATATACATTCCCGATAAAAAACTAATATGTAGAGTGCTGTCGACATCCTGTTGTCAGCTATGTTGTTGTGGCTTATTGGTCTAAATATAAGCGAGCAAGTCTAACAATCGTGTTTAGACTCGCTCGCTTTATAAATACTACTCTGTCTTTTTTATCTCCTCAGCACTATGCTCCGCGACGCTTGACAATCCACGCAAGAGTGCTATACAGAGTATCGAACATAGGACGCAGGGCGCAAGGTAGCGCATTTAGCAGTCGTAGGCGACGTAGCTGACGACGCGAACGCGAAGTGTACGCAAAATATCGCGCAGCTCTACGTGCATCCTCCGTTCCGCCACGCACCGACTGCGTGATAGCCTTACCAAGTCCTACACGTGCGATATACTCATTAAGCGTTGCATCTTGTGCTTCATCATAAAGTTCAGCAATAGTGTGACTGCTCGTCTCGCTACGATATATCGCTGCCGAGCGGTTACTTGCAGTGCGAGAATAGCGAACAAGAGGCATCGGCGAGAAGCAGAAGCGCTCACCCTGCTGCATAAGACGTATCCATACCCACTGATCCTCGCCAATACGCATACCCTCGGGGAAGCTACCAATGCGTTGCAGAGCTGCACGCGAGAGGGTTGCCGTAGACGGAATAATCGGATAGCGACTACGTAACGCCTCCTCAGCGGGGTTGATATACCCCTCTATTGTAGGCGTTGCAGCAACAACACGTCTATCGTTGCTTACGATGTAGAACGACGTAGAGTATGCCGCAGCCGCAGGATAGTACTCCATAAGTCGACACACCTCGGCGACATAACCCGTGAGCCACTCATCATCGGCATCGAGCAGTGCGACATAATCGCCCTTAGCCTCGGCGATACCTCGATTACGCGCAGCACTAACACCAGCATTAGGCTGCGAGATAAGACGTATACCCGCCTCGGGATAGTGCGCAATAAACTCTCGCACGATGTCGGCCGAGCCATCTGTCGAGCCATCATCGACAACGATAATCTCGCCTACCGCAATACTCTGGTTCACAACCGAACGCAGAGCACGCTCCACCTCTGCAACCTTGTTGTAAAGCGGAATGACAACAGATATTGAGCGTGACGCAGAACTTGTAATAGGCTCACTAAAATTGAGTATCTCGGGAGCGTGGTTTAGTTGCAGCTCCTCGGGGAGCCACTTCTGTATATTGCCATAATGGTTACGGAGATAGGACTCCAGGTTGCGAGGTACGGGAAGTTGCATATCGCCAAATGGGCGTAGTTCACACGCCTCGATATCCGCTCGCGGAATCATATCCTTGGGCATACGTACGATGTTGTAGCGTGTAGCAGACGTTGCGTTATATCGCATAAGTTCGCGGTTCAGGCGTTTGTATATCCGCTCCTTAGTCATCAGGCTACTCACCAAGCGCAACAAGGCGCAGGAGAGCATGCTCTTAGACATCGCCACCCCATTGTTAGCACGGCCAAACCATCGCCAAATCCAGACGCTCTTAGCCGTAAAGCAGTTTACCCAAAATTTTACTCTGCGACGCTGCTTACGCTCCTCACGAGGCGAATCGGGGATGAGATCATAGGGGAAGATATCGATATATATACCATCGTCAATATCCAAGCCGACCCACTCGCTCTCCACAAAGCGAGTGTCTGTTTTGCGCACCTTAGCGAAGTAGAACGGTGTATTGCGCTCCGTGGTAAACTCCTGAAGACGATAACCTTCGGACAATAGTGCAGGGGCTTCGCGCAAGAAACGCTCGTAGTTTTCGCGTGTCATACCGAGATCTATATCGTCATCCCAGGGCACTATATCCTCAAAAAAATGGACACCTATAGCCGTACCGCCCTGCAAGAAATAGGGAATGTTGGCTTTGTCACAGACACGTGTAACCTCAGCGAGGATGTCACGCAACTCGACGTGCAATTGTCGTAGTATGTCGCTATTGTACTTCATCGGCACGAAAGATTATGATTACAAATGTACATAAAATTTTGAGAATAAGCGAAAAGTTGTAACTTTGCCACAGAATTATTATCCAAATGACTATGTATAGACTTCTTTCGCGCTTTGCAATGCCGACTATTGCGCTTATCGCAATGGTGTCGTGTGGCAACGAAATCGACCCACAAAATCCTCCCAAACTCGAACTCGAACGCGCATCGATACAGATTGGCGGAGGTGGCGGTAAGTGTAGTATATCGTATGCCGTAGAGAACGGCATTAAGGGTGAGCTCCCCACCTACGAGTGTGATGTAGACTGGATTGAGAATGTTGAGATTTATAGCAATCTTATCAATTTTACGGTTGCTGCAAGCGACTCTCCAGATACACGCTATGGCCGTCTCACAATCTCGTATAAGGGTGCCGTAAGTAGCCGTTCGATAATCATTGAGCAGGATAAAATGGTGCTCAACATGTTTACAATTTCAATCGACGATATTACCTACAACTCGTGCAAGGTTACCTATACCCCAGTGGATAACGAAATGCTATATATCGCAAATATAATCGATAAGGAGTACTTTACCCACTCTGGCATATCTACCGAGGAGGCATTCGTAGCAGCCGAGATGGATAACTATATATCTGTTGCAAGTAGCTATGGTCGCACTCTGGAAGAGCTTATCCCCGCAGCAAACCTCGGCGGCAAGGGTACAATAACACGTACGTTTGGCAGCATGCAGCCTGGTGGCACCTATGTTGTATATTGCTACGGCATAGAGGTTTCGGGTAATGAATACACGGTTACAGTACCTATCCACTACGATCTCGTCACACTGCCCATGCCTTCGATGTACGAGGTGGACTTTACCGCAAACATATCGCTCAGTAGCAACTTTTTGGCCACAATATCGATATCGCCTAACGATTGGGAGGGTTACTACTATATCCAAATTGCTCCCGATACCTCGACCTTCTATGTCGAGGAGGGAGAGGCTCCTGGTGACCATATTGTCAAGGGTATGAGCACATCATTCTACAAGCAAGGTCGCAGCTACATGTCTCAGGGACATAGTGCAGAGCAGTTCCTACGCGCTATGTGCTATAAGGGTCAGCACGAGGTCAGCGTGCAGCTCGATAGTGGTCAGCGTTATATGCTCATCCTCTTTGCCGTGGAATCAGAAGATGGCGCTGTGCCAGTTATGCGCTCTATGCCCGAGTTCTTCTACTTTACTACAACAAGGTAGCAACACATAGGACTGCATTACCAGCCGCGATAAAGACTCTGTGACCACTACAATACCTTTTGTAGTGTGGCACAGAGTTTTTTACATGGTTTGTTTTGCTATTTCGATTTTTATTTCTACCTTTGTCGCCCGTATCAACCTCTTATAATGGGTGTAGGCCAATTAATCGGAGGGCACAAGAGCGAAAAGCGGACTCTGTGGAGTAGGGTTTTTGTTCGGTTGTGCAGCTTACGAAGGATTGCCGTCGAAGGTGGCGGTATGGTATGGCAGACACAGCGATAATGTTGAGCGATTAACATTTAATTTTTTGTTGCAACGATGAACAAGGATGCATTGATCAGACTCGTTAACGAGCAGATGTGGACCAAGAGTGAGGCAGATGTACCTCAGTTTGGTGCTGGTGACACTATCACGGTAACTTATCGTATCGTGGAGGGTAACAAGGAGCGCTTGCAGAGCTTCCGTGGTGTGGTAATCCAGATCAAGGGTTCTGGTAAGACTAAGATGTTTACTATCCGTAAGGTATCTAACGGTGTAGGTGTAGAGCGTATCTTCCCTCTTTACTCACCACACATCGACAAGATCGAGGTTAACAAGTATGGTGTTGTACGTCGCGCACGTATCTACTACCTCCGTGACCTCACAGGTAAGAAAGCTCGTATCAAGGAGCGTCGTATCAAGAAGAGCGAGGAGTAGTTCTCGGTTCCTTCAAAAGAGAAACGGACAACCGCATGGTTGTCCGTTTTTTGTATCCATAAGCCAACGATTAGCTCTAATTCTTAATCATCGTCAAACGCTCCCAAAGCCAACGGGGTATTAAGCGCCAAAAACCTACCAACAACTTGTAGCGCCAATCGAATATTGTGATACGCTCTCGGCGTTCGAACGATCGCACAACATAGCGAGCAGCTCTCTCTGCCGTCATAAGCATAGGATAGTGCTTCTCGGGGTTGAGAATCTCGGTTGCAACAAAGCCTGGACGTATATCACCCACCGTAATAGGGAGTCGCTGCATACGAGCCAACTGTGCAAGAGCTACCAGATAGGCACTCTGCATACTCTTAGTTGCCGAGTATGCCGCAGCTTGTCCCATACCCATTGTGCCGGCTACAGAGGTGATTACGGCAATGTGGGCCTTGTGCTTGGCGGTGTATTGTGGGGAGCGCTTCACATAGTTGATGAAGTGATCCACGATGCGCACCATACCCTCGCAGTTTGTCCTCACCGTTCGTAGCTCCATGCCCTCCTCCAAATCGGGATTCTGCTTGCCTATACCTGCTGCATAGAGCAGCACGTCGGGCGCTGCGACCTCCTCGAGCAACGCGTCAAGTATATCTATTGCCGACTCCTCGGTTACGTCCATAGCGCGTATTACGACTCTCTCCTTGTCGTAGCTATGCTGCAATGCCTCGAGGCGCTCCAGACGGCGACCAGTAACCGCTACACGCCATCCCTTCTCGATAAGCAGTGTTGCAACAGCAAGACCGATGCCCGATGTGGCACCTATGATTATAGCTTGTTTCATATCTTTGGTTTTATCTATGCCACCACCATACGGGTATAAGGTCGAATAGTCGCAGCGTACGGCGCAGACCATTCTCCTTGATCTTCCATAGACACAGGCCGAATAGCTCGGCGTAGCGTACCGTAATAGTATTGTGGCGCTGTGGAAGCTCTATGCTACGCGATAACAGGTAGTCGACCATCGAGCGGTGTGCCATATATTTCTGTGCCTGCTTTGCTGCTGTCTGGCGCGATTTGACAGTTGATGTGGGGTTGAGTACATAGAAATAGGAGCACTCAGGTACTGTCACAAGTTTGCGTGATTCGCACAATGCACGACTTACGAACATCACGTCCTCGTATTGCACACCCTCGGCAAAGCGAAGCTCGAGCGCCTCGAGCATTGCACGACGGTAGAGCTTGTTGACGGGATGGAAGTCTGGTGGGCAGTTGCATAGTTTTAGTTTCTCGCGTATGTCGTCCGTAACCTGCTCTTTATCAAACGATACAACGGTACGGTTATATGCTCGTTTCTGCTTGATAATGCCACACACCGCTATATCGGCATCGTGGCGTATGGCAGCTGTATAGAGCTTCTCGAAATAGTCTGACGGGAGGTAGTCATCGCTGTCGACCATACCGATATAGTCACCTGTGGCGATGCGCATAGCGACATTTCGGGCCTTGCCCTGACGGCCATTGGACTGGTGTATCACCTTGATACGCTCGTCACGTTCGGCCCACTTGTCAAGGAGTGCACCCGAGCTATCAGTCGAGCCATCGTCAACGCAAATAATCTCCACATCGTGCAGTGTCTGGGTAGTTACACTCTCCAGACAGCGTGATAGCAGAGCCTCGGTATTGTATACGGGGATGATTATCGAAAGCTTTGCACTCATATCTTCATTCTGCTATTTTAGTGCCATACGCAGTATCGCCTCGGCACACTTCTCTGGCTCCTCGTAGAAACCCATATGTCCCGACTCCTCGAGCCATACGATCTCGGCTTCGGGATGCTTGGCGGCCAACTCCTCGGCAACATCGTTGGCGATATAGTAGTCGTGGCGACCAAAGATAAGCATGTGTGGCACCTTGGAGCTACGTAGCAACTCATCTCTATCCTTACGCTCGATCATACCGCCAAGTATCGCGATAACACCCTCATCTTCAGTGATTATAATCAGTTCGCCAAGATCGGCGATGTAGTCCGCAAAGCGCTTTGCATTCTGAGGTGCAAAGCCTGCATGTGGCACCAGACGTGCCATTGTATTCTTCTTGCCAGCCTTGATTAGCTCTATCTCGCGACGACGACGATCACACTTCTCCTGCGAGTCGGCAGTAGTCGTAGAACTTAGAAGAACTACCGCATCGAGACGCTCGGGATACGCCTCACACATAGCCAAAGCCACGTAGCCTCCCATCGAGTGACCCACAACCGTATAGCGATCTATTCCGAGAGCAGTCATCGTATCGGCCACGCACTTTGCGAGAAACTCCATAGTATGCACCTCGCCCACGATAGTCGATATTCCATGTCCTGGAAGATCGAGCGTCACCACACGAACACTGCCACTGAGCAGTGGTACAAACTCCTCCCAAACGATCATTGATGAGAGGTATCCATGTAGCAAAACTACACATCTATCACCACGTTCTGTATCGCATACGTGCATCGGGACATCGCCCGCCATAATAAACTTCTCGACCATAGTAAGCAAATTTTATATCACAATATTAATAATTTTTATCCGTAAATCCAAGTAAATTACCTAAATTTGCGCTTTAGCGGGGTATAATTTTGCAGCCCTCGAAATTATTTGTATCTTTGAGGGATAATATGCATGGCACAAAGTGCATGCGCAAATGAGTAAAACATAGCTTGAAACGCCCCTATGCAATATTTTGAAATAGTAAAATGTCACGGCTCAGGTAACGACTTTATCCTTGTCGATACGATAGGCAATGTTGCAGCACAGAGCATCAATCGCGAGGAGCTTGCTCGTCTGGCCTGCGACCGCACACGTGGCATAGGCGGCGACGGCATACTCGTCGTAGAACGCGATCAGGAAGGTCGATGCGTGATGGATATGCTCAACCCCGACGGCACACATGCCGAGATGTGCGGCAACGGCATACGTTGCGTAGCACGCATTGCCGATGAGCGCGGATATATCACCGAAGGTATCATACGTTCGGGAGGTCGCAGTTACCACGTAAAACGTGCCAACGCTCTTGCCGAAGGTGTCGAGGCTTTTGCAGTAGATATCCCATTAAGGCTATGGAGCAAAGATTTTGCCTTTTTCGAGGATGGCGAGCAGCACATTGGCAAGATAATAGAGGAGCTACACCCCGAGTTGCGATTCACAGCACTTAGCCCTGGAAATCCACATATCGTAGCGGTAGTTGAGAGTATCGACATGGAGCTATTGGAGAGCCTTGGCAAGAAGGTTAAAAACCTTACCGACATATTCCCTAACGGTGTGAACATCTCGCTATACGAGCAGCTTTCGCCCAGCGAGATATTCGTTGCTACATACGAGCGCGGCGCAGGTATAACGCTCTCGTGTGGCACAGCAATGACCTCATCGGCAACAGCTGCCGTACTACTCGGTCTGGTCGAAGAAGGGACACGTCTAAGCGTGCGCAACCGTGGAGGTAAGGTATATTGCACAACACGCGTCGTAGATGGCAGTCCGACGACAACTCTTGAGGGTAACGCTACGGTCGAGTGGCGAGGTAGAGCAGGTGTGGATAACGGCATACTAAGCTACGATATCTGCGAGCAGACTATCGAGGGTGAGAGCTGGGAGCGCTACGTAGCACAATTAGGTAAGTAATAGATGATTTATAGCTGGTATGAGAGGTAACCACTGGATATACACCCTTCTACTCTTCGTCGTTGTAGTCTTTGCGACGGGGTGTAACGTCACGCGCTCTCTACCTGAGGATAGCTACTTAGTATCGAAGGTACGAATCGAGTCCGACCGTAGCGTACCTCGCAACCAGCGCATCACGCAAGAGAAGGATGGTATCGACACCTATGTTCGACAGTCGCCCAACAAGCGTCTTTTCGGCTTCGACTTCTTCGTATGGGTCTATCAGAAGGCCAATCCCGAGAAGGATAATTGGTGGAACAACGTAAAACGTAAGATTGGCGAGGAGCCCGTGCTACTCAATGATCAACTTACCGAAAAGTCGGTGCACAACCTCAAGACCTACCTCGATAAGAGTGGCTATTTCAACTCCGAGGTAAGAGCGCAGGTCGATACCACACGTCGTAAGCAACGTGCCGAGATAAAGTATATACTCAAGCAGGGTGTAGCAACACGTATTGCCGATATCAGCTACGAATTTCGCGATAGCTCGCTACGCCAGATAATCCTTACCGATACGACACATAGCCTACTACATCGTGGTGAGATACTCAACATCGTAACACTCGATGAGGAGCGTACGCGCATAGCTAAGTATCTCAACAATCGCGGATATTTCGACTTCTCGGCAAACAATATCACCTATGAGATAGATACAACGCGTGGCAAGAACCTCGCCGACGTATTGATGATCGTACGCCCCACGCTTGAGGGCTACGACCAGCGCGGCGTGGCGATATGGGAGGATAATGCCATATATCGCATCCGCAAGATCAACGTATACCCGACATACGACCCTATGCTACGTTCGACATCGGGATTTAAGGCCGAAGCCGAGATTGATAGCACATCGTATTACGGTCTTGAGATTATCCGCGATAAAAACTTCACGCCCCAGCTACGCAACGCTGTGCTGCGACGTACAATACCGCTCTATCCGAGCTATGTATACAATGCTGAACAGGTGGAGCGCACCTACTCCGAGCTTATGTCACTCGGTTTCTTCCGCAACGCCAAGATAAGCTTCGAGCATGTGCCCACCCAGAGCAGCAACTATGTCTCATTCATAGGTGCTGACGGCAAAAATAGACAGATACTCAACACTCGTGAAGAGTATCTCGACTGCAACATATACTGCACCCCAGCGCTTAAGCAGAACCTAAAACTCGAGGTAGAGGCCTCGACAACATCGACTTTTTACGGTCTTAGCACAACGGTAGGTTATGCCAATAGTAATGCGTTCCGCGGTGCCGAGGCTTTCGATATTGCCGCACGCTTCGGTTTCGAGTATATGTATGCCCCCGATGCCAAGAAACGTAGCGCCCTGGAGTTGGGTATTACGACAGGTCTGACATTCCCTCGCTTCCTGCTGCCATTCCGCGTTACGACAAGTGATAACATCTCGCAGTCGCGAACACGCCTTGAGCTATCGTTCGACTATCAGAATAGACCCTACTACCGCCGTAACCTATCGAGTGCTCGTTGGGCATATTCGTGGAAGCATGCACAAAACTCATCGTTCGTAGTACGTCCCATAGATATCAACTGGATTGATGTCAAGAGTGTCGATGAAGCATTCCTCGCAGATATCGACAACCGATACCTACGTACCAGCTTCGAGTCACAACTAAATGCGGGACTATCATTCTCGTACACCTACAACAACCAGCACCTCGACCTCTCGCGTAATACGACGTTTCTTCGTGTCAATATCGAGACATCGGGTAACCTCATCCAGGGCCTTGAGTCTCTCTTCTCGCAGCATGCCGAGGGTAAGGATTACTACGAAATTCTTGGCATCCGCTACTCGCAGTATATGCGTGCCGAGGTCAACGCAAGCCATCGCATAAACCTTGGCCACAATATGGTGCTGGCAGGTCGTCTTTTTGGAGGTGTCGGTGTTACGTATGGTAACTCGGATGGTTTCTCCATACCATTCGACCGTATGTTCTACTGCGGAGGAGCTAACTCGATGCGTGGCTGGGTGCCCCGTACTCTCGGTCCTGGCAACAACCCCGAGGTGAATAATGCAGCGTACCCTGCGCAGGTGGGCGATGTGCGTCTGGAGGGCAACCTCGAGTTCCGCTTCCCGATATGGTGGCTACTACACGGAGCCGTATTCTTCGATGCTGGTAATGTGTGGTATCTACGCGACACCGAAGATAGCAACCCCGAGGATATCTTCCATTTCAATAGTTTCTACAAGCAGTTGGGTTTCAACACGGGTGTAGGTCTGCGCCTCGATATCAAATTTGCTGTGCTACGCCTCGACCTTGGCATGCAGCTTCATAACCCTGGACGTCCCGAGGGAGAGAGATGGATACGCAACCTGAAATGGTCTAACATGGCCCTTAACTTCGGTGTGGGTTATCCATTCTAAAACAGACTGCATGGCCGATTAAAAGAGTATTGTAAAGGCAACAAAGGGGATTACGGCTCTATATTCGCACAAAATTGTTATGTAGAGCGAAATTTTATGACAAAACTATTTGTTTATATTAAAATAAGTCGTATATTTGCAGCGTCAAAAGGTGACAAACTTTAATGGTCGATTCATCTAAGGGCTAGGATACCTGCCTCTCACGCAGGACATAGGGGTTCGAATCCCCTATCGACTACCAAAGCAGACAACTTAACGGTTGTCTGTTTTTTTGTATATGGGCTCTTGGCCTAAGCTGGCTTGGCCCTTAAGATGCAGTAGACACGACGCATGTCGTGTCACCTTGATTTGATAGCTTACATTTACAAGCAAGCATGAAATGCAAACCATCAAATCAACCACCTACGGTGAAGACTACATCAAAAAAACACTCTAAAATAGGCGGTGGTAGCTGATAGCGCATTGCTCACAAAAATGGGGTTGAGCCGATAAAATTTCAGTTTATTGCTCGGGCATTGACGCCCTGCGCTATATTTTAGGTATCGGCTCTTCAGCTTACGCTGTCCGAATCCCCTATCGACTACCAAAGCAGACAACTTAACGGTTGTCTGTTTTTTTGTTTATGGGCTCTTAGCCTAAGCTGGCTTGGCCCTTAAGATGCAGTAGACACGACGTATGTCGTGTCACCTTGATTTGATAGCTTGGCTTAAGCTTGCTTAGGGCTTGCTCGAATAGCACAAAAAACAAAACGGATGACTTTCGTCATCCGTTCTGCATCTTCGCGGAGGGCACTGGATTCGAACCAGCGGATACCTTACGATATCGGCAGTTTAGCAAACTGCTGGTTTAAGCCACTCACCCAACCCTCCTTAAACCACCTTTTTATTAAAGAGCGGTGCAAATATACGACTTATTTTGGTTTCTGCAAAATTTTAATTCAAAAATTTCTATATCCAACTAAATAATCATCCAATAAGAGTAACCAACCCAAAAAGAAGATCCCCTCGGGATAGTACTTTTACATACTGCCCGAGGGGTCTACTTTGTGGATGGGGACATTACTGCCCCCCTTATCACAAGAAATTATAGCTCTGACTTGAGTCCTACGACCAAATCATCGTAATCTCTTAGACCTGTACCACCAGGGATAGGATTACCCGTGATTACGTTCTCCTTAAGATTTACCAAGTCATCGCTCTTAGCCTGGATAGCGGCCTCGTTAAGTACCTTGGTTGTCTCCTGGAACGATGCAGCAGAGATGAAACTTGATGTCTGCAATGCTGCACGTGTAATACCCTGAAGTACCTGGTTAGAGGTTGCAGGAACGATAGGACGTACCTCAACAAGTGCCATATCGCGGCGCTTCAATGCTGAGTTCTCATCACGAAGCTTACGCAACGAGATGATCTGTCCTGGCTGGACATTCTGCGAGCCACCAGCTGCCGTAACGACAACCTTGTCGTAAAGCTCGTCATTAACATCCATAAACTCCCACTTATCGACAACCTGATCCTCGAAGAAGCGAGTATCACCTGGGTCCTCAATCTTAACCTTCGACATCATCTGGCGTACGATAACCTCAAAGTGCTTATCGTTAATCTTTACACCCTGCATACGGTAAACCTCCTGTACCTCGTTCACGATGTACTCCTGAACCTTGGTAGGACCGAGGATACGCAAGATATCGCCTGGTGTGATTGCACCATCCGAAAGTGCCATACCTGCACGTACATAGTCGTTCTCCTGAACGATGATCTGACGTGACAATGGTACGAGGTACTTCTTAACATCTCCATCCTTAGATGTGATGATGATTTCACGGTTACCACGCTTGATCTTACCGAATGTTACCTCACCGTCGATCTCCGAAACAATAGCTGGGTTAGATGGGTTACGGGCCTCGAAGAGCTCAGTCACACGAGGCAAACCACCGGTGATATCACCACCAGTCTTACCTACTGCACGAGGGATCTTGATAAGAATATCGCCAGCCTGAATCTTAGCGTTATTCTTAACCATGATATGTGCCGTAACAGGCAAGTTGTAAGACTTAATCTCGTCACCATCCTTGTTTACGATCTTGATAACAGGGTTCTTTGTCTTATCCTTAGACTCGATAACCACGCGCTCTGAAAGACCTGTCTGCTCATCGCGCTCCTCGCGGTATGTTACACCCTCGATGATGCTCTCGTAGACAATCTTACCCTCAGACTCGGCGATGATAACTGCGTTGTAGGGATCCCACTCGCAGATCATATCACCCTTCTTAACCTCGGCGCCATCCTTCATAAAGAGTGTTGCACCATAGGGCAATGCGTGAGTATAGAGCGTAATCTCTGTCTTAGGATCTACGATACGGAACTCCGACTGACGTGACATAACGATATCGATAGCCTCGCCTGCATTGTTCTTACCCTTGATAGTACGCAAATCGTCAATCTCAAGGCGACCCTCATACTTCGACACAACATTGGTCTCAACAGTAGAGCCACCCGCAACACCACCGACGTGGAACGTACGAAGTGTAAGCTGAGTACCTGGCTCACCGATAGACTGTGCTGCGATAACACCTACAACCTCACCCTTCTGTACCATGCGTGCAGTAGCAAGGTTGCGGCCATAACACTTAGCACATACACCGCGACGTGCCTCGCAAGTGAGCACCGAACGAATCTCTACAGACTCCAATGGTGACTTCTCGATAGCGTCAGCGATCTCCTCGGTGATCTCCTCACCTGCACGGCAGATGATGTCACCTGTTGTGGGGTGGATAACATCGTTGAGTGCCGTACGGCCAAGGATACGATCGTAGAGCGTCTGAACAACGTCCTCGTTACGCTTGATAGCCGTAGCTGTCAAACCACGCAACGTACCGCAATCCTCCTCGTTGATGATAACATCCTGTGCAACGTCAACCAAACGACGTGTCAAGT
This sequence comes from Alistipes sp., assembly GCA_045659765.1. Classification (GTDB taxonomy): domain Bacteria; phylum Bacteroidota; class Bacteroidia; order Bacteroidales; family Rikenellaceae; genus Alistipes. The sequence continues at coordinate 67,779 of JAZRCN010000015.1, forward strand.
AACCCGCATCGGCAGTCTTAAGCGCGGTATCGGCAAGACCCTTACGCGCACCGTGTGTAGAGATAAAGTACTCCAACACTGAAAGACCCTCCTTAAAGTTCGACAAGATAGGGTTCTCGATAACCTGCTGACCACCCTCAACACCAGACTTCTGAGGCTTAGCCATAAGACCACGCATACCCGAAAGCTGACGAATCTGCTCCTTAGAACCACGGGCACCAGAGTCAAGCATCATGTACACAGGGTTGAAACCATCCTGATCGCTCTTCAAGGTGTTGATTACCTGATTTGTGAGCTTATTGTTGATGTTTGTCCAAATATCGACAATCTGGTTATAACGCTCGTTATTCGTAATAAGACCCATGTTATAGTCCTCGATAACCGCATCTGCTGCTGCATAACCCTCCTCGATAAGCTGCTGCTTAACATCGGGGATAACAACCGCGTCAAGGTTAAACGACAGACCACCCTGGAATGCCATACGATAACCCATATTCTTGATATCGTCAAGGAACTTAGCAACCTTGTCTGCACCAGCCTTCTTCATCACAACTGCGATGATATCACGCAACGAACGCTTTGTGAGCACCTCGTTGATGTAGCCTACCTCGGCAGGTACATACTGGTTGAACAAGATACGACCGATAGTGGTCTCCTTGAGAACATATACCTCGTTGCCCTGCTCATCCAAGTCGCGCACGCGGCAGTGTACAACGGCATGCAACGCAGCACGCTTCTCATTGTAGGCGATGATAGCCTCCTCGGGACCGTAGAACTTCAAGCCTGTACCCTTAACATTAGGACGTGGCTTTGTGATGTAGTACAGACCGAGGACCATGTCCTGTGAAGGCACGGTGATAGGCGCACCATTCGCAGGGTTGAGGACGTTGTGCGAACCCAACATAAGAATCTGAGCCTCAAGGATTGCGGCGTTGCCCAATGGCAAGTGTACCGCCATCTGGTCACCGTCGAAGTCGGCGTTAAACGCTGTACATGACAGTGGGTGCAACTGCATTGCCTTACCCTCGATAAGCTTAGGCTGGAAGGCCTGGATACCGAGACGGTGAAGGGTCGGAGCTCGGTTCATCAATACAGGGTGACCCTTGATTACGTTCTCCAAGATACCCCAGATCACAGGATCCTTTCTATCGATAATCTTCTTTGCCGACTTAACAGTCTTTACGATACCTCTCTCGATGAGCTTACGGATAACGAACGGCTTGTAGAGCTCCGCTGCCATATCCTTTGGAATACCCATCTCGTGCATCTTCAACTCGGGACCTACGACGATAACCGAACGAGCCGAGTAGTCAACACGCTTACCCAACAAGTTCTGACGGAAACGACCCTGCTTACCCTTCAACGAGTCTGAAAGTGACTTAAGTGCACGGTTAGACTCGTTCTTTACAGCGTTGCTCTTGCGTGAGTTGTCGAACAATGAGTCGACAGCCTCCTGCAACATACGCTTCTCGTTACGCAAGATCACCTCAGGAGCCTTAATCTCGATAAGACGCTTTAGACGGTTGTTACGGATAATTACACGACGGTAGAGGTCGTTCAAATCCGACGTAGCAAAACGTCCACCATCAAGTGGCACCAAAGGTCGCAACTCGGGAGGCGTAACAGGAATGTCCGTAAGAACCATCCACTCGGGGCGGTTCTTGCCATTCGAGGCGCGGAACGACTCGATGACATTCAAACACTTCAACGCCTCGGTCTTACGCTGCTGTGAAGTCTCCTTCGATGCGCGGTCACGCAATGCATAAGACATAGAGTCCAAGTCTACCTGCTTGAGGAGGGTGAGGATAGCCTCACCACCCATATCGGCTACAAACTTGTCGGGATCGTTGTCATCCAACTGCTGGTTGCCCTTAGGAAGCATCGCTACGATATCGAGGTACTCCTTCTCCGAAAGGATCTGAAGACGCTCAACACCCTGCTCCTTAGCAGCACCTGGGTTGATAACCACGTAGCGCTCATAGTAGATGATAGACTCGAGCTTCTTCGACGGAATACCGAGAAGATAGCCTATCTTCGAGGGAAGCGAACGGAAGTACCAAATGTGAACAACAGGAACAACCAATGAGATATGTCCCATACGCTCACGACGTACCTTCTTCTCCGTAACCTCCACACCGCATCGGTCGCAGACGATACCCTTATAGCGAATACGCTTATACTTACCGCAGTGGCACTCATAGTCCTTTACAGGACCGAAGATACGCTCACAGAACAAACCGTCGCGCTCAGGCTTGTAGGTACGGTAGTTGATGGTCTCGGGTTTGAGCACCTCGCCACTCGACTGTGCACGAATCTCCTCGGGTGAGGCAAGACCAATCGAAATGCGGCTGAAGCTGCTCATCTTATTGTTATCTCTATTAAATGACATAATAGTCTTAGTTTTAAATCCGCAATTTTAGCTTCTATGAGCCTATTACTCCAACTTAACCGACAATGCCAAGCCGCGCAACTCGTGCAACAACACGTTCATTGCCTCGGGAACACCCGGACGTGGCAAATTATCGCCCTTGACAATAGCCTCGTAAGCCTTAGCACGACCAACAACATCATCAGACTTGATAGTCAAGATCTCCTGAAGAATGTTAGCTGCACCGAAGCCCTCCAAGGCCCAAACCTCCATCTCACCGAATCGCTGACCACCAAACTGTGCCTTACCACCAAGTGGCTGCTGTGTGATGAGTGAGTATGGACCAATAGAACGAGCGTGCATCTTATCGTCGATCATGTGACCGAGCTTAAGCATATAGATAACACCAACAGTTGCGGGCTGGTCGAAACGCTCACCCGTACCACCATCGTAGAGGTAGGTACGACCGCTGCGTGGAATGCCGGCCTGCGCTGTGTACTCGTTAATCTGCTCCAATGACGCACCGTCAAAGATAGGCGTTGCGAACTTCAAACCAAGCTCTCTACCTGCCCAGCCAAGAACCGTCTCGTAAATCTGACCAAGGTTCATTCGCGAAGGCACACCAAGGGGGTTAAGACAGATATCTACGATTGAACCATCCTCGAGGAAGGGCATATCCTCGTCGCGAACAACCTTTGCGACGATACCCTTGTTACCGTGACGACCCGCCATCTTATCACCTACCTTAAGCTTACGCTTCTTGGCGATGTATACCTTGGCCATCTGGATAACACCCGATACGGGGATCTCATCACCGTTAGTGAGGTTGTACTTCTCGCGGTTTACCGCAGCTGCAACCTTCTTGCACTCGATGATGTAGTTGTTAATCGTAAGAGCGATGAGCTTATCATCATGCTCGTCACCTGTCCAGCGTGTCTGACCAAGGCTCATATAACCATTAGCGACACCTGTCTTGCTATCGAAGCTTGTAGAGGCAATATCCTCCAACATCTTAACCGTAAACTTCTCACCTGCTGCGTAGAGCTCTACGTTGTAGTAGTCATAGATACCTGTAGTGGTCTTACCCTCCAACAGACGCCACAACTTCTCAACAAGAGTCTTTGTGAGCTCGGCAATCTGGTGTGCATAGTCGGCATCGAGCTGCTCCATCTGAGCCTTCTCAGCGGCACGGTTACGCTTACCCTCCTTCTGAGTGTGGCTGTAGAGCTTAGTGTCGATAACCACACCGTGCAATGAAGGCTGTGCCTTGAGCGACGCATCCTTAACATCACCGGCCTTGTCACCGAAGATTGCGCGGAGAAGCTTCTCCTCGGGTGAAGGATCACTCTCACCCTTAGGCGTGATCTTACCGATGAGGATATCACCTGGAGTAACCTTAGCACCAATACGGATGATACCGTTTGCATCCAAATCCTTAGTTGCATCCTCCGATACGTTAGGAATATCCGATGTAAGCTCCTCGACACCACGCTTAGTGTCACGAACCTCCATGATATACTCGTCAACGTGTACCGAAGTGAAGATATCCTCACGCTGGATACGCTCCGAGATAACGATAGCATCCTCGAAGTTGTAACCCTTCCAAGGCATGAACGCTACCTTAAGGTTGCGACCCAAAGCCAACTCACCCTTCTCGGTTGAGTAACCCTCAGTAAGAATCTGACCCTTCGTTACTCTCTCGCCTGTCAATACTGTAGGCTTAAGCGTAACTGTTGTATTCTGGTTTGTACGACGATAGCGTGGCAACTCATAGACAGTAACCTCAGGTGTGAAGAGTGCAATCTGCTGATCCTCAGAACGCTCATAGCGTACTTCGATGCGTGTTGCATCAGCAAATACTACCTCACCATCGCCCTCAGCAACTACCTGAATGCGGCTATCAACAATCATATCCTTCTCGATACCCGTACCTACGATAGGAGCCTCGGGACGCACCAAAGGCACTGCCTGACGCATCATGTTAGATCCCATCAACGCACGGTTAGCATCGTCGTGCTCGAGGAACGGAATAAGGCTCGCCGCGATAGATGCAACCTGGTTAGGAGCTACGTCTACGAGGTTAACCTGCGTATCCTGAACAACGGGGAAGTCGGCACCCAAACGAGCCTTGATACGGTCAGTGTTGATGAAGTGACCATCGTCAGTAAGCTGCTCGTTAGACTGCGCTACAATCTGGCCCTCCTCCTCTTCTGCTGAGTAGTAGCGGATATTGTCGTTGTTCAAATCAACAATACCATCGTTTACTGAGCGGTAAGGAGTCTCGATGAAGCCCATATCCGAAATCTTGGCATATACGCACAACGACGAAATAAGACCGATGTTCGGACCCTCAGGCGACTCGATAGGACAAAGACGACCGTAGTGTGTGTAGTGTACATCTCGCACCTCGAAACCTGCGCGGTCACGTGAAAGACCACCAGGACCCAACGCCGAAAGACGACGCTTATGCGTAATCTCGGCAAGAGGGTTGATCTGATCCATGAACTGCGAAAGCTGGCTCGTACCGAAGAACGAGTTAACCACGCTTGCCAATGTCTTAGCATTGATCAAATCCTCGGGTGTGAAGACCTCATTGTCGCGAACATTCATACGCTCGCGGATAGTACGTGCGATACGCACCAAACCAACAGAGAACTGGTTGGCAAGCTGCTCACCTACAGTACGTACACGACGATTCGACAAGTGGTCGATATCGTCCACATCGGCCTTAGAGTTGATAAGCTGGATAAGATACTTGATGATCTCGATGATATCCTCGCGTGTAAGCGTGCGGATAGAAGGATCAGTAGACAAATCCAACTTCTTGTTTATACGGAAACGACCCACGTCACCCAAATCGTAACGCTTGTCCGAGAAGAAGAGCTTCTCAATAACGTCACGGGCTGTAGCCTCATCGGGTGGCTCCGAAGCGCGCAACTGTCTGTAGATATATACGACAGCCTCCTTCTCCGAGTTACAGGGGTCCTTATGCAATGTATTGTAGATAATCGAGAAGTCGATACCCGATGGATTATCGTTATGCAAAAGAATAGTCTTTGCACCTGACTCGATAATCTCGTCGATATGCTCCTCCTGAAGCTCTACCTCACGATCAACGATAACATTGTGACGCTCGATAGATACCACCTCACCAGTATCCTCATCTACGAAGTCCTCGACCCATGTAGAGAGAACACGCGCTGCGAGCTTACGACCCACATTCTTCTTCAAGTTAGCCTTCGTAACCTTTACCTCGTCAGCAAGGTTGAAGATCTCGAGAATCTGCTGGTCTGTCTCGAAGCCGATGGCACGCAAAAGTGTGGTTACGGGCAACTTCTTCTTACGGTCGATGTATGCGTACATCACATTGTTGATGTCGGTAGCAAACTCAATCCACGAACCCTTGAATGGGATGATACGTGCAGAGTAAAGCTTGGTACCGTTGGTGTGCATGCTCTGACCGAAGAATACACCAGGTGAACGGTGCAACTGCGATACAACGACACGCTCAGCACCGTTGAAGATAAACGTACCACGCTCGGTCATATATGGGATAAGACCGAAATAGACATCCTGTACGACCTCATCGAAGTCCTCATGCTCCGTATCTGTACAATAGAGCTTGAGCTTCGCCTTAAGGGGCACACTGTAGGTCAAACCACGCTCCAAACACTCCTCAATAGAGTAACGGGGCTGGTCAATGTAGTAATCGATGAACTCCAGAACGAAATTGTTTCTGGTATCTGCAATCGGGAAATTCTCGTTGAACACTCTGTAGAGGCCCTCGTTCTTGCGATTCTCGGCCGTAGTGTCAAGCTGGAAGAAATCTCGGAATGACTTAAGCTGAATCTCCAACAAGTCAGGATAGGGAACCCTGTTCTTGATGGTCGAAAAGCTTATTCGTTGTTGTTGTGTTGTGGACATAAATCCAAGTTGTTTATTAAGTGATTCTAAATACACCTTTTGACCTATCACCGGTCGGTAGAAATTCCGACAACGCATCGTTGCGGAGCCTAAGGTCACAGACCTTACCCCTGAACTCCCCTAACATCACGGCAAGACGACACAACATCCGCCTCGCTAGCACCAAGGAGCAACGATATGGGCATAAGCCGCGTAAAATTTGGGATCGTTTTATCCCGCTAATGCCCTCAGTGTCACATACGTACACTCTGAGAGCATCAACATTTCTAATACACGGGCACAGCTCAATTTGGCACTCCCGAATATTAGACCACAAAAGGCATAGAGCTTACTTTTGGTCGTAAGCCCTACACCTTATAGGTTGTGATTGTCTTAAATTAACCCTAAAGGGAATTACTTAAGCTCAACCTCAGCACCTGCCTCCTCGAGTGAAGACTTGATTGACTCAGCCTCCTCCTTAGAGATACCCTCCTTGATTGCCTTAGGAGCAGCGTCAACGATAGCCTTTGCATCACCCAAAGACAAACCTGCAACCTCCTTAACAACCTTGATAACCTGAAGCTTTGCCTGACCAGCGCTCTTCAAGATTACGTCGAAAGTAGACTTCTCTGCGGGTGCAGCAGCCTCAGCTGCAGGAGCAGCAGCAACAGCAACAGCTGCAGCAGCGGGCTCAATACCGTACTCCTCCTTGAGGATAGTAGCCAACTCGTTTACCTCCTTAACAGTCAAGTTTACCAACTCAGCTGCCAATACCTTTACATCTGCCATAGTAGTGTAATTTTATTAAATTTTTGTTTTTGTTCTTGTAAATTAATTGTTTCTCTCCTCGAGGGCCTTTACGAGACCCGCGATCTTCTGACCTGCATTTGACTGCAAAGCAGAAATAACGTTCTTTGCAGGTGACTGCAAGAGCAATACGATATCGCCGATAAGCTCCTCGCGGCTCTTGATATTGCAAAGATTGTCAAGCTGGTTGTCACCGACATAAGTGCAGCCCTCAACGTAAGCAGCCTTCAAAATAGGCTTGTCGTTCTTCTTGCGGAACTCCTTAATGAGCTGCGCGGGAGCCTTACCAGTCTCGGTAAACATGATAGATGTTGAGCCCTTCAAAACGGCTACCAACTCCTCATCAGCCTTGCCAACATTCTCCAAAGCCTTATTAAGAAGGGTGTTCTTTACAACAACCAACTTAATCTTCTTCTCGAAGCACTGACGACGCAATGCTGCTGTCTGCTCAGCGTTCAAAGCCTCGATGTCAGCCAAATAGAAGTGAGGGTAGGCGTTAAGCTGCTCTGTAAGACCGTTGATTACGGCCAACTTTTCTTGCTTTGTCATAATTTTCTATCCTCCTTCTTTTTACTTTGTCTCTACTGACTTAGTGTCAACCTCGATACCAGGGCTCATTGTTGTAGAGAGGTAAATGCTCTTTACATATGTACCCTTAGCTGCAGATGGCTTAAGCTTAATGATTGTGCCCAAAACCTCCTTAGCGTTATCCATAATCTGCTCGGGTGTGAATGACACCTTACCGATAGATGTGTGGATAATACCGTACTTGTCAACCTTGAAGTCAATCTTACCAGCCTTAACCTCCTGAACGGCCTTAGCAACATCCATAGTTACTGTACCAGTCTTAGGGTTAGGCATCAAACCACGGGGACCGAGGATACGACCGAGAGCACCTACCTTACCCATAACGTTAGGAGTAGTGATGATCACGTCAACATCTGTCCAACCGCCCTTAATCTTCTCGATGTACTCGTCAAGACCTACATAGTCTGCGCCAGCTGCCTGTGCCTCAGACTCCTTGTCAGGAGTACAGAGCACCAAAACTCGTACAGTCTTACCTGTACCGTGGGGCAACGTTACAACGCCACGAACCATCTGATTAGCCTTACGAGGGTCTACGCCCAAACGCACGTCAATATCTACCGAAGCATCAAATTTCGTAAAGGTAATTTCCTTTAGAAGAGCTGCAGCCTCAGAAAGCTTGTACGCCTTGTCCTCGACCTTTGCGTAGGCAATCTTTTGATTTTTTGTCAACTTACTCATTCTTGTAAT
>JAZRCN010000016.1:0-2751 GCA_045659765.1 Alistipes sp.
CCGATTTGGAAGAGAGATTTGGTTTCGCAAGAGCGACATTGATAAGTTTATGGCTAAGCACCAAGAATAGGATTGTATTATAGGCGAATTGTCCTTATCTTTGCTGACGATACGATTTTATTAACCTTAGGAGTATCAGGACTTGTGATAATCAAGAGCGAAAGGGGCGTAAAAAAGGGCGTAAAAAACAAGAAACCCCTCTACAAGTGCTTGTAGAAGGGATTTTCGAGGTCTGAAGCGGATTCGAACCGCTGTAGACGGTTTTGCAGACCGTTGGTTAAGCCACTCGCCCATCAGACCATTTGTTTGCGATTGAAGGAAATTAACACTATGAAAAGATTAACTCCTCCAATCGAGGTGCAAATATATAGACTTTTTCTTAATCTGCAAAATTTTTCGACAAAAATTGTAAACTACCAACACAAACTTAAAGAAATGAAGAAACCTATCTCTACGAAACAGGCCATGCCACGCGATACGACGATACCTAAATATTTGGCATAGGTGCGCCATTCTCAGGAAATTTTGTAACTTTGCCTATAGCATACAAATATTATAACATACAGATATTAACTATGAAACGAAAGAGCTTTATTATGCGTGCTGCGGCCCTGGTTGCTGCCGTGGCAGCTATCGCTTGCCAAGCACCTGCTGGCGAGGATAGTGACCTTCCCACAAAACCTATCAACGAAATGAACTACAGCCCCGAGGCTACCAGCTTCGAGGTGTGGGCACCTACGGCCGAGGCTGTTGTCGTACGCCTATACGATGGCGATGTCGTTGCCGAGGAGGTGACCATGGAGCGCACAGCAGAGGGTTTGTGGTGTGCCAAAGTGGTGGGCGACCACAAGGGTCGCTACTACACCTTCCAGGTGACAATCGAGGGCAAGACCCTTAAGGAGACTGCTGGAATCTTTGCCAAGGCATTGGACGTAAACGGCAACCGCGGAGCAGTTATCGACCTGCGCGACACCGATCCAGAGGGCTGGAGCGAGGATAAGGCTCCCGAGATTAAGGCTTCGGAGAGGGTTATCTACGAGATGCACTATCGCGATATGACAGCACACGCATCTGCTGGCACAGCACACAAGGGCAAGTATCTATCTATGGCCGAGCGCGGTACACACTCGTATGAGGGTTTGGCAACGGGCCTCGATCACCTCGTAGAGCTTGGCGTGACACACGTACACCTACTCCCCACTGCCGACTTTGGCTCTATCGACGAGTCGAAGCCTACGGATCAGTACAACTGGGGCTACGAGCCTAAGAACTACAGCGCCCCCGAGGGTACCTACTCGACAGATCCTGCTGACCCTGAGGCACGTGTGCGTGAACTTAAAGCGTTGGTTAAGGCCATGCACGACGCAGGCCTCTGCGTAGTTCTCGACGTGGTGTACAACCATACGACTGTGGCAGAGAACTGTGGTTTCGAGCTCACCTTCCCAGGATATTTCTACCGTATGCGCGAGGATGGCAGCTTTGCTGATGGCTCGGGCTGTGGTAACGAGACAGCAAGCGAGAAGCCTATGATGCGTAAGTATATGGTCGAGTCGTTGGAGTATTGGGTTAAGGAGTATCATATCGATGGTTTCCGTTTCGACCTTATGGCTATCCACGACATCGCGACCATGAACCTTATCCGCGAGCGTCTATCGGCTCTCAATCCCAATATCTTGCTCTATGGCGAGGGCTGGGCAGCGAGCGCACCTTTGTACGACGAGTCGAAGCTTGCCTTCAAGCGTTACACCTACCAAATGCCTGGTGTCGCAGCCTTCTCTGACGATATTCGCAATGCACTACGCGGTACGCTCGACCTCTCACAGGGCGGCTTTATACATGGCGTAGCGGGTAACAAGGAGGCATTGAAATTTGGTCTTGCAGGTGGCATCGAGCACCCCGAGGTGGCACATAGCGAGGCGGCATGGTGCGCTGATCCTACGCAGCACATTAGCTATGTGACATGTCACGACGACCACAACCTTCGCGACCGTCTCGAGCACCTCTCTCCCGAGGCTACTGAGAAGGAACTTCTAAGCATGGCAAAACTTGCGCACTTCGGTGTCTTCACATCGCAGGGTGTGCCATTTATCTTCTGTGGCGAGGAGATGTTCCGCACTAAGCTCGGTGAGAAGAACACCTACAATATGCCCGATAAGTACAACGCTATAGATTGGTCACTCAAGAGCCGCTATTCAAACCTCGTGGAGTACTGCAAGGGTCTTATTGCACTACGCAAGGCACACCCCGCCTTTGCGCTTGGCAGTGGTGACGCAGTACGCAAACACCTCAAGTTCATCGAGAATGATAACGAGGCAGCCGTTGGCTTTGTACTCGATAAGTTGGATGGCATCGATGCCGCACAGCGCATAGTGGTCCTTATGAATGGTTCGCGCGAGAGCGTCGAGTTCGATATTCCAAATGGTAACTACACTATCCTTGCTGATGGCGATAGCGTAAATGTCGAGGGCTTAGGCACTTGCAATAGCGACGGTACGATCACCCTAAATCCCGTCGAGGGCGTTGTCCTTGCAGCGTTCTAAGGGTGTGATACCTATAAATTATGGGGCTTTCCGTGATGGATAAGCCCCATTTTTTATTTGTATATGTTTCCCCTGCGATGCACTCTTCGGAGCCGTGCTGGCGTTATTCCGAAGTGTCTGCGGAAGAGCGATATGAAGTGCGAGCTGTTGATGAAACCACTCGCCTCGACAATGTCGCTAAGACTGAGCGTCGTGGTGAGAATCGCGGCAC
>JAZRCN010000017.1:0-32897 GCA_045659765.1 Alistipes sp.
ACTACATAGAAGACTACACTCAATAAGTAATATTACGGGTTAAGCGATTATTGCACGAAAAGTCGTTTCACAATCTAACAACCTAACAGATTGTAAATAAACAAAATCGGCGGTGAAATTTAATTCACCGCCGAAAAAGGACAACCCTCGAACGGACAGCCTTAACTAATAATCACAAAACTATATACCTTGCCACAAGTTATTCGAGCTCCTCCTTAGTTGTAGCATCGATAATAAATGGCTCGTGGAAGTTACCATCGGGATCAACCCATGTAGTGTAGATTGCCGAAGCATCCTTCACACCGCGCTTATCCTCGCAGTAGACACCTACAAGACCATCCGCACGACACTCCTTCATCTCATCATCAATGCGACCATCATTGTCCTGATCAGCATACTCATACCATACGCGGCTATAGCCCTCTGCCGAGTACTCGCATACCGAGCCATAAGCTACGATATAGGCAATAAGGTCATTGACGGTCTCAATATTCACAGGATTACCCTCAGCATCTACATACTCCGACAAATGCTCAGGCATCATTGAAATAGTGTAAGCCGTATAGCCCTCTACAGGTGTTACGTACCAAGCAAAGCTAAAGTAACCACCCGTACCACGATCTGCAATAACCTCTACCGTAACCGCTGGTTTGCCGACCTTCCAATCCTTGTGTTCCTTAGGGACAATGCCTCCAAGATCAATCGTAGGTTTGAACTCTACTGCCACAGGCTCTGACAGAAGACCCTCGGCATCGACAGCGGCAACAACTGCCACATACTTGACATCGGGCGAAAGACCTGAAATCTTGATTACGCCATCCTTCTCGGCACGATAAACGCGGCTGCTCTGAGCATTCATAACGAGGTACTCACCAGCCTTAGCCAACGTACCACCCATGCTCTTCCACTTGTTACCATCGCTCTCCACATAGGTATATACAAAGCCCTCGGCACCCTCGCATGTAGCCTTAAGCTCGGAGAGCGTAATCGAAGGATCGCCCACAACCTCCAACACGGGAGTGAGGTTGTTGTACGTGATAGCCTTTGTGGTATACTCCTGGCTGTAGATCTTACCATACTTACCATCCTTGTCTACGGCAACAGCCATAAGCGTAAGCTTGGTATTTGGCTCAGCATTGTAGTAGTTAGCCGGAACTGCACCTGCTGCACGACTCTTCTTACCATCCTTGAGCAATAGGTCGAACTTAGCCTCGTCGTCATAGTTTGCCACCTTGTTCGAGAGTGCAAATGCGTAGTACATGTAGATACGCTCCTCGGCTGTCGAAAGCTTTGCTGTGATATATGCATAGTCTACAGCTACGTCCGAAACGCTAACCTCGATGTCACCACCCTCAACAAAACCCTTTGTTGTGAACTCCCACTTACGAAGGTTCTGCGCTGACACATCGTTGCAGCCGCCACACTCCAACACCCACGCTACATAGGTAGTGTTTTGCGAGAGCTCCGTACCAGCGCCACCAAACAGACCCAAGAATGAGCCATTATATTCGGCAACGCTCTTAAGGTTGAGGTTATCCTTATTGTCGCGAAACTCATTGAGGCAGTCGTTTACGTTATACGACGTTTTAGCCACTACACCTGCGATATATCCCTTAGTACCCTTGAACGAGAACTTAATATCGGCATCAAAGAACGATGTCGATACAAACTCCAATGAGGGAAGGCTATAGCTATAATCCTCAGCCGAAATATCGGTTGAAGCAACGCTCTTCTTACCATCGTCACCCACAGTAGGGATTACGTACCAGAATGTGTATGCCTTATCGGCATCGAGATTTGCGCAGAGCGATGCAGCATCTACATTTGCAGTAAGCTCGCCATCAAACTGCACAAGATATGCACCCTTCTGTGTGTTATCTGCCAAATAGGCGTTTGCGGCAGCCTCGGCAGCCTCGGCAGTATAGCTTGCACTCTCCATAAGACCACACACAAGCTCCTCGACACCAGCACCCACCGTGAGTGTGATCTGATCCAAGAAGTAGTTATAGTTCACGGGAGTTGTCGAAAGCTTAATGCTTGCGATAGATGACATACCGTTATTGAAGATAACAATAAGTTTTGCAACACCCTCACCGACTGCCTCACCACTCTTAATTGCTGCACTCTTAGGAGCCGAAATAGAGAACGTGAAGAGCGATGTCTTTGAGTCGTAGAGTGCATCACACGCCCAACCCTCGGGAGCAATAACCATTGCATCGGTAGCCTCGACAGCCATAACCTCGAACTTGCTTGTTGAGCCAGCTGCAACATATACAGAGTCATACTCCATAACGATACGGCTATTCATACCAACCTTTACCTCGACGCCATCAGCAAGTGTGATAACACAGCAGATAGGCATAGGCTCACCCTCCTCGGTCTGCTGCCAATCTGAGTAGACAACCTCTACATCACCGATAAGCGTATCGGCAACCGACTGATTGTAGCCTGTTGTTGTCCAAGTAACGCCACCATCGAACGAAATCTCGATAGTCTTACCATCCTCCGACACACGAACCTCGGGGGTGGTTGTCGATACTGGCACATACTCACCATCAACCAAGATAAACTCCGCCTCGCCATCGCTATTGTACTTAGCCCAGCAAAGCACACCATCGCCATTATCCAAAACAGTGATAAGGTTATTGGGGACAACTGCACCCTTAGGATATACCGTGAATATCTTGCCGTTAGAGAGCGTAACGACGATGCTACCATCACTCTTTGTCTCGATATTCGTAATGGAGATCTTACCTGAGATAAGCTCCTTGAGGGCATTAATCTCGGTATTTAGGTTCTCCTCCAACGTGGCGAGATCCTTCTTAATCTGCTCCAACTCCTCGCGAACGAAGCTGTCGTCGTAGACCTCAGAGCATGAAACTGTGGGGAGTAGCAGCATTGCAACTGCTGCTACATAACCCACCATTCTGCTAATATTTTTAAATAACTTGTTCATCGTCATCTATATTTTTACCAAACCCAATCAGTAACCTCGCACTGCTTTGTAGGATCGTAAACCATAGGCTCGTGGAAGTTACCATCAGCATCTACCCAAATGGTATAAATCATGGTTGTATCCTTGGTACCGTAGAAGTACTGGTTGTAGACACCTGGAAGATTGTGCTCCTCATGCAACGAACCATCGACATTCTCCCAAGAGAGCGAGTAGCCATCAGCCGAGTACTCACACTTCTTACCATGGTCGGCAAGGACAGTGCTATCCTTACTACAATCGGCAATAATATACTGCATAAGCAATGCTACTGATGTACAGTCACCCTGCTCCAATAGATGAGCAGGATCACCAGCCATAGTATATGCCACATAACCCTCTACAGGTGCTACATACCATGAGATATTGAAGAACTCCGAATCGAAAGTCTCGCGGATAGTTACAGTAGGCTTACCCACCGCCCAGTTAGCATCGCTACGAGTAACGATTGTACCCATATCGATTGTTGGGGTAAAGTATACGGCCTTAGCTGCCGAGTAGTCGCCATTAGCGTCGATAGCAACGACGATCAACGCATGCTCAAGAGTTGTAAGACCCTTAACCACGATGCAACCATCCTCCAAGGCGTTAAGCTCATTCTTTGTAGAGTATACACCCTGACCCGTTGGGTTGATAATCATATACTCACCAGCCTTTGTCACACCTGTATTATTCACCGAGCCAAAACGCTTTACCATATCATCCTTAGTGATGCAGAGATAGAGGTATGACACAGCACCCTCGCATGTCACCTTAGCACGTGTATCTACGATAGAGGGGCTAACAGGCTGCTCTACAGTGAGATCCAAAGCTGTATTATACTCAATCGCCTTTGTTGTGTACTCCTGGCTAAATACCTTACCAAACTTACCATCCTTATCTACGGCAACAGCAATAAGCACCACCTTAGAGCCCTGTGTTGCATCGCGATACGTAGCTGTGACAGCATCCTTTGAGCGGCTCTTCGTACCACTCTCGAGAAGAAGGTCAAGCTTCGCCTCGTCGTCGTAATTACCAACCTTGTTAGGCAATGCGAATGTGTAGTACATGTAGATATGCTCCTCAGCGGTTGAGAGCTTCGCTGAGATAGTCGTATAGTCTAGCTTAACATCCGACGCTGTGATCTCGATGTTACCACCCGTTGTGAAGTCCTGAGTTTTCAAGTTCCAAGTACGAAGGTTGCTAAACGACACCTCATCGAGGCCGCCACACTCCAAGCACCAAGCAACATACTCGCTACCATACTCGAGAGCGCTACCTGCACCACCGAAGAACTCCAAGAACGAACCGCTATACGCAACATCAGTATTGAGAGTTAGGTTAGAGTCCTTATTCTCACGGAAAACATTCAAGCAGCTATTTACGCTATAGCTCTCCTTAGGCGAGAAGCCTACGATATAACCCTTAGTACCAGGGAAAGAGAACTCCACCTCTGCATCGAAGAACGATGTAGAGAGAACCTTCAACGAAGGTGCGCTGTAGCTATACTCCTCAGCAGAGATCTCGTCTGCAGCGACACTCTTCTTGCCATCCTTATCAACCGAAGGAATTGCATACCAGAACGTATACTCCTTATCTGCGCTGAGATCATCAGAGAAGTATGAAGTATAAACCGATTTTGTGAGCTCCTCGCTGAAGTCTACGAGGTAGGCACCCTTCTGTGTCTTATCCACCAAATATGCATTGGCTGTAGTAGCCGCAGCAGCAGCGGTATAGCTTGCGCTCTCAGTCAAACCACAAACAAGCTCCTTGATACCACCACCTACTGTAAGCTGAATCTCGTCAAGGATATAGCTGTAACGAACAGGCGTTGTAGAGAGCTTAATGCTTGCAATAGACGACATACCGTTGTTGAACACAACGATAAACTTAGCAACACCCTCGCCTACAGCCTCACCATTGCGAATTGCAGAGCTGGCAGGTGCAGAGATCTTGAGTGTAAATGTCGAAGTCTTAGAGTCATACGCCACATCGCTCTTCCAGCCCTCAGGCATGGTAATCATAAAGTCTGCGGCATCCTCAGCAGTAGCTGTAATCTCACCCTTAGCACCAGCAGCGATATATGCTGAGTCGAGGCTGAGAACAAGACGGCTGTTCATACCTACCTTCACCTCAACGCCATCGATTACAAGTACGCAGTAGAGAGGCAATGGATTACCCTCGATGTCGGTCTGCCAATCAGAGTACACAACCTCGATATCGTCGATAAGCTCGTCGGCAACAGACTCATAATAGCCTGTTGTCATCCAGGTATTGCCACCATCGAACGAAATCTGGATGGTCTTACCATCCTCGGCAACCTCAACGATGGGAGCAGCAGATGCGACAGCGATATTCTTACCATCAGCGTCAACGATAAACTGCGCCTCGCCATCAGCATCGTACATAGCCCAATACAAAATACCATCCTCACCCTCGAGTACTGTAATTAGGTTGCTGGGCAGTGATGCGCTCTTAGGATATACCGTAAATGAACCTCCGTTAGACAATATTACGAGGATGCTACCATCCGACTTAGTCTCGATCTTGGTTATGACAATCTTACCAGCGAGAAGCTCCTTAAGGGCATTAATCTCGGTATTCAAGTTCTCCTCCAACTCGGCAAGATCCTTCTTAATCTGCTCGATCTCCTCACGAATCAACCTATCGTCGTACACATCGGCACACGATGTTGCGGGAAGTGCCAATGCTGCAACTACGGCAGCACGGCAAAACCAATTCTTAATCTCGTTTGAAAACTTTTTCATTGTATGTCGTTTTTAATTATTATCCTAATTATTACTGTTACTCCTCTTTTTTGCTGGCATCGTATAGCTCCAACGCTACGAAGCCGCCCTTTGATCCATCGTCATTCTTCAACTCTGGATCGTATACCGAAGGCTCGTAGAAGTTACCATCGGCATCTACCCATGTAGTGAAGATGTAGAAGTCGCTCTTATCGCCTGTACCGATACAGTTGCCACCCTCAAGACCTGTCTCGTAGAATGGGACATACTCTTCAAGCGATACAAAGCCGTCACCATTGAGATCACCGCCCCAATCGCAGTAGATATGCATGTAAGAGGCCGATGCGTGGTATGTGCAACGAGTACCATACTTATGTGACTGTGTCTGCGTGTTCTCAATACCTGTATTTGCAATAATATAGTCAAGAAGCTCTTCTACGGTTGCTAACTCCATACTTTGACACGACTTAGACGCATAGCTATAGGCTGTGCAACCAGCAGTAGGTGTAACATACCAACTTGCCTTGTAGTTTCCGGTAATGGCAATATCGTAGACCTTAATAGCGGGTCTTGTCTGAGCCCACTTTGCATCCGACGACGCTACCAATGTACCATAGTTCTTCTCGGGATAGATCTCAACCATTTCAACCTTTGAGATAAGACCCTCGCTATCCAAAGCACCTACAAAGACAACACTGCCCGCAGGAACGTCGTATCTATCTTTAACATAATCCAACACTCGCTCCTCGCCATCCTCTGAGGGCTTATACACATTCTCCTTATCGTTAGCCGTAGCAAGGTCAAGACCACGAAGCTCGATATTGCCATTAGCATCTACCTTCTGAACGTAAGAGCTATTGATGTTTCCTGCCATAAACTCGCCAGCGAGATCCTTATTCTGATCCCATGCAAACAACCACTCTGTGCTACGGTTCGACACGTACATATAGGCGAAGCCTGCTGCACCCTCAGATGTAGCCTTCAAAGTAGCCTTGTTAAGATTTACCTCACCCGACACCTCAACAGCGAGTGTAAGGTTGTTGTACTCAACACTTGTAGTGGTGATCTCCTCCTTAAAGAGCTTACCATACTTACCATTAGCATCAACACCAACAGCCAAAACCGTGTAGGCCGTACTAAGTTCAGCGCTATTATTCTCAACAGTTACCGCCTGAGTAGTCTTACATGCAGTACCATCCTTGAGCAACATATCCATCAACGCACTATCGGTCGTATTACTCTTAATCTCCGAAGATTTGATAGTGTAGTAGTAGAGGTAGATGTGACCCACGCTATTGAGTTTAAGGCTGAAGGATGTCTGCTTTATGCTCTTATCCGAAGATGTAAGTTCCAAATCGCCACCCTTAGCGAAGCTATTGGTATTGAACGAATAGGCCACGATGTCGTTCACCGTAGCAGCTGTCTTCTCACCGCACTCCAAATACCAAAGCGTGTAGCCAACGCCAGCCTCCAAGCTATCAGCCTCAACGCCAACAAGCTTAGTTACCAAGCCTTTAAGCTCTGTCTCGGTATGCAATGGGCAAGTATCATCATTAAGCTTATCAAGAAGTGTTGCAGCCGAGTAGTTCAAGCTCTCGATAAGACCAATCTTATAGCCTGCCGAGCCATTAACCGTCAAGCTAACCTCTGCATCGAAGAATGATGGAGTGATTGTGCAGACAACATCAATAAAGCTGCAAGAGTTAGCATCCTTAGAGATATCGGTAGCCGCAACACTCTTCTTACCATCCTCCGCAACAGTAGGAATAGCATACCAGAATGTGTACTCCACGCCTGGCTTTAGATTAGGATTAATATCCTTAGCCTTAGGCGATACCGAATTCTTCTCTGGCGTGAATACTACGCTGTAGGCACTCTTCTGAGTAGCATCAGCAAAGTACTTATTTGCATTCTCGGCAGCCAACTCTGCAGTATAGCTTGCGCTCTCAATAAGACCACAAACAACCTCCTCAACGCCACCTGATGTGATAGTGATGCTATCCATAGTGTAGCTCATAAAGATAGGATCGGATGACGATACCTTGATGCTCGAAATTGCTGAAAGACCATTGTCGAAAACGACATAGAGCTTAACAACACCCTCCGATACAGCCTTACCCTCAGTAACCTTATCTGACGAAGGAGCCACAATGCTAAGAGCAACGCTTGTAGGCTCAGAACCTGTCTCGGCCTTAAGCTCTGCATTGCAAGTCCAGCCCTCGGGAGCTGTTGTTGCGAAGTCTACAGCACGCTCAGCACGAAGACTAAGCGTCTCGTTGCCACCTGCGGGAACATAGAGATAGTCGGTATCGGCAATAATACGGCAGTTCATACCAACCTTAACCTGCACACCGTTGATAGTGATGATACAGTATAGTGGAAGTGGATTCTCCTCCTCGTCTACCTGCCACTCAGAATATACAACCTCGATATCGTCAATATTGAGGTCGGCAACAGACTCGGCATAGCCTGTTGCGATCCATGTCTGACCGCCATCGAATGAAACTTCGAGGGTCTTGCCATCCTCCGCAACACGCATCTTAGGAGTTGCATTGTAGACAGGAACATAGTCACCATTGATCTTGATAGGCTGAGCCTGACCACCCTTATCATACATAGCCCAATAGAGCTTACCATCCTCCAACTCGACAACAGTTACGAGGTTTGAAGGAACATCATCACCCTTGGGATAGAGCGTAAACGACTCATCATTCGAGAGCTTAACCTCTACGCTACCATCCTTATTCTCCACAACCTCGTTAACAACGATAAGACCGTTGATAAGCTCGCGCAACGATGCAAGTTCACCCTCAACTCTCTCCTTGAGTGATGCAATATCACCCTTGATCTGATCGATCTCCTCCCAAATATCGGTGTCGTTATAGGGCTCGACACACGATACTGCACCAATAGCCAAAGCCGCCGACAAAGCAACGCCCCAAACCATTGATTTGAATCTCTTAAAATAGTGTTTCATAGTGTTATTTGGTTATTAATTTGTTTGCTCTAATATCATCGAATCACAACATCACGTATAGGACTGTCATATAGACGCAGTATAAAGCATACAAATATAGGGCTTTATTCCCAAACTACAAAACTTTATGCAGCATAAACTATCAAATCTTGCATATTCTCAACACTTTATGCAAGTTTTTGCAGACTATTGACCAAAATTATTGCAAAAAAGAAGGGCTACTCAACCTCCGTTGAGTAGCCCGAGTGACATAGGACCTTCTATTAAGCACCACCAACCAACTAACCTATGCCACCATAATTCATTTTTTGAGTTATCGCGAAAACTCCACAACAAGAACCGTTGCAGGAGCTACCTTACAACCATCCATCACTACGTTCTCGCCAGTAGCTACATCGCGACCAACAGTCATACCCTCAGTAATCTCGGCATAACGCGACCAAGGCACAACCTTCTCGTCGGCACTATTGTTCACATAGACAAATACCACGTCGCGATCATCATAGCGGAAGAAGGCATAGGTATTGTCACGATCAATAAAGTGCATGGTGCGACCGCTGTGGATAACATCCTTTGTCTTACGCCAGTTCATCATGTGGCGAGTGTAGTCGAAGACCTCCTTCTGCTCGCCCTCACGCTGCGCCTCGTCGAAGAGGTTGAGAGCATCGCCATCCCAGCCACCTGGGAAGTCGATACGCAACGTAGGATGACCCTTAGAGCGATCCGTAGAGCGGAACATAAACTCGTCGCCATAGAGCATCTGAGGCATACCTCGCATCGTACAGAGCAATGCTGCGACAATCTTCATACGCTGTGCATCGCCATTCAACACGTCGGCAATACGCTCCGTATCGTGATTACCAGCCATAATCATCATATTGCTTAGATCGTGGTATACGAAGTCGTGTGACAACACATCGTAGACACGTGTCATACCCTGACCCCAGCCACCATGACCACCCTCGCTAAGTGCTGCACGGAGTGCATCGTGCAATGGGAAGTCCATAATCGACTTTAGGTGTGAGTCGAAACCATCCTTATTGTAGTTGCCACCCTGCCAATATGCCAACTGAGGAATAGACGATGTCCAAACCTCACCTACGATATTGAAGTTGGGATACTCGGCCATAACCGCCTTGCACCACTCGCTCATCGGACCCTTCTCGTTGTAGGGATATGTATCCACACGGAAGCCATCCAAATCGGAGTACTCAATCCACCATACGGCCCACTGCTTAAAGTAGTTCAACAAGTAGGGATTATCGAGGTTCATATCGGCCATGCTACGATCAAACCAACCACTCTCCATCTGATACAAATCGGCCTTCGAAGCATTGAAATCCATGTTCGTAGAGAATGTCCAGTTAGATTGCGTATAACTATCCCACTGGTGCGTCCAATCGGCAAATGGCTGATCCTCGTACCACCAATGCGACGTAGAGCTATGGTTAGGAACAATATCCATAATCACCTTAAGGTCCTTCTTATGACACTCCTCAACATAGCTCTTAAACAACTCGTTGCTACCATATCGAGGATCGATACGATAGTAGTCGCTGCACGAGTAGCCATGGTATGATGCTCCATTCTCATCGTCCAACAACAGCGGTGTACACCAGATAGCCGTAGCTCCAAGGTCTGCGATATAGTCCAAGTGGTCAATAATACCCTGGATATCGCCACCATGACGACGACCAGGATTGCTACGATCGGCCTTCTCGGCAGTATTGTCGGTAGAGTCATTCGATGCGTCGCCATTAGCAAAACGGTCGGGCATAATCAGATATACGAAATCGGCATTCGTGAAGCTCTCCCTCTCGCGTGAACCATCACGGCGCTCTGCAAATGTGTAGGGATAGCGCACCGTACGACGGCCATTAGTAACACAAATCTGATACTCGCCAGCCTTAGCATCATCCGCAACAGCAACATCTACAAATAGATAGTTGGGGTTATCGGCCTTATGTATTGCCGACACCTCGATACCCTGTCCCGCAGGCTCGATAGCGATATCGCACGCAGCGATATTCTCGCCATTGATCATAAGCTGCAAGGGAGTATTCATGCCTATCCACCATGACAATGGCTCGATATGCTTGATATCTACACCCTTAGGTCGTGCTGCATTGGCTACCGAAGCAAGGCTCAGTGCCGCAACAAGCATAACTAAAATTTTCCTCATATCGTTCTTAAGTTTACAATTACTTCACTAAAATTCGGTATGCCCATGGCAGGATATCCTCCTCGACATGCTCATGAAGCGTCACGCGCTCACCCGTGATAGCATCGCGGTAGCCGCCAGCATAGATTCCCGTGTAGAAATCGGCATGGATAGTATAGGGCGATAGGTTCATAATAGCCACTACGCGACTGCCTCTAACCTCGCGAACGAAGGTCATCATGCAATCCTTGGCGTTATTCTCAATCTCGATCATCTCGCCACCCTTCTCTCCAGCCATAAGCGCAGCCTCCGAGTGCTTCAGGGCACAAAGTCGGCGATAGAGCTCCGTCATACGCGTCTCCTTATATGCCGATACAGGAATAGGATCACGATCGAAGAACTCGAACGAGTGGTCGTAGCCAACCTCCTGACCTGTATATATCAGCGGCATTGTCGAGGGCATAAGGAAGGTCATGGCTGTCATAACCTCCAAGGCACGACCGAAGCGCGAATACTCCGAGCCACTCCACGAATTCTCATCGTGGTTCGACGTGAAGCTCATACGCATAGCCTCCCTCGGATACTTAGCCCTCTCGGAATGTATTGCGTTGCGCATATCCCACACACGACGCGCACCCTTAGCGATATCACACATGATGTGGTGTACGTTCCACTGATAGCTCATATTGAAGGCTCTATCGAAGAGATTATCCTCCTCGGCCTCGGCCAAGAAGAAGATATCTGACTTCAGAGCGTGTAGCTCGGCCGATGCCTCCTGCCAAAACTCGATAGGCACAAGCATAGCCATATCGCAGCGGAAACCATCAACGCCGAACTTCTCGACCCAATAGCGCATGGCCTCGATCTGCCCGCGCCACACATCATGGTTTGCATAGTTGAGCTTCGCCGTATCGCTCCAATCCCATGGGATCAAAGGCACGCCATCGGCATCACGCTCATACCAATCTGCAGGCTTCTCGCTGACCCAACGTGCATCACGTGCCGTATGGTTAGCAACCCAGTCGAGCAGAATCTTAATACCCATAGAGTGTGCCGTGCGCACAAACTCGGCAAAATCCTCATCCGTACCGAACTCAGGATTGATAGCCGTATAGTCCTTAATCGAGTAGTAGGAGCCTAAATTACCCTTACGACCCTCCTCGCCAATAGGATATATCGGCATAAGCCACACAGCATCCACGCCTATAGAGCGCAGAAAGGCTAATTTATCGGCAGCAGCTCGAAAGGTACCCTCGGCACTTAGCTGTCTGATATTCATCTCGTAGAGCACTGCCGAATAGCTCCACTCTGGATTCTTATACATTTTAACCCAACCCCATATAATGGAGCTGTCCGAGCGGACAGCTCCTTGTTATCTCAGTCATCTAACACCGACCATGCTATAATAGTCGGCTGTTTGTTTCGCAACTACTTAGAGAGCAACTTATACTCCCAAGCACCAAGCTCGAGCTGCTCGCCAGCCACAACGTTGAACTTCTGGCCACATACGCAGTCGTACTCACCAGCTACACTCTCATCGAACGTGATAGTTGTAGGCTCAGCCGAGAAGTTGAAGATACAGAACACCTTGTTACCCTCCTTCTCACGAGAGAATGCCAAAACGTTCTCACCTACGCCCTCGAGGTAAACTACAGGTGCTACGTTCTCGCCAGCAGCCAACGCTGGGTTATTGTGACGGAAGGCGATAAGACGCTTGTAGAGGTCGCGGTACTCCTTACCGTAGTTAAGATCAACGAGCTCAACGATAGGATCCTTCTCAAAGAACTGCAAACGACGACCCAAACCAATCTCCTGACCTGTGTAGATGAGAGGCTGACCCTGAGGAAGAACATATGTCAAAGCTGCAAATGCCTCAGATGCATCGCCCATACGCTCGAACTCTGTACCTGCCCATGAGTTCTCGTCGTGGTTCGATGTAAACATCAAACGCATAGCGGGCTGTGCATAGTTCTGTGCATCGCGTGCGATATACTCCTTCAAGTCCGCAACATACTTAGCATCAGTTTTGATAGTACCGTCACCTGCTACGTTCTTAGTCTCGCTACCACCCTTAGCCATAGCGTTCATCATATGGTGGAACTCCCAAGCGTAAGATGTGTCGAAGCCGCACTCGTGCAACCACGCAGCCTCACCCTCAGCCAAGAGATATACATCGGGGTTGATCTTCTTAACCTCAGCCCATGCAGCCTGCCAGAAGTCAGCAGGAACCTTATATGCAACATCGCAACGGTAGCCATCCAAACCAAGCTCAATCCAGTAGCAAAGAGCATCGGTCATAGCAGCACGCATATCCTCGTTCTCGTAGTTCAAAGATGCGATATCTGTCCAGTCGTACTCAACTATAGGAAGGTCGGTAGCAGGATCGATCTTATACCAATCCTTCTTACCCTCCTGCCACCACTTAGCATCGCGTGATGTATGGTTAGCAACCCAGTCGATAACAACCTTGAGGCCCAAGTCGTGAGCTGTATCCAAGAACTTCTGGAAATCCTCCAAAGTACCAAACTCGGGGTTGATTGCCTTGTAGTCTACGATTGAGTAGTATGAACCAAGTGTACCCTTACGGCCATCAACACCAATAGGTGAGATAGGCATAAGCCACAAAATATCTACACCCATAGCCTTAATCTCGGGCAAATACTTCTCGGCAGCTGCAAACGTACCCTCGGCAGTAGCCTGACGGATGTTGAGCTCATAAACTACTGAGTTATACTTGTCGTAGGCACGCTCCTCCTTAGGGTTACATGTGCTACAGTTGCAGTGGCAACCTACCAATGTCGCAACAAGAGCGACCAAAGCAAAAATCTTCTTCATCATCGTATGTTTTAATTATTTGTTTACACTACTTATTTACAACCATATAGCCGTATGCTGGGATAGTAACGCCAAGCTTACCATCGCCCTTACACTCTACCGAAGCACCATCAGTAGCAACAGCTACGCTCAAATCGCCACACTTAGCCATTGATGGAAGCTGCACCTCTACGTTGCAAACCTCGCCACGTACGTTCATCGCTACAAGCGTCCACTCACCCATATAGTGACGCAAGAATACCCATGCAGCATCGTCAGAGTACAACGTACGGTAGTCACCATACATCAAAGGCATAGAGCTACGACGCTCCTTCAACAAATCGCGTGTTGCAGCAAACTCCTTAGCCTGATACTCATTATCTGCCTCGAAGCGCATCATATCGCGGTTGTCAGGATCGTTAGCACCAGGAACACCGTACTCATCACCCTGATAAATACAAGGTACGCCAGGAACGGTTGAGATGATAGCCTTAAGGAGCTGCAAACCTGCATGACCCTTATCCATATCACCTACCTTAACATCGCGGTGCCAGCCCTCAGCCTTATCATCGGGGCACCAAAGCGACATATCACCACCTGCCAATGAGATAAAACGTGGCTTATCGTGGTTGCCTGTGATATTACCCATAGTGTGGTGTGAGCCATAAGCAGCCTCCGACTCCTCAACCGTGCGTACGATATCGCGCATAGAGCGGTTTGTATCGACAATAACATCGCGTGATGTGTGGTAGAGGTTGAAGTCGAACTGCGAGTCGATCATACCAGTCTTCACGTACGAACCGATAAGTTCCACAGAGCCATAGGTCTCGCCAATCTGCCAGAGGTTACGATCGGGCATCGATGACTTCATCTTGTGTGTGAGCATACGCCAGTAGTCGAGAGGAATATGCTTACAAGCATCGTGGCGGAAGCCATCGAAGTCGAAGTTACGTACCCAGTGCAAAGCCGAGTCGGTCATAGGCTCGCAAACCTCAACGCGCTCCAAATCGAGTGTAGGGATATGCTTGTCAAACCAAGTTGTAAGACGCTGCTCATCCCACAAAGCGATATTCTCGCGACCATCGGGCAAGATGAGCTGTGTAGTCCAATCGGGATGCTCCTGAAGCACTGGAGAGTTGATATGTAGGTGGTTAGCTACATAGTCCAAGATGACATTCATCTCGTTGTTATGAGCCGTAGCAAGCATCGAACGAAGCTCCTCGTCGGTACCAAAGCGCTTATCGACAACGGTGCTATAGATAGGCCAATAGCCATGGTAGCCCGAGAACTTTGTGTCGGGATTTACGTTCTGACCCCACGCATCATATGGATTCTGTGTGATAGGCGAAATCCAGATAGTTGTAATACCCAAGTCTGAGAAGAAGCCCTCCTCGATCTTCTGCTGGATACCCAAGATATCGCCACCCTGATAGTCTACCTTATCCAAAACCTCGGGTGAATTGAGCTTCCAGTCGTTCGCCGTAGTACCGTTGTTGAAACGGTCGATCATCAACGAGTAGAGAATCTGCGACTGGTGGTCCTTACGCTTGATATTCTCAGCATCGGTTACGACAACACCATACTCCAAAGGAAGGAGTACATCGTTGAAGCGACCATCGGCCGAAGCAGCGAACACGCGCAACACCGAACGCTCGAAATTGACAGCCTTTGCAGGAACAGCAACGGTGATTACGTTACCCTCGATGCATACATCCTCAACCTCCTCGTTCTGCCACATTGCAACAGCATCCTGAACGGGCTTCTCAGCGACAATCTTCACACGGCGCTTCTCCATGCCTACCGTAGACATGTAGCTACCCTCGGTATCGCGCTTGCCACCAAGGACAACGATAGAGAGCTTGCTATCGCCATGCCATACATCAACGGTCGATACCAAAGCCTCGGCCTCGGTAGCGATTGTAAACATAGACCAATCATCCTGCTCGGCAGTGAGCACAAGGCGAGCATCGTCCGTCTCCACCTTATCAGCACCTACCCACTGAGGATAGTAATCAGTAAGGTAATGCGATGTCTGACCTGCCTGAATAGTCATAGGCACAACGGCCACACTGTTACCAAGGCCAAACTCAGCCTTGGGCTGCTCTACGCAGCTCGCTACAGCCATGAGCGAGAATGCTGCGAAAATCAGAGATTTGAGTTTCATAGTTATCATTGTTTTAATCGTTTGTCACAACTAATTGACTTTGTCTGTCACATCCTTCATCCAGAGAATGCCCTCATGAAGGTTGTTTCCATCGGTAAAATCCCAATAGGAGTTATTCTCCCACGTAGAGCCATAACCCCATGCTGCGGGATAGGTGTATATTCCGAGGCCATGACCCGGCTCCTTGCCATCCAACTTATCGGGCAATGACTCCGTACCCCATGTGATAACACCTACGCCACCACCAGCCTTCACATCCTCGGCCAAAGCCCTGAGCCATGCTCGCTGACGTACAGGCGTATAATTCTGAGCATTTGTAGCCTCGTTCCAATCGGGATAGTTGTACGAATTATCGCACCAATCACCCATCCACTCGCCATCGACCGTTCCCGTAGTAAACGAATAGGCCGTCTCGAGCACCATTATACGCTTGCCGAACTGAGCTCGAACATACGCACCCAACGCCTTGAAGGTTGAATACGTACCCATAGAGTGTCCTATATCTTTTCCAGGATACCACGACAGCGCTACGATATCGTAGTTCACTGCGCCATTATCCTTATACTCCTGCACGACACCTATATGTGCAGGATTGGCGATATGCACCGCCAAAAGTATCTCAACACCTCGACTATGAGCAAAGTCACGCACTGCGCCATGGCCATAGTTGAGCAGTCGTGCCGTACGACCTGCATCATTTGCTCCGTTGAGCAAAAAACCGAGGTTTACCTCATTGCCTACAGCTACGATACGTGGCACGATACCCTCATCATACAACCCCTCCAACGAGTCGTAGACCCAATTGTAGAGTTCTCCGCCAAGTTCCACCTCCGACAACATCTTCCAATCCTCAGGAATGTGGTTATGCGATGCTGAGCTTGAGGTATACTTATCGTAGTCAGGCTTGAGCGTAAGCACTATATCCAGCCCCTCAGCTTTCGCACACTGGGCATCCTCAACGACACGCTCCCACTGCTGCCAATCTATCTTCGCACCCTCGACATCTTCGAATGGCTGACGATCGAGCTGCAGACGTACGATATTAGCACCACTGGCCCTAACCGAAGCATAGGGATTAGTAATAACTCCTGCCTCGCGGTACTCCAAGCCACAGTCGATGAGATAGTTGGCAAACGACATTGTCGTACCTACGAAAAACTCTCCGATCTCTGGCTCCTCGGGTTGCACGGGCTCTTCGGGCTTCTCAGGAAGCACAGGCACATCGTGCGAAGGTTGCTCCTCGCCGCATGCACATAGCGTCATAAGTAGCACAGTAAATAGTTTAAGCCAAATGCTTCTCATCGTACCGAGATTTTTGCTTAGCCCCATACGAGGCTCATAGGAGTCGGTGGGCCGATCAAAGCCCACCGACCAAGATTAAACCCTAAGGTTTATTTGAACTCTGAAATTGTGATAGTTGCAGCAGTAGGATCGTAAACCAATGTTACTGCCTTAGCATCACCGATAGAGATATTATCGCCACCAGCAGCTGCTTCGAAAGGTGCGTCGAACTCAGCGAATACACCACCGAAGTCCTCAGCCCAATCAGAATCCTTACGGATCTTGAAGCCACCATCAGCTACGAAAGGTACAGACTTCCAAACTGAACCATCGTTCCACATGAGAACGTCTGAGTTCCAGCTTGTGCCGTTTACCTCACCGATCACACCCCAACGACCAGCGAAGAGCTTATCAACAGTGATTGTGCTTGCGTTAGTATCGAGAGTAATAACAACCCACTTACCAGCCTCAGTGCCGAGTGAGATGTTGTCGCCACCAGCCTTAGCCTCGAAAGCTACGCCAAACTCAGCGAATGTACCACCGAAGTTAGTGTCCCAGCCAGCGTTAGCGCGGAGCTTGAAGCCACCCTCACCAACATAAGCTACTGCAGTGAAGACACCTGCCTCGCCCTCGAATGCCTTGTAAGTATCAGCATCCCAGCCGTTAGCCAAAGCGTCACCGATAAGACCCCAGCCCTCAGCTGCGTTCTCAATAGTGATTGTCTCAGCTACTGAGTCGTAAACAACAACGTAAGTACCAGCAGCTACTGAGATGTTATCGCCACCAGCCTTAGCCTCGAATGCCTCACCTACAGATGCGCATACACCACCACGGTTAGTATCCCAACCATTGTTGTAACGGAGCTTGAACTCACCCTCGAATGATACAACAGGGCTATAGAATACACCACCATCAGTAGCATACATATAGATATCGTTATCCCAGTTGCCGTTCACACCGATAAGACCCCACTTACCAGCCTCCTTTGCAGGACCCTCTGGCTGCTCGGGCTCCTCAGGCTTAGAAGCCTCAGTATCCTCTACAGTACCGTAGTTCTTAGCGTTGAACTCGATGAAACCAGATGCAGGGTTGAAGTATACACGATACTTACCAGCCTTAACAGCGATGTTGTCACCACCGGCAGCGCAACCAGCACCCCAGTTCAAATCCCAAGCTGCATCAGCACGGAACTTCATCTCGGTATCAGCCGTAGCCTCGATATCAACATAGAAGCGAGCCCACTTAGGATTGTAAGACATCACGATGTCTTTCTCCCAATCACCGTTCAAACCGATAACACCGATCTGATCTGCACCCCACTCCTTCTTCAATACCAATGTAGTATTGTCGAACTCGAAGCCATAGAAACGCTTAGCGTATACCTTGATATCCTTAGAACCGCCGCCAGTGATAAGCTGGATAGACGCAGGCTCATCAGATGTAGGCATGTCGTTCTCATCGCAACCCCAGTTGCAAGAGTCATCCCAACCAGCGATACCTGTAAGCTTAAAGCCGTTAGCAGCTGCTGAAACGCCATCTGCATTTACGAAGTCTACGACACCCTTGAATGTCTTGCCATCAGCAGCATAGCTGTAGAGGAACTGTGTCTTACCATGATCCCAACCGCAGTAGTCACCGATAACCCATACGTGATCGTACTTCTCGAATGGCAATACGTCAGCGTTGTAAGCAGTGAACTCAGCAACAACAACGTTAGAGACAGTCTCAGTACCGCTTACCGCAGAACCCTTATCAGTGTTAAGGTTAGCTTCAACACGGAAGTAAACAGTTGAAGCAATGCCTGTCTCAGCATTGATGTTCAACAACGCTGTGTTAAGATCCTTCTGCTTGAAAGTGATAACACCATCACTAAAAGTTGCATTAACCTTAGTCTTGCTCTCCATAGTCTCAACAAGGTCTACGTAGAGAGCCTCTGCAGTAGAGGTCATCACACCAAAGTCAGCCTTAGTGTAATCAACCGTAATATCTGCACCATCCTCAGCCAAAGTGGTACCCTCGATAGCGCCCAAAACTGGAGCTACTACGTTACCAGGAATGAACTGAGCATCGATATGCTCCTGCGTACATGATGTAGCGACAACCGCAGCAAGAGCCATTATGCTATATAATAACTTTTTCATTTTCTGTTAGTTTTATTCGTTATACGACTAACTATTAATAACCCTCGTTCTGTGTAAGCTTACCACTTGCGTTGATATCTGCGGGTGGCAATGGGAAGAGGTTGCGGTGAGCCGATACTGCCTGACCCTCGTAGGTAGCACCCTTGTACTCCCAAAGGTAATCAGCTGTAGTGAACATACCGAAGCGAACCAAGTCCTGACGACGGCAACCCTCCCACAAGAACTCGCGTGAACGCTCGTCCAAAACATCCTGCAATGTGTAGCTTGAAAGAGCTGCTACGCCTGCACGTGCGCGAACCTTATTCAAGGCAGCAAGACCATCAGTTGTAGTTGCACCACCACGCTGTGCGCACTCAGCCAACATAAGATATGCATCAGCCGAACGGAACAATGGGAAGTCTGTATCAACGAAACCTGTTGTCTGTGCAGATGTACCATCGTGGTTTACGTTACGGAACTTCATAGACTTGTAACCACCAGATGTGAAGGTGAAGATGTCAGCGATAGCTGTACCGTAGTCTGTGAAGAACATAGCACGTGTATCACCCTCCTCAAAGCGCTCAGAAACCTGCTTAGTAACTGAAAGACCGCCCCAACCAGAAGAGATACCCTGAGCAGCTGCATCCATATCACCACCTGTACCAGCGAAGATAAGGAAGTTAGTACCACCGTAAGATGTAGTGTTGATACCATCGTGAGGTACTGCGAAGATGATCTCGTTAGATGCACCATAAGTAGCGTTAGCTGTGAAAAGGTGGTTATCAGCAGCAAACATATCAGCAAATGTTGTGTGGAGAGGATAGTGTGCGATAAGATCGTTGCAAAGAGCTGCGCACTCGCTGTAACGAGCCTCACCTGACCATACCTCAGCGTTGAGGTAAAGCTTAGCAAGAATCATCTTAACGAAGCCCTTGTCGCAACGGCCATATACGTTCTTACCCTCATCAGCGAGGTCAGCGCCGTTGATAAGCTCCTTACACTCAGTCTCCAACCATGCGAAGAGGTCAGCACGCTGGATCTGTGCAGGACCCTCAGAACCTACAGAGTCAGCCTCAGTAGAGAAGGGAACATTACCGAAGAGGTCGATAGCGTGGTAGTATGACAACGCACGCAATGCACGAGCCTCAGCGATAAGAGCACCAGCATTCTGGAACTCAACACCTGCTACGTTAGTGTTCACCTGACGGATAAGCTCGTTGCAGAGGCTGATCTGATAGAATATACGGTAGTACATAGCTACGATAAACTGGTTAGATGCCTGCCAGTTCAAGTTGTGCATATCGGGCAGACCGGTATCGTTCCAGCAGCAAGTAGCCTCATCAGTAGTCAAGCACTGAAGGTTGAAATAAGCACGGAGGTACTGGCCGAAACCACCATCCACACCTGAAATATCGGGACCGCCATTAGCACCATCTGAAGATGAGCATGCAAGACCCTGGTAGCACTTTGAAAGAAGTGCCTCGAAAGCTGCCTCGTCGCACAATACGTCCTGTGGCAACTGGAGATTGGGATCGATAGGAGTTACATCCAAATCGTTCACGCAAGAGCTCATGCCGAGCGAACAGATCGCGGCAAAAGACAACATCAATATCTTTATTGTTTTCATAATACTTTTGCGATTTTAGACGATTAGAAATTAAACTTCAAACCAAGGATGTAGGTACGTGGACGTGGGTACATGTTGTTGTCAATACCAGAGTAGATCTCAGGATCGATACCCTTGTAACCTGTCAATGTAGCTACGTTCTGAACTGTACCAAACACGTCGAGTGTCAAATCACGCTTAGCTGCCTCACCCAAGTGGAAGCGGTAGCTCAAAGTGATGTTGTCGAGCTTGAGGAACGATGCGTTACGCACATAGTAGTCAGAAAGATACTGACCAGAGTTGCGGAAGTTCGTTACAGGAGCTGTTACAACACGGTTGTTTGTGAAGTTGTTTGTCCAAAGGTCTGTCAAGAGCTCACCATTAGATGAGATGTTATCGTAAACGTAGTTACCGATATTAGCGTGAGCCGATACAGCCAAAGTAAGATCCTTCCATGAAAGCTGAGTATTGAAACCTACAGTTACGTCAGGAGCAGCCTTCTTGTATACATACTTATCGCTCTCGTTTACCACGCCATCCTCGTTGCGGTCTACATAAAGACCCTCGATAGGCTTACCCTCCTCGTTGTAGATCTGCTGATATACATAGAATGAGTTAGTAGGCTGACCTGTCTGGTGAACCTGACATGTACCACCTACACCACCTGAGTAACCACCAGTATCAACACCGTAGTAGCCCTCAGCCTCATCATCAGATGTAAGACGAGTGATCTTATTCTTGTTCCAAGCAGCATTCAAGCCGATGTTCCAGTACCAATCCTTAGTCTGGATAGCAACAGCGTTGATCTCAGCCTCAACACCGACGTTCATCAAGTCACCGATGTTAGCATCGAGGTAGTTGGTAAGGTTAGCACCCGCAGCTACAGGAGTGTAGTTGAGCAAGTCCTTAGTCTCACGGTAGTAGAAGTCTGCGCCAAATGTGATGCGGTTATCTACGAAACCGAGGTCGATACCAGCATTGTAAGTAGTAGTTGTCTCCCACTTCAAATCTGCGTTGTAACCAACAGGCTTGATAGAGTGGATAAACTCGTTACCGAATGGGTAGTATGAACCGAGCGTATTATTATAATAGGTAGCCATTGCACCATAGAGTGAACCTACCTCCTGCTGACCTGTCTGACCGTAGCTCAAACGGAGCTTCAATGCTGACAATGCATCGTTATCTGCCAAGAATGACTCATTCTTGATGTTCCATCCCAACGCTACTGATGGGAAGAGACCCCACTTGTTGTTAGCAAAGCGTGATGTACCGTCGTTACGCAATGTAGCAGTGATTGAGTAGCGGTTGTCGTAAGAGTAGTTTACACGACCGAAGAATGATACGAGGAAGTACTCAGACTTAGATGTCTTAGGCTCTGATAGGTAGTAGTTATCAGCCTCGGGATTCATCGCTGTGTTGTTCATCACATCCCATACACGGTATGACTCGTTGTATGACTCTGTGTAGTAGTGCTGCCATGAGTAACCAGCCATTACGTCGAATGAGTGGTCGCCCAAAGTCTTAGCATAAGCTGCGTAGAACTCCAAAGTCTTATCCTGACGCATCTGTGAGTAGTTAGAGTGGTAACCCGAACCTGCCTGATCGGTAGCGTGCAAAGACTGCTCTGCACCTGGAGCTACGTCTACAGTACCGTTAGACTTAGTGTAGTCCAAACCGAGGTTAAGGTTAAGACGAAGATCCTCCAAACCGTGGATCTTGTAGTCTACCTGAGCATTACCTACGAAACGCTTAGCGTTAGATACATCGTACTTATCCTCCAACATAGCAACGGGGTTCTGGTTAGCCATTGTGTTGTGGTTACCATCGATACCACGCCATGTGTAGTAGCCATTGATACCACCCTCCTCATCAGAGAGATATACTGGCTTAGTTGGATCGAACTGAACAGCCTGAGATACTGCACCTGTGTTAGCAAAGCGAGTATCCATGATCATACCCTTACCGTTAAGGTTGATAGTAAGGTGGTTGTCCAACAATACGGGGTTGAGGTTAAGTGAAAGAGTGTGACGAGACATGTTAGATGTCTTCAAAGTACCATCCTGGTTCAAGTAACCGTAAGATACACGGTATGGGAGGTTATTCTTAGCACCCATCTTGATGTTACCAGTAAGTGATACGTTACCCTCGTAAGACTGTGCGAGCTGGTAGATCTCACGCTGCCAATCTGTGTTGATGTAGTTGCCGTTAGCA
Source organism: Alistipes sp. (assembly GCA_045659765.1). GTDB lineage: Bacteria > Bacteroidota > Bacteroidia > Bacteroidales > Rikenellaceae > Alistipes. Next base: position 23,053 of record JAZRCN010000017.1, read on the forward strand.
TCCTTGTACTGAGTAGCTGAACGGTAAGCATCAGTCTCCTTAGTACCGTAGTACCACTCCAAAGTCTGACGCATCTGATCACCTGTCATTACGTCTACATACTTAGAGTTCTGGCTCAACGATGCTGTGAAGTCAGCAGCTACGTGAGGAGCACCCGAATCGTACTTAGAACCCTTCTTAGTAGTGATGATGATGACACCGTTAGACGCACGTGAACCGTAGATAGCTGTAGCCGAAGCATCCTTCAACACTGTGAATGACTCGATATCCGATGGGTTGATTGATGCGAGAGGGTTAGCTGTACCCGAAATACCCGAGTTAGATACGGGAAGACCGTCGATAACGATCAATGGATCGTTCGAAGCGTTGAGCGACGAACCACCACGGATACGAATAGTTGCAGCTGAACCTGGAGCACCGTCACCTGTGGTGATAACCACACCAGCAGACTTACCTCGGAGCAAGTCGGTTGGAGATGTTGCAAGACCCTTGTTTGTCTGGTCGGCCTTAACTGTAGAGATAGAACCTGTCAAGTCGTTCTTCTTTACAACACCGTAACCGATGACAACAACGTCGTCAATCATCTCTGAGTCCTCCTCGAGGACCACGTTCTGCAAGAGGCTCGATGAAGCAACGAGCTCCTGAGTCTTGTAACCAATAAAGCTGATTACAACAACAGACTCCGCGCTGTTAACCCTAAGCGCATACTGTCCGTTAAGATCGGTGGTGACACCGTTAGTCGTACCCTGCTCGATAACAGAGGCTCCGATAACCGGCGTTCCGGTAGTATCAACTACCACACCCTTGACCTCGTATTTGCTCTGGGCAAACACTTGGGCGGGAATTGCCATTGCGATAATGGCCAAACCCAAACACATAGTTAAGAATTTTCTCATAGTGTTTTAGTGTTAGTTAATAAATTAAGTTAATGAAATTATGTATCGATTTTTCGATTTTCAACTATTGAGCACCTACTCGGCACGCTTTGTCGAGATGCCGAATACTGCGACAGCAGCCAAAAGCAACGATACGCCAGCTACAACAAACATTGCAATCTGACCTGTCTGCACGCCATTGACAACCTCGCCGCCAAATACGCCGAGAAGCAAACCGCCAACCAACGAAGCGATGATCTGTGGCAAGCAAATTGTACAGTTGAACAAGCCCATATACGAACCGAGCGACTTACCTGAAAGCGAGTTGGTAAGCATTGCAAATGGGAGAGCCAACATTGCTGCCCAAGCGCAACCGATAAGCAAGAACGACACGAAGAGCAAGTACTGATCGTGAACGAAGTATGCCGAAATGAAACCAAACGCACCGAGCACAAGGCTTGATGAGTAGGCCATCTTTGCATTGCGGAACATAGGCAACACCATAGCCCAAAGGATTGAGCCGATAGCCTGCACTGCGAACAATACGCCTGTCCAGTCGCCTGCTGCCTGATACTCAGCAGATGCTACATCTACGGTATTCCATATTGTGACATTCTCGGCAATACCACCTGTCGTATAGGTCCACATGTAGAGGAACGCAAACCAGCAGAAGAACTGCACAACGCCAATCTGCCAGAATGCCTTAGGAGCATGCAACAAGAGATACACAAGGTTTGTCTTCTCCTGCTTCTGTTCGGGCTGGATATTGTGGAACTTTGCATACTCCTCGGGATTCATCTCCTTAACACGAGCTCCTGTATAGAGCACGCAGAGGATGAGGATGATTGCGCCAACATAGAACGACCATGTAACCGAAGGTGGAATGACACCCTCGGGGGCGACGTTGCTGATACCAATCCACGTGAAAATATATGGGAAGAGATAACCTACCAACGAACCTGCATTACACAAAAGGCTCTGGATAGAGTATGCCTGAGTCTTCTGCTCCTCGTTCACCATGTCGCCCACCATCATCTTGAAGGGCTGCATTGCCATATTGATCGACGTATCGAGCAACATGAGCATTACGGCACCGAAGGCCAAAGCCGCCTTCACTGTGAGGTTGAAGCTACCCGAGTTGGGCAACAAGGCCATAACGATGATAGCGACCACAGCACCTACGTAGAGGTAGGGCTTACGACGGCCCAACTTACACCATGTCTTGTCGCTCAACGCACCCACGATGGGCTGCACGATCATACCCATCAAAGGAGGCAAAATCCAGAAGAAGCTCAATGTGTGAGGATCGGCTCCGAGTGTTGCGAAAATACGGCTCACATTTGCACTCTGCAATGCGTAAGCGATCTGCACACCGAAGAATCCGAAGCTCAGATTCCACATCTGCCAAAATGAAAGATTACGTTTTTCCATATCGTTAAAAAAATTAAAAACTCCAACCCTTACAGCTGCTTTATTAAATATTTTTAATAACTACACAGCTATAACGTTACAAATTTTATTAAAAAAATCGAGAAAAGCAAATATATTCCGCCCAAAGGGTGAAATATTACGACGAATTGCATTTTTCTGCGACCGAATGGGAAAATAATCGACCGTGCAAAGCACCAAAGCGGATATTACGAAAAATATAAATTAAATGTAAAAGACGATAAATACACACATATATAGAGAGTTTACATATTTAATATATTAGTTTACAACACATTAACCCCCATAAAGAGCACAAAAAAGATGGCTAAATTTACTCTATATTGGAACAAAGTTTTGATATTTGGCATTTTTTGCTTATATTTGCATAAATATCCCAAAAGCGATGAAAAGCCTATTGCGTGACAACATAATCTTTGTCCTAATTTTCGCACTGCTACACTTCGCAGTAGCACTCGTCAGCCGACTACTCGACTACTACGACGACATCCCTCTGACGCTGCTCACAATAACGATGGTCATAGTCGTAGCCATGCGCAACGAAACACGCGTAGAGATGGTCGCAGTACTCACCTTAGGCGCAACGCTTCTCGGCTTTCTAATCGGCTCGTGGCTATGGGAACCACTAGAGATTCTCACAGGTAGCAGTCACCTCGCACCAGCGATTTCGACCTTCGCAATTACCATGATGCTCGGCGTAGCCACGGACTACGTAACACGCACTGCGAAACGCTTTCGCAGCCACAACCCCACTTGGCGACTAACAGCCGCCGACATCATCATCATTGCCACATCGATTCTTATACTTAGAATGACCTATGTGGTAATGTTCCGAGCAGGAGTATTCACTGAGGGCCAATTTCTTCTCAGCATCCTCGATCTAATGAATAACACATGGGCCGTACTGATAATCCTCACAAGCAACATCGTGCTGACCATCCGTGTACAGCACTCAATGGGCAAGATTAAGCACCGACGAAGATTGTTGGCAATGCTACTTGCGGCAACGCTTGTCATATCAATAACTGCTGCCCTATTCATCTACTATGATGTCCCCTATTTCAGATTTCAACCAAGGGGCGCAACCGAGTACATTCGTATATTCTCAGCCGCCATGCTCATCGACCTAATCGTAGCAATGGCATGCCTATTGTTTCATCTGTCGATAACCTCTAGACACGCACTAAGGATGGAACGAGCAGAAAAACATCGCACTGAGTATCAATACGAAAGGCTGAAACAGCAAATCAATCCCCACTTCCTTTTTAACTCACTCGGCATCCTCGACTACCTGGTCCAGGAACATCAAACAGAGCGAGCCAGTGCCTACATACGCAAGCTTGCAAACATGTATCGCTACATGCTCAGCAACGACAATAAACAGCTCGTAAAACTTAGCGAGGAGCTCGACTTCACGATGATGTATATCGACCTTCTCAAAGAGCGATTCGTGGAGGGTATGGTGATTGATATGGAGATCAATCAGGCGGCAACCACCCGCTATGTTGTACCCTGCTCGATACAACTGTTAGTAGAAAATGCCACGAAGCATAATATCGTTGCTGCCGAGTCCCCTCTACGCATAACAATAGCTACCGAGGGAGATTGTGTAGTGGTGAGAAACAACCTCCAACCACGAACACATGGCCAACCATCGACACACCTCGGATTGGCCAACATAAGCCGCCAATATATCGACATAACACGCCAAGATATCGAGATATTAAAGAGTGAAACTGAATTTATAGTAAAACTTCCAATAGTATGATAAAGGTACTCATCGTCGAGGACGAAATTCCAGCACAGATAACCCTCAAAAAGCTTATCGACAAGTGCTGTCCCGACAGCCGTATAGTGATGACTCTAACATCGGTAAACTCAACAGTCAAATGGCTCGAAGAGAATCCCGATGGCGCTGATGTTATATTCATGGACGTAGAGCTATCGGACGGCATCTGCTTTGAGATATTCGAGAAGGTGAAAATTTCGGCAAACGTGATTATCACCACGGCATACGACAATTATGCCATAACAGCATTCAAAATCAACAGTTTAGACTACCTATTAAAGCCTATTATCGAGGAGGAACTAAAGCGTGCATGGGACCGTTGCATAGAGCGTATCGAGGCACATCGTGAGCCCAATATCGAAGCGCTACTCGACATCGTCTCTAAGGCTGGCAACCAGGCAGACAAGGAGTACAAGAAGCGATTTATAGTGAAGGCTGGCGAGAAGATCGTAATCATTCCCGTAGACGATATAGCATACTGTTACTCAGAGGATAAGAGCACTTATGCCGTATGTCGCAATGGCACACGCCGACTCCTCGACTACTCACTCGACACGGTGCAGGAGATGCTCGATCCGAAGCTATTCTTCCGCATATCACGAAGTTGCATTGTATCGATCAACTCTATCGAGAATATATCTAAGCACCTTGGCACACGACTCAAGCTACAACTCAATCCAAAGGCAGATGAAGATGTAGTAGTGAGCCGCAGCCGCACGTCCGACTTCTTGGAGTGGCTCGATAACAATTAGCAAAACACGATGCTATATATCGAGAAAAAAATATCGGCGTAAATTGACTAAAATTTATTCTTAAAAATTTTTATTAATAAGAGGCTAATTAGGCTGTATTATAGACAGATGCGCTTGAAATAGAGAACTAAAAAGACTCTTTTGAGCACCCTACAGCCATATTTAGACATTAAAAAAGGCTTTAATTATTTTCTCATATAGAAAAAACTTTGTACCTTTGTGCCTAATCATGTGCTATACATTGTATAGCCACTGAGTAAAATTTGATTGAAGTAATTAAATTATCGATAAAATGAAGTACTACAAGTTGTTATTGATTGGTATAGCCATCCTGCTTGCAAGTTGCGATGCTCAGGAGCGAGTGCTCTACCTACAGGGAGTTGAAAGTGGATCAGAGATCCAGATTCCCGAGAACTATGTGATGCGAATCAAACCTCTTGATCAGCTCACTGTCGTTGTCAACTCTAAGGATCCCGAGTTGGCTTTGCCATTCAACACATCTACAGGTTTTAGCAGCGTAAGCGGAACACAGTCTACCTCAATCACATCAAACACATTGCAGGTACTAACGGTCGATAGCGAGGGATACTTGGATATGCCCGTAATTGGCCGTATTATGTGTACTGGTCTTAGCCGTGATGAGCTCGCAGAGAAGATCCAGAATATGATTATCGAGGGTGGCTACATCTCAGACCCAAAGGTTAACGTTCGATTTGCACAGCTCTCTATCTCTGTTCTCGGTGAGGTTAACACTCCTGGACACTACAATATCCAGAGAGATAATATCACAATCTTCGATGCTTTGGCGATGGCTAAGGATATGACCATCTATGGTAGCCGTGAAGATGTTGCCGTTATCCGCGAGAAAGATGGTAAGCGCATTATAACAAAGCTTGATCTCCGCTCTCCAGATATTTTCAGCTCACCATGTTACTATCTCGAGCAGAACGACATCGTAATCGTAAGCCCTAACAAATATAAGGCAGCAACCGCCGAGATCAACCAGAACCGTTCGTTCTGGATCTCATTAGCAAGTACAGGTATCTCGCTTGCGACATTGGTTATGACAATCATCCGATAAATAAGTTGTTACACCCATTAACTACAGATGCAAAACCATGATTGAAAATACTGGTTTAACAGAACAGCAACAGCAGCAGGATAAGCTTGCTAAGAGTACGCAAATCACTCTATATGATATTCTGCGACTTATATTCTCGAATTGGTATTGGTTTTTCATATCAATTTTTGTGTGCGGTAGCCTTGCTATGCTCTACCTACACTACACTCCATCTATCTACTACCGTACAGCAACAGTACTCGTAAAGGACTCCCGTAAGGGTGGAGCTGCCGAGATGACAGCATTTAGCGACCTTATGGGTAGTATGGGCCGTAGCTCAGTAGATAACGAGGTATATATCTTCGAGTCACGTCACCTCATGGAGAAGGTTGTCGAGAAGTACGACCTTGCAACATGCTACACTATCAAGGAGGATATTCGCACAATCGACATCTATGGTCGCGAGCCAATCTTGGTTAAGTTCCTTACGGCAAGCAATCGCGATAGAGGTAGCTTCAACTACTCAATGACACAGGATGGCAAAGTGCGTCTTTCGAACTTCATTACTAAGATGACTTTTGAGGATGCAATTACCGAGCATGAGTCATTGTCGATTACCGCCATGCTTGGCGACACTATTGCAACACCTCTTGGCGATATCACATTGATTGCAACGCCCTATATTGAGAGATTGGGATCTCGTGAGGTAACCGTAACACGTATGCCTCACAATGAGATTACGGAGTACTATCGTCGTGTGATGAATAGTAATATTGCAGACAAGATGTCATCAATCATCATCTTGAGTATGAACGATCAGGTGCCTAGACGTGCTGAGGATGTAATAAACGGTATTATCCACGCATACAACACTGCAGCGATTGATGACAAGCGTACTATCTCAGACCTTACAGGAGACTTTATCCGTGAGCGTTTGAAGACACTTAGCGAGGAGCTCAACATTGCCGATGAGCAGATTGCAAGCTTCAAGCAGGAGAACAAGATTTATAGTCCAGATGATGAGGCTACGATGAGTGCAAGCGAGATTATGCGCTTGAACAACGAGGAGCTATCGTTGGAGGCGAACCTCGAGATGGCTCGCTACATCCTCGACTACGTTCGTAACGACAACTCTGGCGAGGGTCTAATTCCTGCATCGACAGTCTCTATGAGCGGCATTTCTACTGGTTTGGCATCGCAGATTGAGAAGTATAACGATACAATTCTTGACTACCGCCGCCTAAAGAATGGGGAGTCTGGTAGCAACCCCGTTATAGTAAATCTTGCAGCGATGATCACATCGCTTCGTAGCTCTATCATCACATCGTTGGAGTCACATATCGATGGTATTGAGTTGCAGATTAGCCACCTAAACCGCGAGCTTAACATCGCAAGCTCACGTATGGAGAGCTCTCCATCAAAGGAGAAGCAGCTTCTATCTCTTGCACGTCAGCAGAAGGTTAAGGAGGAGCTTTATCTTTACTTGCTCACCAAGCTTGAGGAGAATGCTCTTACATCGGCTACTGCCGAGAGCACTGCACGTGTTATCGACGAGGCATACGGACGCGATAAGCCTGTCAGCCCCAACAGAAAGCTTATTTTGTTGGTAGCTCTTGTGCTCGGCGCAGCGATTCCATTCGCTATCCTCTATCTTAACGAGTTCCTTAACACTAAGGTACGCTCACGTCGTGATATCGAGGAGTTGCTCAGCATTCCATTCCTCGGCGATATCCCTCGCTTCGATGGCGAGACAGACAATGGTGTCGTAGTTAAGGATGATGGTCGTGACCCAGTATCGGAGGCCTTCCGAATCCTCCGTACCAACATGAGCTTCATGTCGGTAGATAAGCCATTGAAGGTTATAATGCTCACATCGTCAATTCCTCATAGCGGTAAGACCTTTGTTTCGACAAACCTTTCGGTGTCGCTTGCAAACACAGGTAAGAAGGTATTGCTTATGGACCTCGACCTTCGTCGTCGTACGCTCTCTAAGCAGCTTGGTCACCGCAACGACCGTCGTGGTTTCACATCGTATATGTCAGATAAGATTACATCTATCGATGGCCTTATCTCACGTAGCTCATTGCACGATAACCTCGACATTATCTACGCTGGTCCTCAGGCTCCTAACCCTGCCGAGATGCTTATGTCACACCGCGTAGATGAGCTCTTCGAGGAGTTGCGTTCACGCTACGACTACATCATCATGGATAGCACGCCTGCGCTTGCTGTTGCCGATGCTGTTATCACCGACCGTCTTGTAGACTTGACAGTATACGTAGTACGCCAGGGCAACCTCGACCGTCGTCAGCTACCCGATATCGAGCAGCTATATACTAACAAGAAGTTCCATAACATGAGCGTTATCCTCAATGGTGTAACAAACCGCAAGAGCACCTATGGTTATGGCTACGGCTATGGTTATGGCTACTCAGATAGCGACGATTTGACACAGTGGCAGCGTCGCTGGAAGAAGTTCCGCAAATTGTTTAAGAAGAAGCATTAATAGGTAAAATATGAGTCATTCAATGATTATCGCCGTAGATTTCGACGGCACATGTGTTGAGCACGACTACCCAGACGTAGGAATGGATGTGGAGGGCGCAGTTGATGTGCTTAAGGCACTCAACGCCAAGGGCCACAAGCTCATATTGTTCACTATGCGTTCTGGCACTAAGCTCGATGCTGCTGTGCGCTGGTTCAAGGAGCGCAAGATCGAACTTTGGGCAGTAAACACTAACCCCGAGCAGAAGAGCTGGACTGATTCGGTAAAGGTACATGCCGACCTATATATCGACGACTCGGCAGTAGGCTGTCCTCTGATGTTTATCGACGACGCTCCACGCCCAATGGTAAACTGGGCAAAGGTGCGCGAGAGGTTGGAGTACGACCGAGTGCTGTAAGAGGCTTAGAAGGGCTAAAATTAGCTCCAAGCACAATTCAAAGGGTTGTCCGCAAGGGACGACCCTTTATTTTCTCATAAGCGAGGAGAATTGATGATAAAGTAGAATAGAAGATATAGTTGATAAAGATTGGCGACAATGGATAGCATAGTGCTCTACGTTCCATCGTCGCCAATCTTTATTTGCGTCTATGATCACAAAACGCCACCGTTGTATTATTACCATACCGCTCGAGATATGGATAAAAAAAGGGTTGATAGCCTACGCTACCAACCCTACCCTTCCACTCAGTGGGAAGAACTATTTAACTGCATTAACAATTGCCTCGAATGCCTTAGGTTCGTTGAGTGCGAGGTCAGCCAAAACCTTACGGTTGAGGACGATGCCCTTCGCGTTCATCTTACCAATAAACTCTGAATAGGTCATACCGTGCATACGAACCGCAGCGTTGATACGAACGATCCACAATGAACGATAATTTCTCTTCTTCTCACGACGGTGTGCATATGCAAACTGCAAACCCTTCTCGACAGTGTTTTTCGCAACTGTCCATACGTTTCCCCTTGAACCAAAGTTACCCTTGGCAAGTTTCAAAACCTTCTTTCTTCTTGCGCGTGACGCAACAGCGTTGACTGAACGTGGCATAGTTTAAAAGTTTTTGATAGAGCTGATAGCGGTGTGATTCTCTCACACTCTTTAGGGCTATTGCGCTCCAAATTGTTAATAAAAAAAGTTGTTGTTACTACTACTTTTGTTTACTCCTTAATTACTTAATGAGCAACCCTCCTTCGTTTGCCCCTTAATTGCTTATCGAGCAACGATCTTCGTTAGCCCCTTAATTACTTAACGAGCAACTGCTTGATCTTAGCCTCGTCGGCTGGAGATACGATACCTGAGTAGCAAAGGTTACGCTTACGCTTGTTAGTCTTTTTTGTCAGGATGTGACTGTGATAAGCGTGCTTACGCTTGATCTTACCTGTGCCGGTGAAAGAAAAACGCTTCTTTGCAGCGGCATTT
>JAZRCN010000018.1:0-113278 GCA_045659765.1 Alistipes sp.
AATTTCTTGTCAGAAGGGGTCAGATTTGGCTATGACATGAGAAATGGCGGATGGGACATACTTGACGTATTTCCCATTCGCCATTTTGATTGAAGAGTCAAAGATGACCCCTTATAACAAGAAATTATGCGTTGGTAACGCGCTCAAGCCACTTAACCATTCCCAACATGATACCCATTGAAATAAGGCATACTGCAAGGAATACTGTCCAGCACATCCAGATAGGCCATGCGTTGTACATAAGAGGGCCGATCCAGAGGAGGAGGTTACCTACTGCTGTAGCACCAAGCCACAAGCCCTGGCAAAGACCGAGCATGTGCTTAGGAGCAACCTTCGATACGAATGATAGACCGAGAGGTGAGATGAAGAGCTCGGCAACAGTGAGGAAGAAGTAGAGTACGAAGAGCACCCATGGGCCTGAGAGTGTCACGCCAAACTCACGAGCCTCAGTTGCTGATGGATAGCCCATGATGTAAGAGTAGCCAGCGAGGAAGAGGTATGCAGTACCTGCGATAGCCATACCGATAGCGATCTTACGAGGTGTAGAGATGTAGATACCACGACGACCAAGAGCGCCAAATACCCACATAACAATAGGAGTGAGAACAATCACGAAGAATGGGTTGAGAGCCTGCCATACCTCGGGAGCAACGCTATCAGACTTCACGAAGTCGCGAGCGAACATAGAGAGTGAAGTACCGTTCTGGTGAAATGCGAACCAGAAGAAGATAGCGATAGCGAGTACTGCAAAGAGAGCATAAAGACGCTGCTTAATCTCCTTAGCTGCTGCTACGCGCTCCTCGGGAGTGTAGTCAGTGCTTGCTGCGGCAGCCTTCTTTGCGGGTGTTGGGAAGGTCTTGCGTGTAGCGATGAAGATTGTGAGCGAGATAAGCATAGCAGCTACAGATGCGATGAACGAGTAGTGGATACCCTCGTTGAAGATCTGAAGGTAGTTGCTTGCGAATGTTGCCATATCTGCAACAGCCTCCTCGCCGATAGTTGCGCTATTTGCCAACTCTACGAAGCGCTCTGAAGCCTCACCTGTAGCTTTAAACTCGTGGCAGAGAGCTGGGAGCTGTGCATTATAGAGCATGTTGTGAGCCTTAAGCCACCACTCGCGGAGAAGGGGAGCTACGAAAGGAGCGATAACACCACCTACGTTGATGAATACGTAGAAGATCTGGAAACCAGAGTCACGCTTATCCTTAGCAGCCTTCAAAGCCTCCTCGCCCTGCTTAGCAGCCTCAGCCCCGAAGTTATCATACATCTGACCTACGATAGCCTGCAAGTTACCCTTGAAGAGACCGTTACCGAAGGCGATAACGAAGAGTGCAAGACATGTCAATGGGAGAAGCCAAGCCTGATTTGTATCGGTAGCAAGGATTGGAATAGAGAGAACAACATAACCTGTTGCCATGATCATAAGGCCGGCCATGATTGTACCCTTGTAGTTCTGCGTGCGGTCAGCGATAAGACCACCCACGAGAGCCAAGATGTAGATACCAGCATAGAAGAACGAGTAGATCAACGCACTCTTCTCCTCGGAAAGACCGAACTTAGAGCAGAGGAAAAGCACGAGAACAGCGTTCATGATGTAGTAGCCGAAACGCTCACCCATGTTACTGAGGGCGGCAGCTAACAGACCTTTAGGATGTCCTTTGAACATAAATTAAAGTTTTAGTTAGTAAATATTATTAAATTGTTAATTGTTATTCAAATAACATATTACATTGGACAAAGATACGAATATTTTTTATTATCTTTGTCATAATTAAACCAAAATTTCCATGAAAGAGCTCAATAACCGCCTTGCAATGGTTGCCGCCGATGAGTGGCTCCACCCCGTAGAAGATGAAATCAATCGCCGTTACGAACTCTACACCAATAGATTAGCCGATATCGAAAAGTCGGCAGGCTCGATTTCGGACTATGCCAATGGCCACCACTACTTCGGCTGGCAGCGAGATGAGGCTATGCAGGGTTGGTGGTTCCGCGAGTGGCTTCCCGAGGCTAAGGATGTCTACGTTTTTGGCGATTTCAATAATTGGCAGCGTACCGAGCTACGTCTGCAACGCAACAGAGAGGGTGTTTGGAGCATCTTCCTGCCCGACGCAATGTATGGAGCACGTCTAACGGATGGCTCGCTGTACAAGATACACGTTCACGGTCACAACGGATGGAGAGATCGTATTCCCGCATACGCAAAGCGCGTAGTGCAGGATGACGAGACGAAGAACTACACCGCGCAGTTTGTCATCGACAAACCATATGATTGGAAACACGACGACTTCCGCGCACCTGCTGTTGGCGAGCTGCTCATCTATGAGTCGCACGTAGGCATGGCACAGGAGAAGGAGGGCGTAGGTACGTACGTCGAGTTCCGCGACGAGATTCTGCCACGCATCAAGGAGGCGGGATATAACGCCGTGCAGCTTATGGCTATCGCTGAGCACCCCTATTATGGTTCGTTTGGCTACCACGTATCGAGCCTCTTTGCACCATCATCACGCTTCGGTACTGCCGAGGAGCTACGCTCGTTGATTGACCGCGCGCATGAGCTTGGCATCGCCGTAATCATGGACTTGGTACATGCCCACTATGTAAAGAACTACGACGAGGGTATCAACGCCTTGGATGGCTCGGATCACCACTACTCTAAGGCGGGTGACGCGGGCTATCAGAAGTATTGGGACTCGATGATATTCGACTATGGCAAGCGAGAGGTCGAGCACTTCTTGCTCTCGAACGTGAAGTATTGGTTGGAGGAGTACCACTTAGACGGCTACCGCTTCGATGGTGTAACCTCGATGCTCTACCACCACAACGGATATGTCGATTTCGACTGCCGTGAGCGTTTCTTTGACGAGGGTGTAAATCGCGATGCTATTGTCTACCTCACATTGGCCAATAAACTCATTCACGATCTTCGCCCCGACGCAATATCTATTGCTGAGGACGTAAGCGGCATGCCAGGCTCGTGCGTAAAGCCCGAGGAGGGAGGTATGGGCTTCGACTACCGCTTGGGCATGGCTATTCCGGACTACTGGATCAAGCTACTCAAGGAGCAGAGGGACGAGGATTGGAACATTTGGGAGATGTGGTCGGTGATGACCAACCGTCTACCTTCGGTACGCACGGTGGCCTATGCCGAGTCGCACGACCAGGCGTTGGTGGGCGACAAGACTATCGCCTTCCGCCTTATGGATAAGGAGATGTACTTCGCAATGGATCGTGCTTCGGAAAACCTTATGGTAGAGCGTGGCATGGCCCTACATAAGCTCATACGTCTGATGACTATTACGACAGGTGGTGAGGCATACCTCAACTTTATGGGTAATGAGTTTGGTCATCCCGAGTGGATCGACTTCCCACGCGAGGGCAACGGCTGGTCGTATAAGCATGCCCGCCGTCAGTGGTCGTTGGCCGAGAATGGCTTCTTGCGCTACTCGTTCCTTGGCGCGTTCGACAAGGCGATGGTAAGCATCGTAAAGGAGTATGGCGTGTTGGGCGACGGCTACCCCTACAACCACATGATGGATGAGAATAACAAGACGATGGTATATTCGCACAGCGGACTACTATTTGTCATCAACTGGCACCCCGAGGCCTCTATACCCGATTATGAGCTTTGCGTGCCCTGGGCAGGTAAGTATACTATGTTGCTCTCATCTGACGAGAAGCGTTTCGGAGGTACGGAGCGTGCCGAGAGCGGTAGTAGCCACTTCACAACTACCCACGTAAGAGAGGATGGCTCGGAGTACTACACTATTAATATATATAATACATCGCGCACAGCGTTTGTATTCAAATTCGAGAAGTAAGCTATGAGATTACGACACATTATCGCCATCCTATTACTGTTTGTAGTAGGATGCAGTCAGAGTAAGCCAGTCATCTATTCGCCCGATGGCCGTCTACGCGCTGAATTTATGGTAAACGAGGCTGGAAGTGCTCTTTACGCTTTGCAGTTTGATGGCGAGGAGCTACTGCTACCATCACACCTCGGCATTACCACCGCAACGAGCGACTTCAATAGTGGGCTACGTTTAGAGAGCATCAAGCATAGTAGTCACGACTCTACATGGGAGCCCGTGTGGGGCCAATATGCCTCTATTCGCGACTACTATAATGCGCTTCGTGCAACGCTTAGCAACACTCAAGGCGAGGTGCTACATATCGACCTCAGACTCTATAACGACGGACTTGCCTTGCGTTATACGCTCGAGGGTGAGGGCGAGGTTGACGTCCTCGATGAGCAGACCACATTTGTCGCTACAAATGATTATGAGGCGCACTGGATTGCAGGCAGTTACGACGACGATGAGTATGCCTATATGCACACGCCACTAAGTGGTATTACGTGCGAGAATATGGCGCTCTCGGGCAACCCATCACGCCAGCTACCCTACCCTGCGGTGAACACCCCCGTAACGATGGTTACGGCTAATGGGACACATATCGCCATCCACGAGGCGGCACTTTGGGAATATCCCGCAATGTCGCTCAAGTATGACGCCGCGAGCAACTCCCTAACGAGCGACTTGGCCTCGGTAGGCGAGGTTAAGAGCCACGTACAGCTCCCCTTCTCGACACCTTGGCGCACGGTAATCGTCGGCGACAGAGCGGGAGAACTCATCGAGTCTACACTCACGCTCAACCTCAACGAACCTTGCCGCTTGGAGGATACGTCGTGGATACGTCCGATGAAGTATGTGGGCGTATGGTGGGAGATGCACCTCAAGAATTCGACTTGGGACATGGGTGGCTCAGCACCTCACTGCGCTACTACGAAGAATGTTAAGCGTTATATCGACTTCGCTGCCGAGGCTGGCTTTGGCGGTGTCTTGGTCGAGGGCTGGAACATCGGCTGGGGCTGGGGCGAGAGATTCGACTACTGCCAGCCATATCCCGACTTCGATATCGATGAGATTGTGGCATACGGCCGTGAGCGTGGAGTGATGCTTATCGGCCACCACGAGACATACGCCAACGTAGTAAACTACGAGGAGCAGATGGAGGCATCGTACGACTACTACGAGGCTAAGGGCGTAGGTGCAGTGAAGACTGGATATGTGGGTTCTATCCCCAACCGCTACCACAACAGCCGCGAGATGGTAGACCACTATAATCGTACGGTTGTGGAGGCTGCAAAGCGCCATATCACTGTGGATATTCACGAGCCCGTACACCCCACAGGTATTTGCCGCACCTATCCTAATCTTGTGAGTGCCGAGGGTATGCGTGGTCAGGAGTGGCAGGCGTGGAACTCGGGCAATAGCATCGACCACAACCCCACGTTGCCATTTACGCGCAATGTAGCTGGTGCTATGGACTTTACACCTGGCATCTTTGATGTTCGCTACCACAATAGCATCAACCGCGCAGCAGCAAACAAAGAGTATAAGGTAGACCCTAAGCATGACTACCGCTTCTTCGTGAACTCTACGCTTACACACCAGCTTGCACAATATGTCGTCTTCTATAGTCCTATTCAGATGGTTGCCGACCTTCCCGAGAACTATAAGGCTTACCCTGAGGCATTTACATTCATTCGTAACGTACCCGTAGATTGGGCCGATACTCGTGCTTTAGATTGCAAAATTGGCGACTATGCCGTTGTAGCTCGTCGCGATAAGCACTCCGACAAATGGTATGTTGGAGGCATCACCGATGGCTCGGCACGCGAGGTTAGCTTTGCTCTCGACTTCTTGGAGGAGGGTCGCTCGTACCGTGCAACAATATATCGCGATGGCGAGCGTGCTGGTTGGGATAGCTACCCCACCGACCATGTCATCGAGCAGGTGGAGGTTGGAAATGAGTCTATGCTCAATATCAGAATGGCCGCTGGTGGTGGCTTCGCTATCGAGATTGAGTAGAAAGAGCCTCTTTTATGAGATTTTAACCCTGGAGAGTTGAGCATTTTGTTCTACTCTCCTTTTTATTTGGCACGAAATAGGTTTTAAACATAAAAACTTGAAAACTTTTTTTGTTTTTCGAGTTTTATTACTACCTTTGTCGCGGTATAATATGCTCAAAACTAAGGCTGAGGTATGACACAACGAGAGGTAATACTCGATCACGCGATGAATATGTTTGTTAAGCAGGGCGTAAAGGCTGTGCGAATGGACGATATTGCACGTGAGTTAAGCGTTTCGAAACGAACGCTTTACGAGCTATTTGACGACAAAGAGGAGCTGCTATACCAATCTATTCTACGCTTTACGAAGCTCGGTGCCGAGCGCCGCATGGAACATATACAGAGCATCGACAACCGCCTCGAGGCGATGATCTTCGCGCTACGCGATATGATGTCGCATGCACCAACGGCGAGTCGCCTACGACGCAACATGCAGCGATTCTACCCCTCGGTATTCAATAGATTGGAGCACGAATTCAACGTACAACAGAACCAGACGATACGTCAATGGATTAAGGATTGCATTGCAGACGGCTACTTCACGACAACTGCCGACAGTGACTTTGTCGTACGAATACTCGTCGAGAGCACTCAGGGCATAATCCACTCCGACACGTTCGATGCCTACGACACAATCGACATGGTATCCTACGTTAGCTACTCGGTGATTATCTTTATCCGAGGCCTATGTACGGCTAAGGGCATGGAGATTATCGATCGCACGTTTAGCAAGTATTTCGGCAATATGGTAGGCTAAAAGGCGTTATAGACGTAGACCAAAAGCAGAGAAAATAGGTAAATAATTAAAACATAAGTGCAAAGATGAAAAGATTATTCTTGATTATGACATTTGGGCTTCTATCACTCGGTGTGGTCGAGGCTCAGGCTCAGTCGAAGGAGAGCGGTGCACAGCAGATCACGCTGACGCTCGACGATGCGATAGAGATTGCCCTTAGCGAGAACCCTACGGTCAAGGTCGCAAACCTCGAGATCGAGCGTTACGACTACGTGCGCAAGCAGGCTATCGCCAGCCTCTACCCACAGGTAGATGTTTCGGGTCAGTATGCCTACTCGATACGTACACAGCAGATGGCCGAGAATCTATCGTTTGGCGGTAAAAATACATTTAACCTTGCGGGCAACATCGCATTGCCTCTATTCGCACCTTCGGTGTATCGCCAAATGAAGATGACACGTACACAGATGGAGGCTGCCGTAGAGAGCGCACGCGCCAACAGCATCGACCTCGTAGCATCTGTTCGTTCGTCATACTACAATGTATTGCTTGCCGAGCAGTCATTGGAGGTATTGCAGGAGGCTGTAGCTACAACACAGCAAGTAGTAGACAACACCAAAAGCCTCTTCGACAATGGATTGGCTGCCGAGTATGACTACATCACCGCCCAGGTGCAGCTCAGCAACCTCACACCTCAGGTATTGCAGGCAAAGACAGCTATCGAGCTTACTAAGCTCCAGCTCAAGATGTACCTTTCGTTGCCCGAGGATACCAATATCGAGGTAATAGGCCGTCTTAACGACTTCCGCGACAAGGTGATGCTTGGCGAGGACTACTCAACAGATATTTCTGAGAATACAACACTTAAGAGCTTGGATATCAACCGTGAGTTGCTCGTACATCAAGAGAAGCTTATCCAGACTACACGTATGCCTATACTTGCAGCCTTCGGTTCTATTTCGTATATCGGCCAGGAGAGAGTAGACCTAAGCGGTCTTCTTGGTGGTGGTGCAAGAGCTGCTGTTGCCGAGCAGTCTAAGTTCTGGTGGCAGTACCCTATTTCGGTTGGTGCTCAGATCTCAATTCCAATCTTTGCGGGCTTCAAGAAGACAAATCAGCTCCGCGAGGTACGCAACCAGATTATGCAGCTTGACATGCAGCGTGCATACGCCGAGGAGGGTGTAAAGATTCAGATACAGCAGGCTATTCAGACATTGCTCACAGCGCGCGAGAATATGCAGTCTAATGCCCTCACCGTAGAGCAGGCTCAGAAGGCTTACGACATATCGTTGGCACGCTACAATGCTGGTGGTGGCACCATCCTCGAGCTCAACAGCTCGCAGCTTGCCCTCACTCAGGCACAGCTCAACTACTCACAGTCTATATACAACTACTTGGAGGCAGAGGCGCTCTACAAGAAGGCTTTGGGTAATGAGGAGTATGTAGATTCGGCAAATGTGGAGTAGTCGAAGAGTTAATGAAATAGAATAAAAACAGATAATAACTATGAAGAAAGTATTGATTGTTATGGGTGTGGCAGCATCGATGATTGCTTGCAACACCAACAGCTCGACAGAGAGCACCGAGGCTACTAACGCACAGAGTAATGCTGTGAGCGTAAAGGTCGAGACCGCAGAGCGCATAGTAGTAGACCTCTTCGAGACCTACACCTCGGAGATTATGGCCTACAAGGAGAACGACATCACCCCCGCAGTACAGGGCCTTCACATCGACCAGATTAAGGTGGATGTTGGTGACCGCGTAAAGGAGGGTCAGGTAATCGTAACAATGGATCAGACAACACTCAAGCAGCAGGAGCTCAACCTTGCTACAACCGAGGATAGCTACAACCGTATGAAGCCCGTACACGAGGCTGGTGGTGTAGCTGACCAGCAGATGATTCAGCTCAAGAACCAGCTCGACCTCCAGCGTGAGGTTGTCGAGAACTTGCGCAAGAACTCAACAATCAAGTCACCTATTTCGGGTGTTGTTACAGCACGTAACTTCGAGTCTGGCGACCTCTTCGCCTCAATGCCTATCTTGCACATCATGCAGATCGACAAACTCAAGGTTAAGGCTAACGTATCGGAGATGTACTTCCCCGTGGTTAAGGTTGGTCAGAAGGTAGATATCGAGGTGGACATCTTCCCTGGCGAGAAGTTCGAGGGTAAGGTATCGCGCATCAACCCTGCACTCGATGCTGCTACTCGCACGTTCGGCGTGGAGATTACGATCAACAACGCTAACGAGCGTCTTCGCCCAGGTATGTATGCCCGCACAACCTTCAACATGGGTCAGAAAGAGAGCATCGTAATCAACGATGTTGCCGTACAGAAGCAGGCTGGCTCATCGGCACGCTACGTATATGTTATCAAGGATGGCAAGGCCGACTACCGCTTCGTAGAGGATGGTCGCCACGTGGGTAACAAGATTCAGATTCTCAGCGGTCTTGAGGAGGGTGAGCAGGTGGCAATCACCTCGTTCAACCGCCTTATGGATGACGTAGAGGTTGAGATTATCAACGAGTAGTCTTTCGAGTGTAAATCTTTTAAGACCCAAAAAGTAAGATGAAAATTTACGAATCAGCGGTACGAAAACCGATCTCTACCGCGCTAATATTCATAGCAGTCATCGTCTTTGGTTTGTTCTCGGTGAACAAGTTGGGCGTTGACCAGTACCCCGATATCGAGGTACCATATATCAGTGTTATCACCATCTATCCTGGTGGTAATGCCGAGGATATCGAGACCAATATCACCCGAGTGCTCGAGGATCAGCTCAACTCGGTGGATAACCTCGAGAAGATCACCTCTAAGTCGTCGGATAACTTCTCTATTGTTACGATGGAGTTTGTCTATGGTTGCGACCTTGTCGAGGCGGCAAACGATGTTCGTGACGTTGTAGGTCGCTCACAGTCGTTGCTTCCCGACGGCGTAGACTACCCTACGGTTATGAAGTTCTCGACCTCGATGATGCCTATCATGATGCTCTCTATCACTGCTGATGAGAGCTACGCAGCGCTTGCTAAGATCTTGGACGACAAGATGGTAAATGAGCTTAACCGTATCAACGGTATCGGTTCAGTAGCCGTTATCGGTGCTCGTGAGCGTGAGGTACAGGTGAACGTAGATCCTAAGAAGTTGGAGGCTTATGGCCTTACCATCGAGTCGCTTGGCCAGATTATCGCTGCCGAGAATATCAACGTACCTGCAGGTTCGCTCGATATTGGCGATCAGGTATTTAACCTTAAATCGGACTTGGAGTTCAGCGATAGCCGCGAGCTCTACGACATCGTAGTATCTAATTCTGGCGGTCGTACGGTTATGCTCTCTGACGTTGCTCAGATCATTGATACGTTGGAGAAGCCAACAATTGACGAGCGTATCAACGGTCGTCAGGGTGTGCGCGTCATCGTGCAGAAACAGACAGGTGCCAACACCGTAAAGATCATCGAGGATGTACAGGAGAAACTCACGGAGATTATCCCCACACTTCCACCCGACTGTAAGGTAGAGACCATCTTTGAGGGCTCACTCGAGATTAAGAGTGCTATCAACTCACTCTCGGAGACCATTATGTATGCCTTCATCTTCGTCATCTTCGTGGTGATGGTCTTCTTGGGTCGTTGGCGTGCTACGTTCATCATCTGCTTGACGATTCCTATCTCGTTGATCTGCGCCTTCATCTATCTCTATGCCGTAGGTTCAACGCTCAACATCATCTCGCTCTCGGCACTCTCTATCGCTATCGGTATGGTTGTGGATGATGCGATTGTGGTGTTGGAGAACATCACTACACACATCGAGCGAGGTTCAAAGCCTAAGGAGGCGGCAATCTATGCTACCAACGAGGTATGGCTCTCGGTTATCGCCACTACGCTTGTAGTCGTTGCGGTGTTTATGCCTCTTACAATGCTTCCTGGTATGGCAGGTATCATGTTCCGCGAGTTGGGTTGGATTGTAACTATTGTGGTATGTGTATCTACAACAGCGGCTATTACGCTTACACCTATGATGTCGGCATACTTCCTCAAGATCGATGGTGCTGCCCACACATACAAGGGTATCGGCATTGTCTACAAGCCTATCGACAAGTTCCTTGGCTGGCTGGACAACATCTACGAGAAGATGCTTCGCTTCGTTGTACGCTGGAAGAAGAGCGCGGTTGTAGCGCTTATGGCATTCTTCGCTCTGTCGCTACTTCTTATAAGCAAGGTGCCCACCGAGTTCTTCCCACCATCGGATAATGCACGTATCACGATGACCGTGAAGATGCCTCAGAACGTACACGTAGACTATACGGCAAAGGTTGCACGTCAGATCGATGCTATCATCGCTGAGAAGTATCCATATATCAACATGGTATCTACATCTGCGGGTGCTAACTCATCGGATAATGCCTTTGCAGTGATGCAGTCTTCGGACTCTGGCTCGCATACTATCAGCTACAATATCCGTATGCCTCGCCTTTCCGAAATTGAGCGTCCTACAATCTTCCAGATTGCCGATATGCTCCGTAAGGATTTGGCCGCTATCCCCGAGATTCGAGAGTTCTCAGTAGTTCCTGGCGGTGGCGGTGGTGGTATGGGTGGCGCAAGTACCCTTGATATCAAGGTATTTGGTCACGATATGGATACTGCAATGGCTGTAGCTAAGGATCTTCAGGCTCGCACATCGCAGCTTAGCACTATGCGTGACGTGCAGCTATCTCGCGAGGATTTGCAGCCCGAGTACAACGTGGTCTTTGACCGCGAGAAACTCGCTTACTACGGCATGAACTCTGCGACAGCGGCTCAGTTTATCCGCAACCGTATCTATGGTTACGAGTGTACGAAGTATCGCGAGGATGGCGACGAGTACAACATCGTTGTTCGCTATGCAGAGCCCTTCCGCGAGTCGTTGGAGGAGGTCGAGAATATCACTCTCTACACGGCTATGGGCCGTCCTATCAAGCTTAAGGAGGTTGCTCACATCGAGGAGGTATTCTCATCTCCAAAGATCGAGCGTGAGAACCGTCAGCGTATCGTGACCGTTAAGGGTTCGTTGGGTGCTGGTGTGGCACTCGGTGATGCCGTTGATGAGGTAAATGCTATGTTGGCAGACTACGATGTACCCACAGGTATCGACCTTGAGTTGGGTGGTAGTGTCGAGGATCAGGGCGAGGCCTTCAGCGATATGGGTATGTTGCTTGCGCTTATCATCATCTTGGTATATATCGTGATGGCTACACAGTTCGAGTCGCTCAGCTACCCATTTATCATCATGTTTACCATTCCGTTTGCGATGTCGGGTGTATTTGTAGCTCTCTGGTTGTCAAATACTCCGCTCTCGATCATCGCACTTATCGGAGCTATCATGCTCGTCGGTATTGTGACGAAGAACGGTATCGTACTTGTCGACTATATGAACTTGCTCGTTGAGCGTGGCTCGTCGATTGCCGATGCTGTTATCGCTGGTGGTAAAAGCCGTCTACGCCCTGTGCTTATGACCTCGCTCACAACCATCCTTGGTATGGTGCCTATGTCATTGGGCCTCGGTGATGGTTCGGAGATCTGGCAGCCTATGGGTATCTCGGTTGTGGGAGGTCTTACGGTCTCTACATTCCTTACACTCTTTATCGTACCTGCACTCTACGCTATGCTCGAGAGCCACAAGCAGCGCAAGGCAGAGCGCAAGGCACGCTTGGAGCAGGATGAGGATAACTTTATCCGTGAGCAGATGCGCAAGCAGGCTTTAGCCGAGAAGTAATAATTAACGTGGCAGGGGCTGAGTCCCCTGCCAACAAAACTATAAATTGGAAATGAAAGCATTCTTTTTATCATACAATCAGGCCGTTACCGACCGTGTAAACCGCATGCTCGATGAGCATGGCGTAAGAGGCTTCACCCGTTGGGCATTGACTGAGGGTCGTGGCACATACGATGGTGAGCCACACTACGGCACACACGCTTGGCCATCTATGAACTCTTCGATTTTGGCCATCGTCGAGGACGAGAAGATCCCCGTACTCCTTGATGCCGTACGCGAAATTGACTCTACTACAAAGCAGCAGGGCTCACGTGCCTTTGTTTGGGATATTACACAGATGATGTAAACATACAATCTGTAAAGTTAAATGAGTGTGTCCAACAAGTTTATGGGCACACTCATTTTGTATAGAAGTTGTATAACAAGAGTTGATTTTAGGCCTGCGATGGATGAGTAACCGCAGCATACCAAAACGTATGTGAGGATTACGAACTCGAGCACAACAAGAAAACTTGCAATTTATACAACTTTCAAGTTTTTTTTTCGTATATTTGTACGTTATAGTTACCTATTGACAGCAATGAAGAGATACGTAATACTTATCATAGTGACACTCTGTGCGTTTATTAGCACAGAGAGCGCTGTGGCACAGTATTATAGCTGGGGTACCGACCCTACATCATATAGGTGGAAACAGATGAAGAGCGATAAGTATCGCGTGGTATATCCCGATACGGTGCAAAACATCGCATCACGCATGATGTGCTACCTCGATGCCGTAGAGCAGGATATAGACTATGGCTATCGCTACGAGCAGTTGTCTATACCATTTGTCGTACACCCCGCCAACTTCCGCTCCAATGGTCTTGTGATGTGGTTACCTAAGCGCGTGGAGTTCCTCTCTACGCCCGAAAAAAATGGTTACTCTATGCCTTGGCTCAAGCAACTTATCGCCCATGAGTATCGCCATGCCGCACAATATAGCAACCTCAACCGCGGCGTCATCAAAGGACTGAGCTATATCCTCGGACAGCAAGGTTCGGCAATAGGCCTGCTTGTCATGCCATTGTGGCTTATCGAAGGTGATGCCGTAATGACCGAGACGGAGATGTCCACTTTTGGCCGCGGCCTACAACCCTCATTTACGATGGCATATCGTGCCTATGGCAACGTGGCCGACGTCTACAAATCTACGGATAAGTGGTTCAGTGGTTCGTATAAGGATTATATCCCCGACCACTATGCCCTGGGTTATCTGATAAGCCGTCATAGCTACAACCGCTTCGGCACGGTGATGGGTAACGATGTGGCCATGCTCACCACACGCCGACCATATATGTTCGTGTCGACATCGTGGGTACTAAAAAAGCTATACGGCACAAGCAAGAAGCAGCTCTTTGACGATACGTTCCGCACGTTGCACAACCACTGGTTGCCACTGTCGCGTGTGCATAATAGCGCAACACCAATATCCATCCCTGAGCCTACGAGCTATACGACATACGCCTACCCTATGCCGACACCATCGGGTAAGATTATCGCCCTTAAGAGCGACTTCGACAAGCCTTCGGCATTTGTCGAGATCGATCCAACGACAGGCGAGGAGCGACGTATACGCCATACAGGACAAGTATCTACACGTCCAATAATATCATCTACGGGACGCATGTGGTGGACGGAGTATCGCCGCAGTGTGCTCTTCCAGGAGAAGGTGGGCTCGCAACTCTACTATATGGATCTTGCAGACGAACAGCCTTGTACCATACGTGGTGTAGACAACGCACTATACCCCACACCCACCTCTGGTCACGGTATCGCATGGGTGGAGTATAACATCGACGGCCGCTATACGGTAGTAGTGAATGGTACATCTTCGCTACCCCGTACAACAACACTACCCTACGGCAGCGAAATTCACGGCATGGCGTGGGATGATCAGAGCGAGGCACTCTATATCCTTGTTACGGATGACGACGGTATGCACATCTCGCGCATCGACAGCCAAGGCGTAGAGGCCATAACACGTAGTGCATACACCACACTGAGCGACCTCAGAGCCGCTGATGGCCGCCTATACTTCGGCTCAATCGCCTCGGGACGCGATGAGATACACTATCTCGATATTGCCACAGGCAAGGAGTTTCGCGTATCGACCTCACGCTACGGCACATTCCAACCCACGCCCTGCGATAGTGGTCTGCTTACTACGCTCTACGACCGCCGAGGATACCTACCCGCATTGCAGCGTATAGACTCGCTCATCGAAGTAGAGTATGCACCTCATCCCACAAATATCATCCTTCCCGAGATTAAACCTTGGGATGTGGTAAACCTCGACACCGTACGTTTCGACACTACGGTAGCTGATAGCATCGAGCAAAAGACACCCGCTAAGCGTTTCAGACGCTTTGCACACGCCTTCAACATCCATAGCTGGGCACCTGCATCGTACGATCCGTTTGAGCTTGCCGAGGAGTCTTCTATTTCGTTCAACCTCGGTGCTACGATTATGTCTCAGAATATCCTGTCGACCACCGAGGGCTTCCTAACATGGGGCTGGAACCATAAGGAGGGCTCGGTATTCAAGGGCACTATTCGATACTATGGTCTTGGCGTAAGCTTCTGGATAAGCGGCACGTATGGTGGTAGCCAAAATGTCTACAAAGTATATGTCTACAACCCCGAGAGTGGCGAGTTGGAATTTCCCGCAGCACCCGAGCTTGGAAAGTACTACTCTATCACTACAGGAGCTACGCTACCACTACTCTTCGAGCGCGGATACCACATACGCCAACTGTCGCTATCGGCATCGTGGAACTACTCGAACGGCATGGTAGCAAACGTCGATCGTATTAAGATACAAAATGGCAAGGTTACAAACCTCTCGACAATAGGCTATAGCGAGGGCGTACACCTCCTCAACGCAGGTATCAGCTTTAGTGATGTCGTTCGCCAGGCACGTCGTGACTTCCTGCCACCATGGGGCTACCAGCTATCGGCAAATTATGCACAAAACCCCGCAACCGATGACTTTGGGCACCTCGTAGTACTCTATGGAAAGATCTATACGCCAGGCTTCTATCGTCACCACTCGCTCTCGGCAGCAGTATCGTATCAGACATCATTGGGAGGCTTCCAGTCGGATATGGTACTCTCGAGCCTTGCGCTGAAATCGACACGTCTGATGCCGCGAGGCTTCTCGTCATACGACATTACGAACGACAACTATGTGGCCTCATCGCTCAACTATCAGATGCCCGTATGGTATCCCGACGGAGGTATTAACGGCATCATCTACTTCAAGCGCCTACGTCTAAACCTTGGTGGCGACTACGCATCGTTTGCCCGCCCTACGGTAAATACGGAGGATGGTATAATTACAAAGCGACGCACACACATCGGCTCGTATGGTCTCGACTTAGGTGTCGATTTCACTCTATTTGGCATGCCCGACTCTGCAACAATATCGGCTACGTTTTCGTTATATCGTAGGGTGTGGATAGATCCTAAGCAGACGGGTAAGTTCCACTTTGGCTTTGGCTTAGGACTACCATTTTAGCAAGGCGTGTGATAATGACCGAAAAAACTACGTGAAGAATAAAATAAAGGCTTAAATATATGGCAACAAACCTACAGAAAAACGGGAGCCGCAAGTGGCTTCGACGAGTGATTATTGCGATGTGGTGCATATTACTTCTCGCAGTAATTGCACTGACTACGCTTTTCGCACTGGCTAAGAGCGAAGCGCTCGGCCCTATGCCGACCTTCGATGAACTGGAGAATCCGAAGACAAACCTCGCAACGCAGATATACTCAGCAGATGGCGAGGTGATCGGCACCTACTTCATCGAAAACCGCACCTACCTATCCTACGAAGAGCTATTCCCCGAGGATAGAGAGAAGTGGCTCAAAATCGATGGTCACGAGTTACCCCCTATTGTCGCAGCCCTTTTAGCTACGGAGGATATACGTTTCTTCGACCATCCGGGTATCGACTTCGAGGCTACGGCACGTGCAGGTATTAGAACCGTTATTCTGCGCCAGAGCGGTCAGGGTGGCGGTAGTACCATCACACAGCAGCTCGCCAAGAACCTCTATAAGACACGTCGCAACAAGGAGGGTTTGGAGGGTAATGCTGGCACATTGGCAGCCAAGGCCCAAGAGTATGTCATCGCTACACAGCTCGAGCATAACTACACCAAGGAGGAGATTGTAGCCATGTATCTTAACACCGTGGAGTTTTCCAACTCGAACTTCGGCATCAAGTCGGCAGCCAACAACTTCTTCGGCAAGGATCCCCGTGATCTGCTTATCGAGGAGGCCGCCGTAATTGCAGGCCAGGTAAAGGCCCCTGGAACATACGCTCCCTTGCGTCGTGGCGAGCCTAACGAGCGTGCCCGCGAACGTCGTAACACGGTATTGCAACGCATGGCCGTAGCAGGTGCTATCACACAGGAGATGGCCGACTCGCTCAAGGCTCTTCCTATCGACCTTTCGCAGTATCGCCGTGCTGGTGATGCACACAATGAGGGCTCAGCGACCTATTTCCGTGAGATGGTACGTCGCACGATGATGATGCACGAGCCTCAGCGCCGCAACTACTATACGAAGTGGGACTACGAGCAAGCACTCAAGGAGTATCACGAAAATCCTATCGTGGGATGGTGTCATAAGAACTTAAAGGCTAATGGCGAGAAGTATGACATCTACCGCGATGGTCTGAAGATCTACACCACTGTTGATTCACGCATGCAGCACTATGCCGAGGAGGCTCTCGCGGAGCATATGGCCGAGATTGTGCAGCCACGCATGAATAGCCAAATCAAAAACAGTGGCTCGATATACGTAGATGTAGAGCCCGATGATGAGAAGCAGCGCATCGAAACAGCTATGCGCCAGACCGATCGTTGGAAGGAGATGGAGGCATCAGGACATAGCAAGAAGGAGATTCTCGCAGCATTCAATACACCTCGCAACATGGAGGTATTCACCTTCCGCGGGGTGCGCGACACGACACTCACACCACGCGACTCGTTGCTACACTACAAATCTACGATGCGTGGAGCATTCGTAGCTATCGACCCACACTCGGGATATGTGCGTGCCTATGTCGGAGGTCCCGATTATCGCTACTTCAAGTACGACGCAGCAACACAGGGTAAGCGTCAGGTAGGCTCAACATCGAAGCCATTTATCTACACCTTCGCTATCGACCACCTCGGTCTCACGCCCTGCACGCCCGTACCCAACCTTCCCGTATCTATCGAGACACCTATGGGCATTTGGTCGCCCAAGGAGGCTGGCGAGGTGGAGTATAGCGGTGTACACCCTCTATATTGGGGTTTGGCACAGAGCCGCAACAACTACTCAGCATGGATCATGAAGCAGGCGAAGCAGCCCGAGGCCGTGGCCGAATTTATCCACGACATGGGTATCAAGAGCTTCATCGACCCTGTGGCGGCACTGTGTATCGGCTCGTATGATAGCAACCCCTACGAGATGGCCTCTGCATATTGCACCTTTGCAAACGAGGGTGTGCGTATCGACCCTATCTTCGTAACACGCATCGAAGATAGCCAGGGCAACCTTCTGGCAACATTCACACCCAAGAGCAACGACGTACTATCGAAGCGCGTGGCCTACACGATGATTACAATGATGCAGAAGGTCGTAACAACGGGTACTGCACGCCGTATGCTCTACGAATTTAAGTTCAACGACGTGGAGGTAGCGGCAAAGACGGGTACGACAAACGACAATGTCGATGCATGGTTTATGTGTGCCGTGCCTAATCTTGTTATGGGTACATGGGTCGGTGGCGAAGAGAATAGCATCCACTTCACGCGCAATGCCGATGGTTCGCGTATTGCCCTCCCTATTACGGGTAAGTTCCTCACGAAGGTCTACAAGGATGGCTCGCTCGGCGTGGAGCGAACCGATCGCTTCAAACGCTCGGACGAGGTGCCCGACTATAGCTGCTCGGAGAACATGGAGAGCGTAGCGGAGGAAGAGGAGAGCACGTTCTTTATCGACGACAACGAGTTTTTCTAAACTCGTCGCACGCTCGTCGTTAATATATATAAATAGGTAATAATAACAACTTAAAACGTATAATTATATGAAAATTGCAATAGTTGGCGCAAGTGGCGCCGTAGGTCAGGAGTTTCTCTCTATCTTGGAGAATCACCCTATGCCCATCGAGGAGCTTCGTCTCTTCGGCTCGAAGCGTAGTGCAGGTAGCGTCTATCGCTTCCGTGGTCAGGATATCGTAGTACGCGAGCTTCAGCACAACGACGATTTTATGGATATCGACGTGGCTTTGACCTCGGCAGGTGCCTCAACATCAAAGGAGTACGCCGAGACAATCACAAAGCATGGCGCGTTTATGATTGATAACTCGAGCGCCTTCCGTATGGATGACGATATTCCACTTGTTGTTCCCGAGGTAAATGGCGAAGATGCATTTAATGCCCCCCGTCGTATTATCGCCAATCCAAACTGTACAACTATCCAGATGGTCGTAGCATTGGGTGCTATCGAGCGTCTATCGCACATCAAGAGCGTACACGTGGCAACCTATCAGTCGGCAAGTGGTGCAGGTGCTACGGCTATGCAGGAGTTCGAGGAGCAGCACAAGGCTATCGTCGAGGGTCGCGAGCCTAAGGTTGAGAAGTTTGCTTACCAGCTGGCTTACAACCTCATACCGCATATCGACGTCTTCCAGGACAACGACTATACGAAGGAGGAGATGAAGATGTTCTACGAGACTCGCAAGATTATGCACTCCGACATCCGCACCTCGGCAACATGTGTACGTGTTCCCGTACTTCGTGCCCACTCCGAGGCTATATGGGTGGAGACTGAGGATGTTCTCACTGTCGAGGCTGTACGCGAGGCATTCGCCAACACTAAGGGCATTGTACTCGTTGATGAGCCTACCGAGAAGCGCTACCCAATGCCTCTCTACGCTCAGGGTTGCGATCCCGTATATGTCGGTCGCGTAAGAAAAGATCTCTGCAACGAGCATGGCATTACGTTCTGGTGCGTGGCCGATCAGATACGCAAGGGAGCAGCTCTAAATGCAATTCAGATATTGGAGCTTCTTGTTGCTAATAAATAAGGATATGGTTTTCTTGCCGCACCAAGCGGGATAGATAACCAAAAATATTTTGGATTTTTAGTTGCAAATAACCATATTTTTGCATATCTTTGCAACGAAAGGCCTAAAAAAGCGATATTTTACCATTTTAGGTGCAACAGAAAAAGAATAAATAATTAAAATTATTGTATAACCTATAAACTAATACTACTATGGAAATCCCATTTGCAGAAGCGTATCGAATTAAGATGGTTGAGCCATTGAAGAAGAGCACACGCGCAGAGCGTGAGCAGTGGCTTAAGGATGCACACTACAACCTCTTCGGTTTGAAGTCTGAGCAGGTTTACATCGACTGCTTGACCGACTCAGGTACAGGTGCTATGAGCGACCGTCAGTGGGCTGCAATGATGACAGGTGACGAGGCTTACGCTGGTTCTAAGTCATTCTTCGAGCTTAAGGAGACTATCGGTAAGATCACTGGTTTCGACTACGTTATCCCTACACACCAGGGTCGTGCTGCTGAGAACGTATTGTTCTCTCACCTCGTAAAGGCTGGTGATATCATCCCTGGTAACTCACACTTCGACACTACTAAGGGTCACATCGAGTTCCGTAAGGCTGTAGCTTTGGACTGCACTATCGACGCAGCTAAGGATACACAGCTCGAGATTCCTTTCAAGGGTGAGGTAGACTGCGCTAAGTTGGAGAAGGCTTTGGCAGAGAACGCTGAGAAGATTCCTTTCATCATCGTTACTGTTACAAACAACACAGCAGGTGGTCAGCCTGTATCAATGAAGAACTTGCGTGACGTTCGTGCTATCGCTGACAAGTATGGCAAGCGTGTAGTATTCGACTCAGCACGTTTCGTTGAGAACGCATACTTCATCAAGACTCGTGAGGAGGGTTACGCTGATAAGACTATCAAGGAGATCTGCAAGGAGATGTTCTCTTACGCAGACGGTATGACTATGTCATCTAAGAAGGACGGTCTTGTGAACATGGGTGGTTTCATCGCTACACGTCACGAGGACTGGTACGAGGGTGCTAAGCGTTTCTGTATCCCATTCGAGGGCTTCTTGACATACGGTGGTATGAACGGTCGTGATATGGCTGCTTTGGCCGTAGGTCTTGATGAGAACACTGAGCTCGACACTATCGAGACTCGTATCAAGCAGGTACAGTACCTCGCTGCTAAGCTCGACGAGTACGGTATTCCTTACCAGCGTCCTGTTGGTGGTCACGCTTTGTTCGTAGATGCTGACAAGGTTCTCTCTAACATTCCTAAGGAGGAGTTCCCTGCACAGACTTTGGCTATCGAGCTCTACCTCGAGGCTGGTGTTCGTGGATGCGAGATCGGTTACATCCTTGCTGACCGTGATCCTGTAACTCGCGAGAACCGTTTCGGTGGTCTTGACCTCCTTCGTCTCTGCATCGCTCGTCGTTCTTACACTAACAACCACATGGATGTTATCGCAGCTGCGTTGAAGAACGTATATGATCGTCGTCACGAGATCACACGCGGTGTTAAGATCGTTTGGGAGACTGAGTTGATGCGTCACTTCACTGTTAAGCTCGAGCGTCTATAATCTCAACAGATAGTGGCGCAACGACGTCACATCGTTTAAGCAAACCATCCTGAGTTGTATAGCTCAGGATGGTTTCTTTTTATAACCCCATAGGCGGCATATATCTACTCGATGTTTGGATTTCGAAAGAAAATCACTATCTTTGTAAAGTGCTAGAATAAAAAACTACTACTATGAGAGATTCAATACTTACTATAGAACACATCTCGAAGAGCTACACGGGGCATAAAGCCCTCAACGATGTGTCGCTCGAGGTACCTCGAGGTGCTGTATATGGTCTGCTCGGCCCTAATGGTGCAGGAAAGACTACACTCATACGCATCATCAACCGCATAACCATTGCCGACGAGGGGCGTGTACTCCTTGACGGCAAGCCTCTTACGGCCGAGGATGTATATCACATCGGCTATATGCCTGAGGAGCGAGGTCTATACAAGAAGATGCGTGTAGGTGAGCAGGCACTCTTCTTTGCACGTCTTAAAGGTTTGGAGCGTCACGAGGCAGAGAGGCGACTAAAGGGATGGTTTGAGCGTCTCGGTATCGCTGATTGGTGGGGGCGCAACGTGGAGGACCTCTCGAAAGGTATGGCGCAGAAGGTGCAGTTCATAGCTACGGTGGTACACGAGCCCAAGCTCCTTATCTTCGACGAGCCATTCTCGGGCTTCGACCCTATAAATGCCAATATGCTCAAGGAGGAGATTCTCGGACTTAGAGAGAGGGGGGCTACAATCATATTCTCGACACACAATATGGCATCCGTAGAGGAGATATGCGACCATATAACACTCATTAACAAGTCGCAGAACATACTCTCGGGCTCTGTTGAGGAGATTCGTCGTCGCGCTGGTGGCAACATCTTCGAGGTGGTGTATAGTGCTGACGATAGTACGCTACACGCTGCGACAGACGACCTTGCGACACTTCTAAGTGAGAGCCAGGGTGTCGTGGGTGGCTACCGTCGCGTGAAGATGCACGTCAAGGAGGACGACAAGCTACGCGAGGTGATAGCTCGCCTTAATGAGCAGTGCGCGCTACGCTCGCTAAACGAGGTTATGCCCTCGATGAACGATATATTCATTCGTGCCGTAAATGGCACATTATAGATGTGTAACAGCCAAAAACGCAAATAGTTATGAAGAATACTTGGTTGATAATAATGCGTGAGTGGGGTGAGCGTGTACGCAAAAAGTCGTTTATCATCACCACGCTTCTGATGCCTCTCTTTATGATAGGTATGATGGTTGCACCTACGCTGATGATGCTCTACTCTAAGGGCGAAGAGAAGCAAATCGTAGTTCTCGACCGCTCGGGACAAAATATAGCCGAGCGTTTAACGCCTACTGCAGAGGCGCAATTTGTCCTCGACGAGCAGATGTCGAAGACCGAGGCTTGTCGCATATACAACGAGGAGAGCGGCATATTTGGTATTCTCTACATTGGTAGCGATGTCGAGCAGCGCGACTCGGTGCAGCTTATCACCAACTCCTCATCGTCGATGATGCTGGAGGAGAGCATAGCCTCGCAAATCTCGGCAATCATCGAGCACGACAAGCTCGCAAGCTACAACATCGAAAATATAGAGGCGATACTCACCGAGGTGCATACCGACATCGAGCTGAGCACCTTCCTAAACGATGGCACAGGCGTCGAAGAGAGTATGGAGGTTACCTCGTCGAGCATAAACTACATCCTCGGCTTGGTACTCGGAATGATACTTTATATGGTTATCATCCTCTACGGCCAGATGGTGCTTACATCGGTAGTCGAGGAGAAGGCGAGTCGCGTTGTCGATGTGCTCGTTACCAGCTGCACACCACTACAGATTATGATGGGTAAGATTTTGGGTATTGCTCTTGTTGCTATGACACAGATAGCCATCTGGGCACTCCTTGTCATCGCAGCATCGAAGTTCCTACTACCTTCGCTCTTCTCTGCCGAGGTGGTAGCCACAAACGATATAATGCTCCAGAGCCTTATGGGCACATTGGGCAACACAGGATATGTGGCAACGCTATTCCTCTATCTGCTACTCTTCATCATCGGAGGCTTCCTGCTCTACGCCTCGCTATATGCCGCTGCAGGCTCGGCTGTAGACTCGGTGATGGATGGTCAGCAGTTCAACACGGTGATTATGATGCCTATCATCCTCTCTATAATTGCGATGATGTCGGTATTTAATGATCCTAACTCGCCATTAGCGTTTTGGACATCGATGATACCACTCACCTCGCCAATAGTGATGATTGCCCGCATACCGTGTGGCATTGCCCTATGGGAGATTATCGTATCTTTGGTCTTGCTCTACGCCACATTCATCTTTACTACGTGGGCGGCAGCTAAGATATACCGCGTGGGAATCTTTATGCACGGCAAACGCCCAACATGGCATGACCTGTGGGTATGGTTTAGAATGAAATAGACGAGCTTATGAAGCTAACATTCTTAGGCACAGGCACCTCGCAGGGCGTACCCGTTATCGGGTGTCGCTGCGAGGTGTGCCGTTCTTCGGATAGGCGCGATAATCGCCTGCGCACCTCGGCAATGGTCGAGGTAGAGGGTCTACGTCTCGTCATTGACGCAGGGCCCGACTTCCGCCAGCAGATGCTGCGCGAGGGTGTAGACCGCCTCGATGCGCTGCTACTCACACACGAGCATAAAGACCACACGGCGGGCATCGACGATGTGCGTGCCTTCAACTTTGTGGACTACCCCACGATACGCACCATGCACATCTACGCCAATGAGCCTACGGTAAAGGTTCTGCTCAAGGATTTCGACTATGCCTTTGCCGAAGATAAGTATCGCGGTGTCCCCGTCATCGAACTACACACCATCCACGAGCAACAGCCATTCTCGGTGTGTGGCGTAGAGGTTACTCCTATTGTCGGGGAGCACTCTACACGCTTCCGCTCGGTAGGCTACCGCATAGGCAAATTAGCTTATATCACCGACTTTAGCGGAATTGCTCCAAGCGAGGAGGCCAAGCTACATGGTGTCGAGGTGCTTGTGGTGAATGCCCTAAGATGGGAACCCCACGACTCACACTTCTCGGTCGATGAGGCCTTAGCACTCGTTGCACGTATAGCACCACGTAGAGCCTATCTTACACACATGTCGCACCGCATAGGACTCTATACCGAGGCCTCAGAGCGACTTCCCGAAGGTGTGGTCTTTGCCTACGACGGTCTTACGGTAGATATTTAGAAGAATTAGGTTAGGGTATGAGAGAATTTATGAGAGGGAAAGTAATCATTATTACGGGAGCTTCGTCGGGTATTGGCGAGGCTATGGCCCGCGAATATGCTAAGATGGGCGCCAAGGTAGTGCTCGGTGCTCGTCGCAAGGAAGAGCTCGAGCGTGTAGCCTCGGATATCAGAGCCAATGGAGGCGAGGTGGCATACACAGTCTGTGATGTTGTAAGACGCGAGGATTGCGAAGCGCTTATCAACAAAGCTGTAGAGTGCTTCGGAGGTATCGATGTTATGATATGCAATGCAGGACTCTCGATGCGCGCACTGTTTGACGATTGCGACTTGGATGTGCTGCACCGCTTGATGGATGTCAATTTCTGGGGCACGGTGAACTGCACGAAATATGCCTTGCCATGGCTACAGAAGTCGCACGGCTCGCTTGTTGGCATATCCTCGGTTGCGGGCATCCATGGTCTACCTGGCCGCACGGGATACTCGGCATCGAAGTATGCAATGACCGGTTTTCTGGATACGATACGCATCGAAAATCTTAAGAAGGGGGTACATGTAATGACCGCCTGTCCAGGTTTTACCGCCTCTAATGTACGCTTTGCGGCACTTACAGCCGATGGCTCGCAACAGGGCGATACCCCGCGCAACGAGGCTAAGATGATGACACCCGAGCAAGTAGCACATATCGTGGCACGTGGCATACGCCGCCGCAAGCGACTATGCCTTATGGAGTGGGAGGGCCGCGCAACGCACCACCTAAAAAAATTCTTCCCCGCACTGGTCGATAGGCTCTTCTATGCCGTGATGGCCAACGAACCCGACTCGCCATTAAAGGGGTAGGTAAATAGGGAAACTATAATAAGCTGTATAACAAGGCGGTTTTGTCGTTATGCTTGCCCTCGAATGCTCATTTACTTGGCGTAAACTACGTTTTTCGGACTTCGCAGGCCTAAAATCAACTCTTGTTATACAACTTCTATACAAAAAGAGTGTGCCCATAAACTTGTTGGACACACTCCTATTATCGAGTGTATTGGAATTACTTTACACTCCACTGATTATTATCGCTACCATCCCATGAACCATCTGCCACGGTGTAGAGATTCTTACCATCGGTAGGCGTTGTAAGATCTGCTGTCTGATTCCACTTATTATCCCAGCTATTTACCGTTGAGGATGGATTCATACGGCAGAAGATGATATTACAACCAAGCTCATAACCTACGGGAAGATGACACTCGTAGATGCTATCGCTATCCTCGTCGGTAAGGCTCACCCACTCGTGCTTAGAGTCATCGACAAAGAAATATGCCGCAAAACGAGCATTATCCACTACCCAGTTGCTGTTAGGCTTGAGATATACTACCTTATCGCTCAACTCGGGCTGATTGGGTGTCTCGGGAGTTTCGGGAGTTCCCTCATTGCCACCATTATCGGGAGCATTCACATCAGCACCATGCTCTACGATCGTATACTCAAGATGCTCACCCCACTCGGCATGCTCTACAACACGAAGATAGATATCGTAACGCTTGCTCCAGTCACCAACACCGATATTCTCCTTATGCTCGCCAAGGTTGTTGTCGTAGACGCTATACCACTCGCCAGAAGAGATCTCTGCGTTGTAGTCGAAATACTCCTTACCCTCAGAACGCTTCCAAGCACCAAACGTAGTATTCTCACCATCCCAATTCTGAAGGTCATACTTTGCAAACTTGAAGCCGTTAGCCTTAAGCTCCACATTCTCAGCAACGTATAGATTCTCAGTAGTGGTCTTATACAATGGTGAAGGAGAGGTAATATCCCAACCTTGATGCTCACCTACAAGACCCCAACCTGCATATACATCGGGATTTGTGGGCAACTCGGGCTGTCCAGGATTCTCGGGCTGCACAGGAACGCCAGGATTTGCGCTATCTGTAATCTCCGAGATTGCAGAGCCACTAAGCAAGAGGTAGTGGTCGCCATCGAACACGCCAAGCGAGAAATCACCCGTCTTAGAATCATCACCACCGCCATTGAGCAACAAGCTCAAGTTTACGTTGTTTGCCGTCTCGGGCAATACCCAAACCTTATACTCATAATCACCAATCTTCTCGGTAATAGATGTTGAGCTACCAGGCCACTCGCCTGTGTAGGCCGTACCATTATCATCCCATGTGTAGAGGTTGAGCGACCATGAGTTATTGTGCTGGTATACATAGATTTTATGTCCGTTACCTACGGGAACATCGGGCGTGTTGGGATCCTCCGAGTCGCCAGCAGGAATAGGATCGCGCTTATCGGCGATATTGCTGAGTTTCGTGCCGTTAAGGAGGATATAACGCTCGCCATCGAACTTACCCAATGAGAAATCCTCCGACTTCTCACCACCCTCGGCAACACCGTTGTTCACAACGATACTGAGCTCTACGCCATCAGCCTCAGCGGGCATTTCCCATACCAGGTACTTGTGTCCGTTGATCATCTCCTCGCGTGCTGGATCCTCACCTGGCCACTCACCTGTGTACTTAGCCTCGGCAGCATCCCACGAGTAGAGCTTCACGCTGCTCCACGTATTCTTATGCTTATAGAGATAGAGGTTGTGGCTCTGCTTAGGACCTGCAGGCTGGTTGGGCTGATCGGGCTGCTCGTTGCCACCCTCCTCGCTCAACTTACCGAGGTTATAGATCGTATTAGCCACAAACTCGAGGTGGTTGTTCTGTGCCACGTAGCTCTTTCCGCCAATGGTGATAACCAAACTGCTACTGAGCTTTACAGGTGCTACGGCTACATAGTAGCTCTTACCCGCAGCACAGCCCTTCAACGTAACCGACGTTGAGCCTGTTGTAGCGAACGCCACCTTACCCTCTGCATCGACGCTGAAATCGCCAGCCAAAAGCTTACCATCCGTCGTTGCGATAGTCACATCACCCGCTACCGAAGGCGTAAACTTCAAGAATGAAGCTACTGAACCAAAGCTAAGCTCCACGCCCTTGCTATACATAGCCACAGCAACAGCAGGTGTTGCAGCAGGCACCGAGCCCTCGCGCGCTGTCTGCTCCTTGGCAATCTTCGACTCACCATAACGCGCAACAAGCGTTGCACCCTCCGCTACCTCGAACGAAGGAGCTGTAAACTTAGCCTTAGCACCGCCATCCTTTGTAGTGAATGTCGTGTTGTTCACAACGATCTGATCGCCAGCCTCCCATGTAAGTGTGGTGTTGTTTAGCGATACGCGTGTAGCACAAGCCTTGAAACTTGCCGAAAGCTCCACGACACCCTCCGTAGGATTCTTCTCCTCATCAACTCCCTTCTTCTCACAAGCGGCGAAGGTAATAAGCATTGAGGCAAATGCCAACAAACCAAAAATCTTCTTCATAATCATCTATATTTGTTTCTCTCTGTGTATATTCTCTCTCTCGAGAAGGCCCCACCCGCAGTGGATAAGTCCTAAAAACAGAATATCGCAGGCTGCCGTATCGGCAGCCTACGAGTTTCTGTATAATCTGCGTGCAAGGCTTTACTGCGCAAGCTAGCTACGAGTTGTTACGTCTGTACCACCCATTGTAAAATCAACAGAGTTAGCTCCCGCAGCTTCGTGAAGACTCCACTCTCCACCACCTTTATCCCAAGTACCGTCCTTAATAGTATAGAGGTTCTTACCATCGGTAGGAGTTTTGAGATCTGATGTCTGATTCCACTTATTGTTCCAGTTGTTACCTGTTGTCGCAGGATTCATACGGCAGAAGATAATGTTACAACCGAGCTCATAGCCCTCAGGCAAGCAACACTCATAGATACCATCATTGTCGGCATCGGTCATGTTTACCCAAACATTACCAGAGTTGTTCCAGAAGTAAGCCGCAAAACGAGCGTTGTCCGCCTTCCAATTGTTATTTGGCTTGAGATAGATTGCGATATCGGTCACCTCTGGCTCCTCCTGCACTGGCTCCTGGCCATTTACGGTCTGCTCTGTAGCAGTCTTGTAGTCTGTACCCTCAGACATAGCATAGAATGCCAAGGTCTTAGCATTAAAATAGAAATCATAGGTACCTGTTGTCTCAAGGCAGATATCGCTACCACCAGAACCCATTGTTGCGAAGTGATTAACCTTAACATAGTTCACGCTACCCACACCAACCTTATTATCAAAGCCTGTCTCGGGCTGAATGATAAGGAATCCCTGTGCAGCCTCCATTGCTACGCTCTTAGCCACTAAGATATCAGCATCCTCCGTAGCTGTAAAATAGGTAGGGTTATTGATATCCCAAGAGTTAAATGCTCCAATAAGAGCCCATCTCGCATCTGATGAACCGCCAGGGTTATTATTACCAGGCAATACGATATCCTCGCCATGCTCAACAATGGTGTATGACAACTTATTGTAGTCGCTGCCACGCTCTGCAAAGTAGAGATATACGTCGTAGCGCTTTGACCAATCGCTCACACCGATATTGTTAGGATACTTCTCGTTGCCATTATCCACTAAATCGTTATCGTAAACGTTGTACCAGTTAGCACCAATCTCTGCGGTAAAGTCGTAATACTCCTTGCCATTCGATGCCGCGTGAGCACCAAAGAAACTGCTCTTATCGTTCCAATCCTTCAAGGCACCCTTCACGAACTTGAAACCTGGCTCACCAAGCTGGATGTTAGTTGCTACATAAAGACCCTCGACATTTGTCACATCCAACATTGTAGGACGTGAGGTATCCCAACCCTGGTGACCACCTACAATACCCCAAATAAGATTCTTATATGTCTCATTCTCGCTAAGACCTGCGAGTGAGTAGATAGTGCTACGCTCGAGCTCCATGCCTACACCACCTGTTTTGAGTTCCTTTGAGCCGACGCACACCTTAAGGCCCTGGCTCAATGTTGCAGGAGCTACCGACACCATGTATGTATTACCAGCCTCGCAACCCTTGAGTGTCACCTTTGATGAACCCGATGTTGCAAACGTAACTGTCGCATCACCATTCACGGTAAAATCGGCTGCGAGAAGCTCGCCACCTACTGCCTCAAATGTGTAGTCACCAGCCTCGACAGCCTGGAACTGCAAGAGTGCTGCTACGTTCTTAAACGATAGTGTCATACCCTCCTCGATAGCGCTACCAGCAGCAACTACGGGAGTCTGCTTTGGAAAGCTACCTGCTACGGCCTGCTGCTCGGCTGCAATGCAGTTCTTCGTTACGCCCTCACCACGATATACGGCTGTGTAACTACCCGAAGGAAGAGTCTCGGATGTAGTAGTAAAAGATGCTTTACGGCCACCATTTGCTGCCGTAAATGTTGTGTTGTTGATAACGATCTCGTCACCTGCCTCCCACTTAGGAGTCACGTTGTTTGTGCCGAGCTCCATACGTGTTGCCTCATCCTCGAATGTGGCATATACGGTCATCGTGGGCATCGCCTCGTTGAGAAGGATGTCGTTGTCCTGAGAACAAGCTGCAAAGCCAAAAAGTGCTACAGCGGCTAACCAAAGTGTGTAAAATCTCTTCATAGCCATACCGTTTTACCAGATAAAATCACCTATTGCATAGTCCTCCAAATCCATAGTGTAGGGATCGCTCACCTCGAAGCCTCGCTCAACACTAATCTCTGCTACCTCAACGCTTGGTGCAGCATAGTTGCTACCAAGACGCTCCATACCGAAATTGTTGTTAGTCATAATCGTTATTAGTTGTTTATTAGTTGTTCTGTTTCACTGTCGAGGCTATGCCTCGTATAACATAGGCAAAGTTAGATATTTTTTACTAAACAAGGGTTCTTGCTTACAGATAATGTTGCTGAATGGCCGAAATAGCGCGACGAGTGGTCTAAAGAGCGGAATGATAGAGATAGCTCCGAAGGCAATATATCGATAGGCAAACAGAAAATTATTGGTCGAGAGCCAAAGTGGCGTTGATTGAGAGAGCAGAACAACACCTTTCTTTCCTGCACGCCCCAATTTCTTGTTAGAAGGGGTCAGATTTGGCTATGACATGAAAAATGGCGGATGGGACATACTTGACGTATTTCCCATTCGCCATTTTGATTGAAGAGTCGAAGATGACCCCTATAACAAAAAATTATTTATCGGGAAGGAACACCTAATACCCCCTGCATATTCTTAGCCCATCGACCTTGTACACGAAGTACCTGCTCGACAATGTCACGCACAGCTCCATAACCACCATTATACTCCGATACGTAACGCGATGCCTCGATAACCTCCATACAGGCATCGGCAGGACAAACTGGGATACCGACCACACGCATACACTCCAAATCGGGAATATCGTCACCCATATATATAACCTCCTCAGCTGCAAGGCCATTATCAGACATAAACTCCTTGATAGCCGTAATCTTATCCATGCAGTTGAGATACATACGCTCCACGCCGAGCATCTCCAAGCGGCGACGTAACATCTCGCCACGACCTCCCGAGATTACACATATTTTGTAGCCCTCGCGGATGGCATAGGCCATAGCATAGCCATCCTTAGCATAGTAGCGACGAATAAAATCGCCATCGGGCGTAGGTATGATACCACCATCGGTCATCACGCCATCGACATCAAAGACGAATGCCTTGACGCGCGCTATATCTTCTTTGAAATTTCCCATATACTATCTGTTATCACGTTATAAATCTTCTGTAAATCAGGGTGTTGAGCGAGCAGTTCAACATGTTTTTCACACACCGCCCTATCGCCACGCACCGCAGGTCCTGTCTGTACGCTATGCGGATTACCACTCGCTATGGCCTTAGCTGCAGTCTCGGCAACGAGTGGCGCGAGAAGCTCAAAACTAAAGCCCTCGTCACGCAGCAACTCGCCACCAAGCGTATAGAGGTGATTGGTAAAATTATTGACGATAACACCCGTAAGGTGCACCATACGACGACGCTCGGAACTTGCGACATAGACCTTGTTAGATAGGCGTGAAGCGAACTCCCTAAGGCGTTCCTCAATAGTCTCATTATCAGCTTCAACGAAGATCGGAACATCTCTAAAATCGACATCACGCCCAGCCGTGAAGCTCTGAAAGGCATAGAGTACACCACGTCGTCCAATGCGCTCGGCAATAGCATCCATTGACACGCTACCCGCCGTATGCACAACGAGTGCATCTGTGGAAAATGGCAACGAGGAGGCTACCTCTCCAATAGCCCTATCACTCACTGCGATAATATATAGGTCAGCCTCGGCAAGCTCGCTATTGACACCACACCACGGCACATTGGCGATTGTGGCAACAGCCCGACCGCGCTCCTCATTGCGAGCATATACCTGCACAAGTTCAACGCCCTCGACCATAGACAACGTACGCGCATAGGCCTCGGCAACATTTCCCGAGCCTACGAGCACCACACGCCATATAGGTAGTTTACCACTCTCACTCATCGTTATAAGCTTTCCAATTCGATAATCCAACTCTTATTCTCAATAGTGGTCATAGCCACCATAGCCTCACTACCTGGCTTCATGCCTGCAGCTTTGCGCACAGCATCCACCGCAAGACGACAATCTCGCTTGAGCAACTCTACGCCCACACCCTTATAGCGACGTTTCAGCTCACGAGGATTATACTGCTCTATAGCCTTTATTCGATAAATTCGCACAGGAAGATTCACCTCTGGGAGGGACGATGCAAAGGCATATCCGTTATTGCTCCATATCGAGGCATGAGCCTTGAGTGCAGCTATGGCCGTTCTCGCTTTTTGTAGCCCCACATCGGGAATAAGCATATATTGCCACTCTCCTCCTTCAAAATGCTCCGTAGAGGGTGTGGACAACATTGCTTCGGGAGCAAACTCCCACTCGCCACTACCTACAACAGCAATACGCAGCAAGTTGTAATCGGCTGAGGTATAAATATTTACCTCCTTGCACTCGCCACCAACCGACACGACCTCGACCTCGGCGGGCGAACATAGACGAAAGGCTTCGTCACAATCGAACAATGGCGAGAGTTTCATCGCCACACGCTTCGATAGGGTCTTAAGACGTGGCATCAACGAGAGCATATCGGGCGAGCAGTCCTCCAAGCATACCATCTTACGACCATCCGACGAGCGACGATCGGGATCGGCAAAAACCCAATCGAAACGCTCGGCAGTTGTCGCCACGTACTCTTCCGATGTTGCTGTCACAACCTCGACATTATCTATCCCAAGGAGCGACATATTGTAGCGCACTACCTCGGCGAGTACCTCGTCACGCTCGATAGCCACAACTCGCTTAAACCTTCGTGCCAGAGCCATAGCATCAATTCCGAGGCCACACGTAAGGTCGAGCACCGAGCCTCCCGCGATATGTTTACGTTCGGCACACTCCTCGCTCGAGCACTGCTCGAAGGCGCGGGGTGGGATAACACATCGTGCGGCATAGAGGCTTGGCAACTTGCGACGCGCACGTTGCAAATACTTAACCTGTGTGGCAACAAGCGAGGCACGGGGCACACGCTTATCGAGAGCTACGGCCGATGGGTCGCGCTCTATATTCGCATCGATGGCGTGGCGTATTTCATCGCTACGCAGTATGTCAAGCTCCTCAAATGTCATAACTACGAGACAAAGATACTCTTTTTTTTCGTTCCATACTCCATGTGACAAGCGTAATTGCCGCATAAAGCAGGTAGCAAAGTACAACACCGCTATCTCCAAGGCGATATTCCACTGCGCACCACGAGGGGACTGCAGCCAGCTCGACCAAGCTATTTTGTAGCGAGGCAGCGCAATGCGCCACCGACATTAGTGGTGATGCAAACATATCGGGAAGGAGCAATGCTGCCATTCCACACCCCACAATTGCGTATGCCGTAATCATTGCCAAAGGCGTGATAACCACACCTATAAGCGGAATATTTCCAAAATTATTAGATACGAGAGGCAGCGTCCAGAGCGTTGCGACGACACCTACGGCCATAGACGTTGCCAGCAGACCTAAGATACCTCGTCGCAAGCCGAAATATCGCACTACGGGGACAGCCCAAAGTAAAATGCCGAAGACCGCTACCACGGAGAACTGAAAGCTAATATCGTAGAGATTATCGGGGTGAACGACAAGCATAAGAAAGATAGTTACCGCCAGACCATTAATCGAATTGTAGCGCGACGAGGTGGCTCGCGATAGTTGAAAGACGGTAAGCATAACCGCTGCACGTACCACCGAGGGCGACATACCACTGACCACGGCATATAGCCACAACACTACTATAACCAGCAGGTTAGCAACAATATGACCTCGATGAATAAGGC
The DNA here is from genome assembly GCA_045659765.1 of Alistipes sp. Taxonomy (GTDB): domain Bacteria; phylum Bacteroidota; class Bacteroidia; order Bacteroidales; family Rikenellaceae; genus Alistipes. The sequence continues at coordinate 33,518 of JAZRCN010000018.1, forward strand.
TCAACGGCTTAAGCAAAGCCATGGCCAATAGCACTACAATACCGAGGTGCAGACCCGAAACAGCCATAAGATGTGCCAAGCCTGTACGCGAGTATGCCTCACGCAACTCGGTAGACATCATCGAACGCGATCCCGCTACCATAGCCTCTACCGTAGCATAAGATGTCGTATCTGCCACATAGCGACGTAGCTTGTTCAGTGCCCGCAGATGCAGACCACGTGGGGCGTTATGTTCAAGTTGAGATATGTTATAATCGCTGATGCCCACACCTCCGACATAACCTCTGCGGTGTAGCAACTCGTCATACTCCACATTACGCGATATTCGCGATACTAAGTGCGTATATGCCTCAAACCTATCACCCGAAGCGACGCTATCGCTACGTATCCATAGACGCACACGCTCGTTAGCCTCTCTCCATACATCATCTTTATCCTCACGCCACGCACGCACACGACCCTCAGCAATGCGATAGCCATCGCGTGGTATAACCTCCCCGACTACCTCCCCGACAATACCAATCTTGGTATCGTAGGGTATGTTCGAGGCTGGGTGGCGCAACTCGGCAACCACATAGCCAAGTAGGATTAGAGCCATCGCAACATAGCCCCATGCTACGCCTCGTGGCAACACAATCCACGCTGCGACACACACTGCCATAAGCAGCGCAAGTACGACATATAGGGGCAATAGAAGAACATCCGCAGCGACAATACCGCAGATAAACGGAACAAGCACAACAAGCATGGGTACGGCACGTAATCGCCGACCCAAAATTGCTGTGCTCACCTTAGTAGACCACCTATGCCAATGGACGGATGCGGACATCGCACACCGATTTCAATCTCTCGGCCAAGGCCTCAACATCGGTAGGTTCTTCGACCTGACCATAGTGATAGGGGTAATAGATCTTGGGACGAAGTGCCGTCACAGCCTCGACAGCCTCCTCTGGAGTCATCGTATATGGTTGATTTACACATACAAAGGCAATGTCAATACCCTTTAAGGCACGTAGCTCGTCGGTAGGCTCCGTATCGCCCGAGATGTAGATGCGGACATCGTCACCAAGCGTTACGACATAGCCACAATCCTCTCTCTCCTTGGGGTGGAACTGAAGCTGATGTTCTGAGGTATTGTACGCAGCAACGGCCTCAACACGAATATCTGCAAATGGCTCGGCAACAGCACCCGGAAGCATCGTATAGCAATCGCCAGCGAAGCTCTCAGCCGAAGTCTTATCACACAAGATACGTGTATCGGGCTTCTGCAACGCCTCGATAGAGGCCATATCGAAGTGATCGTAGTGCGAGTGGGTAACAAGGATCATATCAGCCTTAGGCAACTTAGCATACTCGGCATGACCCTCGACAGGATCGACATAGATAAATCGGCCCTCGTACTCGATAGCTATTGAGGCGTGAGCGTAGAAATGCAGGCGCAAAGTACGGCCATTTATAGTTAGTTCATCGCTGGGATATTTAGGTGCGACTTTGCACTTGCAACCGAAAAGTTTTGATAGAAATGACATATAGTTTTAGGCTTTATAGGTTAGTAATAAATATATCTATTTCACGAGCAAGACCCTCGGTGAGTGGCAATTGCTGATTTGTATATACACTCACCATTTGCTCCATTCTATCACTCGACGTGGCATCCTTAAGCACATGGCTCATATTCTCAAATACTCTATGGCTCGCATTAACAGCCGACTTCGCCAAGCGTTCGCCATTATCCACCGACACCTGTATATCGCGTCCGCCCGAAACCACCAATGTTGGCAACACCGAACGAGCGGCCACGGTCACAGGGTCGTGTCGCATGGTACTTACAAGATAGGGTTGCACCGAGGGGTGAAACAGCGATACAAGCTCCGCGGGAACCTTCTCCTCGGCAACCAGATTGCCACGTTTGAGTTGCTGTATAATGTTCGTTGCCGAGAGCATAAGACCCATGTAGTTAGGCATAAGTTGAGCCGAAAGTTGCTTCATAAGTATCTCATCCATAGGATAGCCTGGTGCGCAAAGCAATACCAACGCCTCAACCGACACATCCTCCCTATGCTCCAAACACTGAGCGATGCTACCACCCTCGCTATGTCCCGCGACAACGACCCTTGTGTAGCCCCTATCACGCAGATAGGCAACACACGCCGCAGCATCATCGACAAAGTCGTCAAAAACGACATCATTTGCCGAACCGCTCGTTAGCCTACTTAAGCCAATACCTCGCTTATCGTATCGCAAAACCGCATAACCTCGCTCAACAAGCGCATCCGAAAGCATTTTATAACAATATGTTACAAGGCTCAATGCCGAATTTCCGTTGCGGTCGGTAGGGCCCGAGCCTGCGATGATGAGTACCGCCGTGGAGCTACCTCCCTCGGGCTGCGACAACGTAGCCGAGATATTGCCCCACTCACGCTCGATGGTTACCTCCTCGCTTGCGGCAAACGCCACAACCGTACAAAGCATAAATATTAATATTACACACAACCTCCTCATACAAAAGAACTTATTATTTAAATATTAAATCCGAAAAGCCATCCTCGACAACACGTTTTAGGTGCGTTCTATCCAGATGGGTATACACCTCCGTTGTCGATATGCTCTCGTGTCCCAGCAGCTCCTGCACCTGACGGATATTAGCACCACCCTCCAACATATGCGTAGCGTAGGAGTGACGCAAAGTGTGGGGACTAATCGGTTTATCCACACCCGCCTCGCGTGCTGCACGCTTGATTATATTGAAGACCATAACACGAGTGAGAGGCTCGCCCCTATTATTCAAAAACACCACCGCCTCCGAGGCACTCTTCGGGCGACGAAACTCCATGTATAGCTGTATCTTATCGCGAGCTGCCGAGCTGATAGGCACAATACGCTGCTTATCGCCCTTACCCGTGATGCGGATGACACCCTCGCCAAAAAAGAGGTTGTCGATGCGCAGCGACGTAAGTTCCGAGACACGTAATCCGCATGAATAGAGTACCTCGACAATTGCACTATCGCGACACCCCTTCGAAGTGGTTATATCAAACGTGGCGAGCATAGCATCAATCTCGGAAATAGAGAGTGTGTCAGGAAGTAGGCGCTGTGGCTTGGGCGATGAGACAAACTCCGTGGGTAGCTGCTCCACCTTATCCTCGAAGAGCAGGAAGTTGTAGAAGCTCTTAACGCCACTCAGACGACGCGCCTGCGAAGCGCTGCTACGCTGCTTAGAGTAGAGCCACTCCATGAAACGCTCAATCATTCGCTGCTCGACACCCTCGGGAGCAACATCAAACGCACGGATTATGAAGTGCGCAAACTCCTCCAAGTCACGCATATAAGCATCTACCGTATTCTCCGAAAGACGCTTTTCCAGAGCTATATATCTGCGATATCGTTCGCTAATTTTATTCCACTTTTTAGCATTATCTGTCATATAATCGCTATCTTTGTGGTAAAGATACAAAAATTTTACATAATATCGAGTCTTGTGAACGATTTTTTCTTCACATACCGATAATATATATCTACTATGAAGCGATATACCGAACTTACGCTACACTGCCCCAGCGAGGAGGCTACAGAGATTGCAACTGCCTTTTTAGGTGACTACCCTTTCGAGAGTTTCGATACGGAGGAGCGTGCCGAGGAGTGGTTACTTCACGGCTACATACTTAGCAGCGAGTGGCCCGAGATTCGCGAGGAGGCACTCATCTTGGTTGCGGAGTACGCCACCGAGATCGAGGAGCATGAGATCGAAGACCGCAACTGGAATGCCGAGTGGGAGGCTGCAAGCCTTGCCTGTGTCGATGTCGAGGGCATAATGGTTATTCGCCCTGCACACTGTCCACCACCCGCAGATGAGAACATAATAGATATTATCGTAGCACCTCAGATGTCGTTCGGCTCGGGACAGCACCACACAACACGCCTTATATGCCAACTAATTCACACCCACACCGAGGGTGGCCGCATGCTGGATGTCGGTTGTGGCACGGGAGTTTTGTCTATCGCAGCACTGAAGTGTGGCGCAGAACATGCCTCGGCTATCGACATAGACCCTTGGTCGGTGGAGAGCACGCGCAATGCCGCACAGCTCAACACCTTAGAGGAGCGTATCACGCCTATTCTCGGCACAGTGGAGGCTATCGAGGGTGAGCAGTATTCGCTCATCGCAGCCAACATCATGCGCAACATTCTCATTCAGGATATGGCTCGCTACAATGCTGCCCTACTCTCGGGAGGCAAGCTACTCCTCAGCGGTTTTCTCGAGGAGGATCACGCCGCCGTACGTGCTGCGGCCGAGGAGCAGGGCTTAGTGGAGATCGAGGTATTAACAAGCGGAGGTTGGGTAGCCTCGGCATACATCAAGAGATAAGCTATGAAGTGGATATTACCATTGCAATATTTTGGCTCGACGGAGTATTGGGCAGCCATCGTGCAGGGTGGCGAAGATGTTGTTATCGACCTTGGCGAGAACTATGTGAAGCGTTCGGAGCGCAACCGCACCACAATCCTGGCATCCGAGGGCACTCTGCAGCTATCCGTACAGCTTGCCCACGCCAATCGTCCACGCCAGCCTATGCGCTCGATGCTCGTTGATTACTCGAAGCGCTGGCAGCATCAACACCGCATAGCCATAGAGTCGGCCTATCGTTCATCGCCCTATTACGACCACTATGCACACCTCTTAGAACCCCTCTTTAACGAAGAGTGGGAGAGACTCGTTGAACTCGACCTGGCGACACTTAGGGCCGTATGCAAGGCCCTCAAGCTACCCGTACCCCAACTATCCGAGGAGTATGTGCGAGCCGAGGCCGACGATATCGATATGCGAGATAAAAAACGAGGCTCGACATTTGTTGCCGAGCCCTATATTCAGGTATTTTGTGATCGCCTACCCTTCGCACCCAACCTCTCAATTCTCGATTTGCTAATGTGCGAGGGTCCCGAGGCAATTAACGTGCTGCGTCGTTCGAAACTCTGATGCGCACAACATCCTCGAGGCCATTGAGAGCATCGACAGCACGAAGCTCTACATCGCCCCGAACAACCACCGAGTCTGCACGCCACTGCGCAGGAGCTACACTACGCACCTTGAGCGTGTCATCGCCACACATCAGCAGGGGTGTTGCTCCCTCGCTACAATAGATATCGATATGCTGCATTGGATCGCGACGCTCACGCCACATCTTATTTGTAATATGTAGCGTCGGGGTATCGCTATTCCACAACGCTCGATATAGATAGTAGGCATCCTTAGCCTCGCAGTGGTCGTAATCGACAACTCCCGAGTGGTTTATGCCGTATGCTCTACGCGACGAGGCGTAGTCGAACATCGTCTCGATCCACACACCCCAAAAGATGTCACTCTCGGCAATATTTGCGATGTATCGCTCGTGCATATATGTCTGGCGACGCTCTGGCAAGCGACGCTCACCACGCACCGAACGCTCAATACGCTCACTAAAGTGGTTGCGTACGCCCTCCTCGCCATAGCACACACCAAAGCGAAGCTGACCCCACAACCTATTAGATGCCAGCTGACGACACCACACCGCAACATCGTCGGCATGACCCTTGCTCCAGCCTACATTCTGGCGGAAGACAATCAAATCGGTAATAAAGTTAATAGCTCCATCGGCATTGCTACATCCCACCGTCAGGCGCGAGCTATCTAACTTGTGTGCCAAGGCGTTAAGCTCCTCAACGTATGGCACTACATCGTCACCCCTCTGCGACACCAGCGAGAACAAACCCCACATCACCACCGAAGGGTGATTATAGTTCTGCGCAATAATCTCACGCAACTGCTCAAAGCCGTTATTTCGGAAGGATTCCGTAGGATAGTAGCATACATCGGCCAGCGATAATGGCGAACGTGTAAGAGGCATATCAATCCAAACCAAAACACCATCCCTATCGGCCATATCGTAGAGCATATCGAGATGAGGACCCCACAACGAGCGAATAGCATTAGCACCCATATCCCGAATGCGAGCATAATCCTCAAGCAAAGCATCTGTAGAGAGAGCCGTGCCGTAGCCATTGCGATCGTGAGCCAAGCCTACGCCACGAACATCCATCTCTAAGCCATTAATACACAATTTATTGCTATCATTTACAGAGATGCTGCGCAAGCCCGTTTCAACAATCACCCTATCACAACATACGCCATTATCGAGCAGCGCAACCTCGTAGCTATATAGGTTACGCTCCGCGGGGCTCCACAGCTCAGGATTGGGGACATCGAAGGGTATCTCCACGCCTGTCGCATCGTTGTACTTCGCTACACGCACCGTGCGACTATTCACCTCATAGCCCGAGGGGTCGACAATACGCAACTGTAGAGTAAGATGTGCATAATCTACTGCCGACAGATATACGCGAACAACGCCTGTGGCATGCTCACTGCTGATAGATCGCTGCTCGACAAAAACGCCCTCCGAGGCGTAGTGCAGAGGTGAAATAGCATTACGAGGTGTTACGATAAGCTCCACGCCACGATAGAGGCCACCTGCAAGGTCGGCATCCGCTGATGTAGGCAGTATATCGCTACGACGCTCATTCGACACCTCTACACGAAACATATTGTCGCCAGCCACAACATAGTCTGTAATCTCGAAGCAGAAGGCTGTATAACCTCCGTGATGCTCACCAACATAGCGGCCATTCACAAAGAGTGTAGCCATGCTCTGCGCACCACCAAAGCGAAGGAATAGTCGCTTGTCTAAATAGTCATTTGATATATACAACGAACGCAGATAACTGTACGTAGCACGCTCAAAATCGCCCTCCTTAGCACTCCTATTCCAGGTGTGTGGCAGAGAGATATAGCACGACGTATCGCTGTCGAAATCGTCGGCCGAGAGCATCTGCCAGCTATCGTTAAGCTCGATCACAGTGCGTGTAGGTTGCTCTGCATGAGCCACACCCCAAGGCAGCAGCATCGTAAAAACTGCTACTATGGTCACCATTATCGCAAATCTCATTCTACCCATAACAAATCAATTAGTTGAGTGCAAATATACGAAAAACAAAAAAAATTACTACCTTCGTGCAAAATATATTTATATGGTAATAGATATTCTTGTGCTAATATGCGCCCTCTGGGCCTTGGTTTTGGGCCTTAAGCGCGGCTTTCTTGTGCAGCTCTGCCACTTCGTAGGGCTATACATCGCTGTGCTTCTTGCGCCCAAATACGCCTTGGAGGTCGGCGAACTTATTTTCGACGATCCAAGCAAGGCCTACATTACAGGCTTCGCGCTTATTATCATCGTAGCAATGCTTCTCATGTGGATTATAGCTCCGCTACTTCGCTACATTATCGTATGGCGACCAATACGCCCCGTAGATGCATTATTAGGCGGTGCTCTCAACCTCGCCACTATGATTATCATTACGGCTGTACTCTTCTCCGTATTTGACCAGATTAATCTGGGTACGGAGATTCGTCAAGATAAGTTAGTCGAACTTATGCAGGAGTACAGCGGGCAGGAAGCTCAACTCGAGGAGCGCATTGCATTGCTGGGCAACAAAGAGAGTAACGAGTCTATGCGCGAATACCTTAACCATCGATATATCAGCTATGAAACACTCAAAGAGTCGCGCTGCTTCTTCCCTTTGGTGGAGCTCGGCACTCGCCTTGTTCCTACGCTGAAAGATGTAAACATGCAGATCCGCGAACAGGTAGATGATATGTTTGAAGATATTATCGAAAAGGATATAGAACTATGGTAGCAGAGAGAGTAGAGGGCACTGTGATTAGTGCCACTGGCAGCTGGTATGAAGTTGCCATAGCAGAGGAGATTCTCCGCTGCCGCATACGTGGACGTCTGCGCCTTAAGGGCGTACGTTCGACAAACCCTGTGGTCGTTGGCGACCGTGTGATTGTCGAGCCCGATGGCGAAAATAGCGTGATTGTCGAGATTGTCCCACGCCGCAACTATGTTATACGTCGCGCCTCAAACCTTTCGAAAGAGTCACATATCATCGCAGCAAATATCGACCGCGCACTGCTTCTCGTAACGCTTCATTCGCCCTCGACACCACGCGAGTTCGTGGACCGTTTCCTCATTACGTGCGAAGCCTATAAGGTCCCTGTAACTATCGTCTTGGGCAAGGCCGATACCCTTGTTGGAGAGTATGCTGCCGAGGCCGAGGAGTTCGAGGCGATATATGGCGATGCAGGATACGAGGTGATGCGTCTATCGTCGCTCACGGGCGATGGTGTGGAGGAGATACGCTCTATGTTACATGGCCATACAACTCTTGTAGCTGGCAACTCGGGCGTAGGAAAATCGACGCTTGTAGGCAGTATCGACCCTTCGCTCGACATTCGCACGGGAGAGATTTCGGATAGCCACCACAAGGGCAAACACACCACGACATTTTCGACAATGTATCCCATCGAGAAGGGATATATCATTGACACTCCAGGCATTAAGGGCTTTGGACTCATCGACATCGACGATAGAGAGCTATGTCGCTATTTCCCCGAAATGATGCGTCTTGCCCCCGACTGTCGTTTCTACAACTGCACACATACTCACGAGCCTGGCTGTGCTGTGCGTGAGGCAGTAGAGCAAGGTATGGTAGCATGGTCGAGATATGAGAGTTACCTGAAAATTTTGGACGAAGATGACAAATATCGCAAGTAGACTACGTACCGAGGAGCATAGCGACGCATGGTTTCGCGAACGCCTCGAGTATATGACCCAATTTATCACCGACGAGCGTCGTGAGGTGCTACAAAAAACCGTAGCACAGCGCACACACTATATGCGCATCATGACCGAAAATATGTTCCACCCGCAGAATGCCAGCGCCATTATGCGCCACTGCGAGGCTTTCGGCATACAACAGATTCACACTGTGGAGGATAAGTGCAAGTTCGACCCGAGCGTAAATATCGTGCGAGGCACGCAGAAGTGGGTAGACGTGGAGCATCATGCCACCACTGCCGAGGCGCTTGCCACGCTTAAGGAGGAGGGCTATCGAATTGTGGCAACCACGCCACATCGTTGTAGCGCTACACCCGAGACGTTCGATGTCACAAAGGGCAAGTTTGCACTGGTCTTTGGTACAGAACACGCAGGAATATCGGATGAGGTTATCGAGGCTGCAGATGACTTTTTGATGATTCCGATGTGTGGTATGGTCGAGAGTCTGAACGTATCGGCCTCGGCTGCTATTCTTATCTACATGCTCTCTGAGCGCATCCGCCAAACCACTGAGGGTTGGCGACTTACGCCCGAGCAGGAGCTACGCCTGCTGACACGCTGGACCATGTCCTCGGTACGCGATTATGAGGCTATCCTACGCAAGGCGGAGCAAGGTGGCAAGTTCGCTATAGAGTGGTAGATGACGCATGTTTAGAAATGGCACGTCCGACATCGATGTCGGGCGTGTTTTTTGTGCTGGGAGGTCTACCGAAAGAGTAGAGACTACGCTTTTAGAGGCATACATTCGGTGCTTGATAAGAAGAGTTTTAGGCCTGTAAACGATACAAAATAGCAGCATACTTGAGGTGTGCGAGGATTTCACAGTCGAGCGCAACGACAAAATAACCCAATTCTACGACTTTTTATTTGGGGGTTAGTATAAAATATACTAACTTTGTCGCGTTGTGCGTATCTGTAATAAGGTGCACAAAAAGAGATTTATGTTAGAGAAACTGGCCAAACAAACCGCAATATATGGTATCAGCACGATAGTTGTGAGATTCCTCAACTATCTGCTCACACCCTACTATACCCGCATCTTCGACCAAGGCGAGTATGGCATTGTCACTGACATATACGCACTTATACCATTTGCATTGGTGATACTCTCGATGGGCATGGAATCGAGCTACTTCCGCTTCTCAACACGTGCCGAGGAGCAAGGAGGCGATGTCGAAGCGGGAAAGCGCAGAGTGTTCGCCACAACGTGGGGCGTGACAATGTTGGCTGCAACGCTCTTTTTCGTGGGCGTGCTGCTTCTCGTTGAGCCTATATCTCGTGTTATGGGCGAGGTGTATGCTGCACATCCAGCGTATGTCGCCATTGTCGCAGCAATTATCCTATTCGATGTATGGAGTATGGTCCCCTTCTCACGCCTTAGAGAGCAGGGACGCGCACTCCACTTCGTGATGCTCAAGGCACTCAACGTACTGCTCAACGTGGCGCTGGCCATAGGCTTTGGCGTGGCGGGCTTGTATGCTACGGAGTTTGGTGTAGGTTGGGTGTTTATCGCAAACCTTGTAGCAAGCATCGTAACACTCATCCTGCTACTACCCTCAACACGCGGCACAAAGCCACACATCGACCGAGAGTTGCTCCGCAAGATTTTGCTATACTCCCTGCCACTACTGATTAGTGGTGTGGCAGGCACGGCAAACGAGTTTATCGACCGACAGATGATCAAGTATCTCACACCGGGTGGCGAGGCCGAGGCGTTGGCCGAGTTGGGTGTGTATGGAGCGATCGTAAAGATTGCGGTGGTTATGACACTATTTACGCAGATGTACCGCTTGGCAGCCGAGCCATTCTTCCTCTCGGGTTTCAAGAAGGAGGAGTTCAAGGAGGCTAATGCTGCAGCGATGCGCTACTTCGTTATGGCCTCGATGATCATCTTCTTAGGCATTGTGCTCTTCCGCGACCTCTTTGCGCTTATCGTAGGCGAGAAGTTCCGCGAGGGAATAGGCATCCTACCACTGGTGCTTGCAGCGAATGTCTTGGCGGGCATATGGCTCAACCTATCGTTCTGGTATAAGAGAGAGGAGAAGACAAAATATGCAGCATATATCACCTTCCTCGGCTTGGGCGTAACCATCGCCCTTAGCTTTGTGCTTGTACCGATATGGGGTTATCGTGGCGCTGCATGGGTGCGCTTAGCGGCCGAGGCAGCGATGGTCGTGTGGAGTTTCATATTGTGCCATAAGCACTATCCTTTGCCCTTCGACTATCGTCGCATGGTGGAGTATGTCGTGGTAGCAACAGTGATATACGCTCTCTCGGAGGTTGCATCGAGCTATCTCGAGCACACCGCATGGGTGACGCTCAACGGCGTATTGTTCCTCACGGCAGTAATCTTTGCTGTACGCCGCGAGCAAATAGATGTAGTGGCTCTCTGTCGAGCAGCAATTAAAAAGTTTGTACGATGAAGTTTAGCGATATAGTAGGACACGACGAGCTTAAACGCCGCCTCGCCCAGCAGATAGATGCAGGACGAGTGAGCCACGCACAGCTATTCACAGGCCTCGCGGGCTATGGAACTCTGCCTATGGCCTTGGCCTATGTGCAGTATCTATTCTGCCCCAACCATAAGGATGGTGATTCGTGTGGCGTATGCCCCGTATGTCAGCAGGTGGAGGCTTTGGCACACCCTGACTTACACTTGGTCTACCCCGTGAATAAGCGAGAGAAGAAGTCGGGAGAGGCCGTTACGAGCGATATGTTCATCAAGCAGTGGCGAGATATATGGCAGCAAAAGCGCGGCATCTTTTCGGCCGAGGAGTGGTACGACTGCCTCGACTTAGGCAAGACGATGAAGGGCCTTATCACGGCAAAGGAGTCGGAGGAGATCATTCGCAAGCTATCATTCAAGAGCTACTCGTCGAAGTACAAGGCGATGATCATTTGGCTTCCCGAGGCAATGAACCAGGAGGCCGCCAACAAGATCCTCAAAATCCTGGAGGAGCCTTGGGAGAATACGCTTTTTATACTCGTCTCGGAACACCCCGAACTACTGTTGCAGACCATAACATCGCGTACGCAGGAGGTGGCTATTGGCCGTATCGACGTTGCAGCCCTCGAGGCTGTAGCCATGGCCGAGGGTAAGACGCAGCAGGAGGCCAACATCATGGCTCGCCTTGCTGGAGGCTCACTGCTAGAACTTGGCGAGCTGATACGTGGCGAGGTGGACGAGGCTCGCAAGCAATATTTCGACCTCTTCTGTCGCTTGATGCGCCTGAGCTATAACGACCGCCATTTGGAACTTTTCGAGTGGGCCGACGATATGACGGCACTAACACGCGAGGGGCAAAGACAATTTTTCTTGCACTCGGTGCGTCTATTACGTGAGAGCTACATGCTCCACGCGGGCCTCGGCTCAATAAGCTACCTTTGGGGCGAGGAGAGGGAGTTTTGCACAAAGTTCGCGCCATTTATCGGCAACCAGAACATCGAAATTCTCATTGTCGAGATAGAGCGTGCCATGGCACAAATTGCGCAGAACGGCTCACCACGCATAGTATTCACACACTTCTCACTCGCCGTGAGCAAGCTCATTAACCGACTATAGCACATGGAGAGTAGAGAGATATGCAGCAAGAGCGTAGTGCTCCTTTTAGGATCGAACGACGAAGCAGCGTCGGAGATTATACGACGAGCGCTCGAGGTTATCTTCCTTACGGTAGGTTGCGAGGTACGCACCTCGGCAGAGTATCGCAGCGAGGCCTATGGCTTTAGCTCGGAGCGAGAGTTTATCAACCGCGCCACCGAGATTACAACTGTGTGCGATGCCTACGAAGTGCTACGTCGCATCAACCTTATCGAGGCACTACTCGGCCGTGACCGCGACGAAGAGGCAAGAGTGAGGAGCGAAAAGGGTGAGATGTACGCTTCACGACCAATAGATATCGACATCGTGTTTTATGGCGACCACAGCTACGACGACAGCCGTTTGACGATACCCTACCATTTTCTCGACGAGAGGGCATATGCGCTACGCCCCGTAGCCGAGATCGCTGGCAACAGACGACACCCAGCACTTAGCCAAACACCCGCTGAGATGCTTGCTAAGTACGATAAATAGAGTTTCAAGAGATATGAGATATTTTATTAAGATAGCGTTATGGGCAGCGGTAGCTGTTACGTTTATAGGATGCTTCAAGGATGAGAAGCAGGGTACGGCAATGCGCATTGCTGTATATTCGCAGAACGTAGAGGATGATCCTATAATGAAGGCTACGGACCTGGAGGCTTATGCCTTTTGGGTGGAGAAAAACGATAATTGGGAGGTGACTTCATGGGAGGATGCCCTCGCACGCCGCATCACAAACAAGGATAACACCTCCATCACACGCTCTACGCCCGACGAGATAGGCCTTTTTGATCCCGAGGCGGAGTATCAGATAAGATTGGAGCTATGGTCGCTCTACACCTTTGCGGTAGTTGTGGATAAGGCTAATCGTATGTATGCCTACCGCAAATATGAGACCCCGATGAACCTTGCGGAGGTTCTCACACAGCTACACCTGTATGCATGGCGTAAGAGCGGCTCTGCAAATGGTTGGACAACGGTAAATCCCTTCCCCGATGAGAAGCGTGAGCCTCTTGTACCCAAGGATGAACCCAACGAAGAGTCCAACGAGGAGAGCCAGAACTAATGTTAATTAGCGACTAAGAGATGAGAATAAAGAGTAGCATAAAACGAGCAACATCGACATTTACTACGGTAGTAGCGCTTCTGTTTGGAGCGGCACTACTTACGAAGTGTGCCTCGACGATGACACCTACGGGTGGCCCTAAGGATACGCTTCCACCGGTTATTGTCTACATGAATCCGAACAACTTCTCGACGATGATCGACACGCTTCATCCGCCGAAGTTCTATATCGAGTTCGACGAGTATGTGCAGATCAAGGATCAGCAGAAGGAGCTATACACATCGCCAGCGATGAAGAAGAAGCCTACGGTAGCGCGCCGCGGTAAGGGCATTGTCGTACAGATTAAAGATACGCTGCGCCCCAACACTACGTATGCCATCAACTTCGGTTCCTCGATTTTGGATAATAACGAGGGTAATCCTCTGCACTCTATGCGCTACGTATTCTCTACAGGTCCCGAGATCGACTCGATGATCGTATCGGGATATACGGCCGACTCCTACAAGGCCGACTCGGTGAGCAAGTCGTTTATCTACTTCTTCATTGCCGACTCTGTGGAACACAACGAGGAGTGGGATTCGACGATGTTTAAGTATAAGCCTCAGGTTATCGCACGTGCCGAGAACAACGGTATCTTCATCGCGCAAAACCTCAAGCCCGTACCCTATCGCGTCTACGCCTTTGAGGATACGAACAACAATATGGAGTATGAACCATCGGTGGATCAGATTGGCTTCCTCGACACTACGTACAACCCTGCCGAGATGCCTCCGTTTACCATCTGGTACGACTCGTTGCGCCACTACCCCTCGGCCGAGCCACAGCTCTACTTCCGTATGTTTATGGATCGACGCTTCACACGCCAGACACTGAGTGGCCATGAGCGCCTTAACCGCCATAAGGCGATGCTCTACTTCGGCGCACAGCATCCCGAGGTGGTCAAGGTCGAGCTCGACTCAATTCCCGAGGATAAGGTGATCTACGACCCTCAGACCGCAGGTAAGGATACCGTAGCGTTGTGGTTCGACCTCCCCGCAGAGGAGCTTCCCGACACCATCAAGGGTAACATCACCTACTTCAAGCACGACTCTATCAACAACCTTGTGGAGACTACCGACAAGCTACGCCTCGTATGGGTAAAGACCGAGACAAAGGAGGAGCAGAAGGAGCGAGAGAAGCAAGAGAAGGAGAGGGAGAGAGCCGAGAAGGCTGGCGAGGAGTATGTAGCACCCAAGGTCGAAAACCCCTTCAAAGTTACGATGCCTACATCTGGCGAGTTGAACAAGGATAAGCATATCGACATGGAGTTTGACTATCCGCTGACACGCTTCGACTCGGCAGGTATCACACTGCAAGAGATACGCGATGGCGCTAAGGATACGACTGCTATCGACTTCCACTTCGTACATGATACGCTCAACATGCGCAAATATCAGCTACGCGCTAAGTGGGCGAGCAAGGCGAAGTATATCCTCACTATGCCAGCAGGTGTCTTCGCCAATATCGCACAAGAGCAGAACGACACACTCACCTACAACTATACAGGTTCGGATCCTGCGCAGTATGCTACAATGTATGTAGCGGTGAAGAGTTCTCACCCCAAGGCACGCTATATCCTACAGCTCACCAATGCTCAGGGACGCACACAGAAGGAGATTTTCAACGTCACGACGGGCAAATATACGTTCGAGTATGTATCGCCCGGCGATGTTATGATCCGCGTGGTGGAGGATATGAACGGCAATGGCAAGTGGGATACGGGCGATATGGTGGCTATGCGTCAACCCGAGCGTACCGAGATTTATAAAAACGAGGAGGGCGTAGAGCTTATCACCACCAAGGCTAACTGGGAGTTTGATATCGATGTAGATATGGATAAACTCTTCGCACCGATAACCATGGAGAGCGTTATCAAGATGCTTGACGACAGAGAGGATGAGCGTCTGAAGAAACTCGCCGAGGAGAGAGCAAAGAAGCAGAAGGAGGCAAACCGCAACAATAACTCTGGTGGCATGGGCGGATTTGGCGGCTTCGGTGGCATGATGGGCGGCTCGGGTATGGGCGGCGGATCAGGCACAGGAGGTATGCGTACTAACACAGGCTTTTAGAGATGAAAAATAGATATTTTACACTACTACCAATACTCGCATTTGTCGCACTACTCTTTGCGGCAACACCCGCCCGTGCGCAGCATACGCTGACGCTGAGCGCTGGTTCGGGAGTATCGACGGCTCGCTTCTACCCCAGCGAGGAGACCAAATGGCTATGGGGCTCCGAAACTGTGGCGCTATCGTGGCGCTACTATAGCGATAAACCTCGCTTTGTGGGTGCCGTAGGTCTTGACTTGGAGTATTTGGAGCGCGGCTTCTGCCTCGGATACACCTACACGGTAGAGTTTAAGGACGAAAAGGAGATACGTCACTACAAGTACTACACACGCAACGTAAACTCTATAATGTTGCCCCTCGTATGGCAGCCACACTTCTACCTCGCCAAGAATAGATTACGCCTATATATCGAGGCTGCCGTAGTCTTTGCCTTCAACCTATCGTCAAACTACAGCTACGAGGATGACCGCTACCCTGCAGGCACATACGAGTGGAAGGTACCTCGCGACAACCGCTTCATGTATGGTCTTTCGGGAGGTGCTGGTTTCTCTGTGCTACTCGGACAGCTTGAGATAGGTCTCAAGGGCCGCTACATATTCGGTTATTCCGACATTCTCAAAAACCGAAATAAATACTACTCAAACACTACGGATGGTCGAGAAAACCCATTCTACTACTCGCCCCTACGCTCGCCGCTCGACAATATCAATGTGATGCTTACGGTAGGTTGGCGCTTCAACAAGCGAGGCTTCGACGAGTGGTTCGTAGTACGCCATAAGAAGGAGAAGAACAAGACGGGATTCAACTTCTCGGAGCAGTCGGGCAACAACAAATCGGGGCAACATGGTAGTAGCTCCAGCCGAGGCAGCGGTTCACATATGCGACGCTAAGAGGCTAATCAACAAGGTATAAACGCAATAAAAACAGAATAAACCTATGGATTCAACAAGACAGCAGAAGATTGCGCGACAGATACAGCGCGACATCGCCGAAATTCTACAGAAAGATATGGCCGACACCATTCGTGGCTCGTTGGTAACCGTAACTACGGTACGTGTATCGCCCGATTTGGCATACGCTAAGATATATGTCAGCATATTCCCCTTCGAGCGTAGCGAGGCACTTTTGGAGGCCATCAAGGAGCGTGGCTGGCAGATTCGCAAGCTCCTCGGAGCACGTATTCGCAACCAGCTCAAGATCGTTCCCGAGTTGGAGTTCTTCGTGGACGACTCGTTGGAGTATATCGACAATATCGACAACCTCCTAAGCAAATAGGTTTAGGAATAGTGGTATTAAACAGACCAGACCATGCTTTGGTTAAAGTTTGCACGTAGGTATATGTTCTCACCGAAGTCACACTCGGTGATTAACATAATTGCCTCGGTGAGTGTTATCGCCGTGGCTGTACCTACTGCGGCCATGACCATCCTTTTGGCTATGTTTGGCGGCTTGGAAAACACCATTGCCGACATCTACTCGGCCGTGGATGCCGACATGGAGCTTGTAGCCGCACGTGGTCAGACCTTCCACTGCGAGGAGCTCGACACCAAAGAGATAGCAGCTATCGACGGTGTTGAGAGCCTTGCCCCATACATCGAACAGGAGGTGGTAGCTACGGCGCGTGGTCGCCGCACGACATTTGTGCTCCGAGGTGTGGATGAGATGTACGACAGCGTACTCCCCGTTGGCGACTACATCGCACGCGGTGAGATAGGCTCGATTGCCGAAGGGCGCATCGTTCTCGGATATGGCGTTGCTGCCGAGTTGGCGAGCTTAGGTCTCGGCAGCGAGATCGAACTTTTCGCACTCAACCGACGCACGCTATCGACGCTTCTGCCTATCAGTGGTATATCGCGCGAGAAGATGGCTGTAGGAGGTCTTGTGCTATCCAATACAGAGATAAACAGCTCGCTCGCCCTGGCCAATATCGAGCGTGTGCAGCGACTCCTCAACCACAAGGAACGACTATCGGGCATAGCAATAAAGCTATCGCCAGAAGCTAATGTCGAAGAGGTAGAACGCGCCATAGAGGAGCTCGTGGGCACAGAGTTCGAGGTACGCACCCGTGAGGAGAAGAACGCCTCGATGAATGCCATACTGCACATGGAGAAGTATGTAATTGCGCTAATTGGCATACTAATAGCTCTCGTTGCGACATTTGCCATCGTAGGCTCGGTCGTAATGCTCATAACAGAGAAGCGTCGCGACATCGCAACACTACGCGCCATGGGTGCTTCACGTCGCCTCGTACACCTCATCTTCGTTGGCGAGGGCATACTCCTCACATCAACAGGATGTATCGCAGGACTTATCCTCGGTCTCGGCTTCTGCTTAGGACAGCAACACTTCGGATGGATAGCAATGCCCGGAGCATCGATGCTCGACAGCTATCCAGTTGATATATCGATGGGCGACACCCTATTTGTCGCCGCAGTGATCGTCGTACTGGGTGTGGTAATATCGTATCTTACAGTGCGCAAGACACTCGAAAAACAGAACTAAGAAACTTAAAAGATCTATGAAATATAGCCTCGGCATACTACTCTCTATGCTAAGCCTCGCATTGCTACTATGTAGCTGCGACCGCCCTAAGACCATATCGGATGATGAACTTGTGAATATCTTCCACGACGCATATCTGGCGAATGCCTACCTCAACACCATGTTTATAGAGAGTGACTCGATGCTTGTCTATGAGCCTATCGTGGAGCGCTACGGTTACTCGATGGAGGATCTCAGACACAGTATCCAGACATTCTCGGAGCGTAAGAGTGCGTTGCTTAGCGATCTCGTTGCAAAGACATATCGTAAGCTGGATGCCGAGTCGAAAGCTGAAGCCCGCAAGGTGGTCATCCTCGACACTCTCGACCGCGTGGCACAGCGCGCCTACACACGCACAATATACTCCGACTCGCTAATCGTCGCAAAGAGCATAGAGGATACTACGAAGCTTCGCATAACAATCGACAGCCTTATTCCTGGCGAGTACAACGTATCGTTCCGCTACTATATCGACTCGCTCGACGAAAACCGCAACTCGCGTGTCGAGGTATATGTACTCTGCAAGGATTCAGCTCGTGTACTACGCCATACAACGATGCTGACACGCCTAAAGGAGAGCACCTACACACGTAAATTCGTACTGGATAGCATCCACCGCCTTATATATATAAATATGTACTACCATCCCAACAACGAGAAGTCGAAACAGCCCGACATCTCGATTCGCGATCTGGAAGTAGTACGAATACTACCTGCCGAAACATCGGTGGATAGTCTCTACCACAAGCAGCTCAACATCCGCATATTCAACCATGCGCTGATGAGCCGATTTACGGCAGATACGATTGTCGTACCCGATGTAGAATCCATCACCGAACGTGACACCCTCACAAACTATGAAGAGAAGGATAGCGTCGCACTACGCACTAATTAGCGGCAAGCTTGAGCGCAACGTCGTAATCACCGTAGAGCAGGATGGCACGATACTAAGCATCGAGCAGCCCGAGGCGCTGGATAGTTGTGCGAGTGTGGAGTTCTTTCCCGGTATAATCACCGCCGGTATGATCAACGCCCACTGCCACTTGGAACTATCCTACCTCGCGGGGGCTATAGCCGAAGGTCTAGGCTTTGCGGGCTTTGCCCGCGAGATTGGTCGTGTGCGTGGCAACTTTAGCAACGAGGAGCGCATACACGCTGCCGACATCGCCGATGCGCTCATGTGGGAGGAGGGCGTGCAGGCTGTAGCCGACATTGCAAATGATGCGCTCGTAATGGATATTAAACGACGATCAAGGATTGAGTATATCACTCTATTCGAGCACTTTGGGCTCAACAACAACTCCACAGATGCAATATTTGCCTTAGCCAAGGAGCACAACGCTAACGCCACGCCTCACTCGACATATTCGGTGCAAGATGCGCCATTCAAGGAGATATGTCGCCATAGCGATGGACCTATATCTATACACTTCTTGGAATCGAAGGCCGAGAAGGAGCTATATAGTGGCCACGGCTCACTCACAGAGTGGTACGCGCGCATGGGTTGGAGGTGCGACTTTCTACATTATGGCACACCTGCAAAGCGAATTGCAGAGAGCATACCCCCGAATCGTAAAATACTCCTTGTACACTGCGTGGAGAGTCTACCCGAAGATGTCGAGATAGTTGATAGCCATATAAACGGAGGGGCTACATGGGTCTTGTGCCCTGAATCGAACCGCTATATATCGGGCTCCACCCCGCCTATCGAGATGCTCCGAGATATGGGTTGCCGCATAGCTATCGGCACCGACTCGAGAGCCTCAGCTCGCCATCTGTCGATGATCGAAAACATGCGTCTTATGGGCGATATACCACTCGAGGAGCTACTATCTTGGGCGACAATAGGTGGCGCCAAAGCTCTCGGCATGGAGCAGAGATTGGGTAGTATCGAGGTTGGCAAATGTCCTGGACTTGTACTAATTGAGGGTGTCGATCTGCAAAAAATGAGACTTACGGAGAATAGTAAATCGCGACGATTGTTATAAAATATCAATAGTGTTTTAATCCACTTTTTGACTATTTAAGAAATAGCAAAAGTGGATTTTTCATTACTATATACCACCCATTACGCCCTATATTCAACACACATATTCATCGCATTTAAGGCTATATTATAGACCCCTCTTAAGGATTAGATTTATAACTACAGCCCAAAGTTTAATAATAGCAAAGCCCCCAAGCAATCTCCTCACGTTATATATTTAGGTATTATTCGGGTAATTTAGGCGAAAAATAGGTCTTATTTTATTGCTGTTGCAATAATTTTTCATAAATTTGCGAAGTAAAAGGTATAGGCCTCATTGAGGTTCTCTCACCAAGGATTCGCGGCACGATGTGCGGGGTCGTAACTATCGTCCGAATCAGCAGGTTTTTGAGGGGGGGGGATTTTTGAAGTGTTTTCATTTTTCGAGAATCTAAGACTTGAGGTTTGAGGAGCTCTGCACCGATTTATCAGCAGCCAGCCACTAGCCTCGAAACAAGACCTGTACGAATCTTCAATTACTGCGTCGGTGGCTAACGCCCTATATCGGCGAGTGAGGAGAGGGTATGTCCATACCTGAACAAAGCTAAATTCGGACAGCAGCATGGAGGAGCTGAAGTGGTACGCGCTAAGGATATTTCGCAATAAAACATCGCAAGTATGGGCATTTGCCGAGAAGGATGGCGTAGAGTGCTACACCCCGATACGAGAAATTGAGGAGGTTCGCGACGGCGTGCTCCACATCCGCGAAAAACGCATAATGCCCTCGTTAGTCTTCGTGCGCACGACAACAGAGTATATCACTCGACTACGACAGCTGACCGAAGATAGCATCTACCCATACTGCGAACCTAAGACATCTAAGCCTCAGCCAATACCCGATGCCGAGATGGAGTTGTTTCGCTACATAGCTCGTACGGCAGCTCGCGAAATAGAGTTTGTCGAGTATGAGCCGAACAAGGGGGATAAGGTTAGAATAACTGGAGGCATTTTTGCGGGAGCTACGGGCTACATACGACGCGTACACGGCACAAAGCGTTTTGTGGTATGCATCGAAGGAATTGCCGCAATAGCTACGACATATATTCCACGACAATATATCGAGAAAATAGAGTAAGAAACGAAAACAGTATAAACTTATGAACACAAGCGTTTTACTAGCATTTGTAGCATCCCTAATTGCCACTCTTGCAGTACATCCCTATCTGGTGAAAATTGCCCTTGCCAAGAACATCGTCGATAATCCCGATGCTCGCAAGTTGCAAAAACGCCCCATCCCCGTACTTGGTGGCGCAGCCATCTTCCTTGGCATCATAATCGGCATCGGTGTAAGCGGCCTTCATGTGGATTGCTCATCGTTGATGATCATCATCGCAGCAATGGTGGTAATGCTATATATCGGCATGATTGACGACATCTTGGGGCTATCGCCAAGCTTAAGATTCGTACTCGAGATACTACTCGTCTGCCTACTTATCAGCTATAGTGGACTATCGATTAACAGCTTCCACGGTCTTTGGTCGATTTATGGCATTCCGATGTGGGTGGCATTCCCTCTCACGGTCATAGCTACCGTAGGTATTATCAATTCGATAAATCTTATCGACGGCGTGGATGGCCTATCATCGGGCTACTGCATATTGGCTTGCTCGGTATTTGGCTACTACTTCGGTTTGTCGGGCCAGCACGATATGCTAATCCTGGCATCTGCATCTATCGGATCGATGCTTCCATTCTTCCTGCACAACGTGTTTGGACAGAGCTCAAAGATGTTTATTGGCGATGGCGGTACGCTGACTATGGGTATCGTTCTCTCGACATTTGTCGTGCACACACTCTCTAACGCGCCACAGACAACCGCCAATATCGACCCCTCGTTTGGTCTTATCCCATTCACATTAGCGGTGCTGTCGATACCAGTGTTTGACACTCTGCGAGTAATGCTTGCTCGTATCATGCGCGGCACATCGCCCTTCCACCCCGACAAGACACATCTACATCATCTGTTTGTCGAGTTGCGCTTCTCTCACGCCGGTGCTGCCGTATCAATCATACTCCTCAACGCATTGGTCATCGCATCGCAGATATTGACCTGGAAGCTTGGTGGATCTATCAACATGCAGCTACTTGTCGTAATTGTGATGTCTGTACTATGCACCGTAGGGCTCTACTTCGGCATGCACCACATCTCCGAGAATAACATCATCAAACGCATGATGTATCGCATAGGACTTGCAACACGCTTCGAACGTAAGGGAATATTCCTCATGCTCCAGCATTTTGTAGACAAGCTATAATCTGTTAATCGTCATAATCTATGAAAATCGCAGTTGCAGGAACAGGTTATGTAGGGCTAAGCATCGCTACTCTACTCGCACAACACAACGAGGTTGTCGCTGTGGATATTATTCCTGAACGTGTCGATAAGATCAATAGAGGCGAGGCACCAATAAAGGCCGACGACATCTCGGAGCTATTGCGTACGAAGAGCCTCAAACTTAGGGCTACGACCGATGCCAAATCGGCATATCGCGATGCCGACTATGTGGTAATCGCCGTGCCAACAAATTACGATCCAATACAAAACTTCTTCGACACGCACATCATCGAGGATGTCATCGAGGAGATTTTAGAGGTAAATCCCGAGGCTGCAATTGTAATCAAATCGACGGTTCCGGTTGGATACTGCGACTCGGTGCTTGACAAATATCGCGAACAAGGCATAACTCCACATCTGATATTTATCCCAGAGTTTCTACGCGAGAGTTTTGCCCTTAGCGATTGTTTACACCCCTCACGCATCATCGTAGGCGTGGATAAAAGTGACAAGACGAGATTGGATATCGCCCGAGGCTTTGCCGAACTGCTACAGCATGGCGCTATCAAGGAGAATATCCCCGTACTCTATATGGGCATGAAGGAGGCCGAGGCCGTTAAGCTCTTCGCTAACACCTATCTTGCACTGCGCGTCAGCTACTTCAACGAGCTGGACACATACGCCGAGATGAAGGGGCTCGACTCGCAGGCTATAATCGAGGGCGTAGGTCTTGATCCACGCATCGGCACACACTACAATAATCCGTCGTTTGGATATGGCGGCTACTGTCTACCTAAGGACACCAAGCAACTTTTAGCTAACTACGCCGACGTGCCACAGAATATGATGACCGCGATTGTAGAGAGCAACCGCACGCGCAAGGACTACATCGCCGACCAGGTGCTACAAAAGGCGGGCTACTACGTAGGCTCGAGCCAGTGGGATGCGAGCAAGGAGCGAGAGGTGACGGTGGGTGTTTATCGCCTGACGATGAAGTCAAACTCGGACAACTTCCGTCAGAGTTCTATCCAGGGCGTTATGAAACGCATCAAGGCTAAAGGCGCAAAGATTATCATCTACGAGCCCACGTTGGAGGATGGCACGATGTTCTTCGGCTCGGAGGTTGTGAACGACCTCGCACGCTTCAAGAGCGAGAGTCAGTCGATTATTGCCAACCGCTACGACCCGATCCTCGACGATGTGCAGGAGAAGGTCTACACTCGCGATATTTTTAGACGCGATTAAGTATCTCGTTCAAAACATGGTGAAAATTTAGAAAATATATTATCTGAGTATGCAAGCAATAATTTTAGCTGCAGGAATGGGTCGAAGATTAGGCGAATTGACCGGAGATAATACGAAATGTATGCTCGAGGTCAATAACGTAAGACTAATTGATCGCACCTTGGAGTGTTTAACAAGTTATCCCCTATCTCGCATCGTATTGGTTATTGGTTACAAGGGGGAGAATGTCAAGCGCTATGTAGGCAATAGCTATAAAGGAGTCGAGATTGTCTATGTCGAGAATCCGATATATGACAAGACGAATAATATATACTCTCTGTATCTTGCCAAGGATTATCTCCTCGAGGAGGATACCATTTTGTTGGAGTCAGACCTCATCTATGAGCCAGCCGTAATCAAGCGCATCATTGAGAATGACTATCCTAACTTGGCACTTGTTGATAAGTACGAGAGTTGGATGGATGGCACCGTCGTTACGCTCAATACAGAGAATAAAATCAGCAACTTTATCTCGAAGCGCGATTTCAACTATTTGGATATCGACAAATACTATAAAACGGTCAATATCTATAAGTTCAGCAAAGAGTTTTCTGCGACACACTACGTTCCATTCCTCAAAGCATACAGTCTCGCTTTGGGCAATAATGCATATTACGAGCAGGTTCTTCGTGTGATCACACTCTTGGACGACTCGCCGCTAAAGGCTCTCCCACTCAATGGAGAGAAGTGGTATGAGATAGACGACATCCAGGATTTGGATATCGCATCAAGCATGTTTGAGGAGAGCGACGAGAAGCGATTTAAGGCAATATCATCGCGCTTTGGTGGCTATTGGCGCTACCCTCATCTATTGGATTTCTGCTACCTTGTAAATCCCTATTTCCCTCCTCAGCAGATGATTGACGAGATCAAGTCAAGCTTCGAGACGCTGATGAGAGAGTATCCATCGGGCATGAGAGTCAATAGCTTGCTTGCAGGAAAATACTTCTCTATCAAGCAGGACTACGTGGTCGTTGGCAACGGCGCCGCAGAGCTTATCAAGGCACTCATCGAGCGACACACCTCAAAGATTGGCGTTATCTACCCGACGTTTGAGGAGTATCCTAATCGTAGCATCAAAGATAATATCGTCACTTATCTGCCAACTAATGATGATATGCGATACGATGCCGACAATATCATGGATTACTACTCGGATAAGGACATCGACACGTTGTTGTTGATCAATCCCGATAATCCCTCTGGTAACTATATTCCATACAACGACTTGTTGCGCCTAATAGAGTGGACGCATGGCCGCTCAATACAGTTTATCGTCGATGAGTCGTTTGTAGACTTTGTCGATGTTGATGGCGAGTTCTCGCTGCTCAACAATCGCATCTTGGAGAGCTATGCAAACCTCGTTGTTGTGAAGAGCATATCTAAGTCATACGGAGTGCCAGGTTTCCGCTTGGGTGTTCTTGCCAGCGGAGATACCGAACTGATATCAAAACTTAAGAAGGAGGTTGCAATATGGAATATCAACTCCTTTGGCGAGTTCTATATGCAGATATACGAGAAATATCATAAAGACTATCTACGAGCATGTGAGCTATTCCGCGAGGAGCGTAAGCTATTCTGGGAGGAGTTGCAGGAGATCTCCTATTTGCACGTTATCCCTTCGCAGGCCAACTACTTCTTGTGTAAGCTAACTACAGATAAATTTACATCTACAGAACTTGCTGTTAAGCTATTGGCTAATTTCGACATCCTCATCAAGGATTGCTCTGGCAAATCGGCATTCAGCAATGGCAGCTATATCAGACTTGCCGTTCGTGACCGCGCAGACAATCACAAGCTTGTAGAAGCATTAAAAACATATTTATAATGAGATATATTTCATCAGAAGATATTCGCAATCTGAATATTTCTCCAACAACTTGCGTAGATTGGGTTCGCGAAGCATTTATAATGAAGAGTGATTGCCAATTACCAGCAAAGATGTCTGTACATCCTACAGGCAACGATTTTTTCACGACAATGCCATGTCTACTTCCCAAGGATTATGGCCGTTTTGGAGCAAAGGTAGTATCTCGCATCGTGGGAAGAGTTCCTGCGCTTAAAAGTGACTTAATGCTCTTTGACTCTAATTCTGGAGAGCTATTATCTATTGTTAATTGTGATTGGATTACCGCAATGCGCACAGGAGCTGTCGCTGCATTAGCGATCAAGACCCTGCGTAATTCACACGCAAAAGAGTATGCTTTTATCGGACTTGGAAGCACTGCACGAGCTACTCTAACCTGCTTATTGGAGAGTTGCAAGACCGAGCAACTCAATATACGATTATTCAAATATAAGGATCAAGCAGAAAAGATTGTCGAAGAGTATAAGCATTACAAGAATGTCTCGTTCTCGATAGCAGACAATACTACTGATCTCGTTGCAAATGCCGATGTTGTAGTCTCTTGTATTACAGATGCGAATGGACTACTTGTCGATGATGAGAAGTTATTTAAGCCAGGAGTTCTTATAGTACCTGTCCATACACGTGGTTTTCAGAATTGTGATAGAGTTTTTGATAAAGTTTTTGCAGATGATACAGATCACGTAAAAGGGTTCAAGTATTTTTCAGAGTTCAGAGAGTATCACCAAATTGAAGAGGTTTTAAAAGGTGAGATTCACGGCCGAACATCTGATACAGAGCGAATATTGTCATACAATATTGGACTCGGACTTCATGATGTTTTATATGCTTCTCGTATCTACGAAATGTTAAAATAATGATTGATTCGAGCCTAAGGAACAAGGCCCTATTGGGAATGATATAAAGTTTCACACAGCGATTTAGCACGATGTCCATATCGATAGACATGGACGAAGAGTTTTTCAACCTGCTCAAGTTACTCCCCGTAAGCGAAGATTATCTTCCTCGTATTTTGGACTACTATGAGAGCTGCGACGCAAAGTCATTGGCTCGTAAACTATCATCAATACAGGGATTTAAAGGCATTACATCACCAATGGTTGAAATCGAGAACAGCTGGGTTGCTGATTTCAATAGTCGATATTTTACCGAGGATTTCCCCTATGGACTACAATTTATCTGGAGGCTTGCGCATCAGCACGGCGTGTCTGTCCCCAATATAGATAAAGTCTATAATTGGGGTATCTCAAAACTAAAATAACAACAAAAAGTAATGGTTAATAGTACAACTAAGGGTGTGCTATGGTCTGCCATAGATCGTTTTGGAGTAGTATTACTTCAATTCGTCATCAACGTAGTATTGGCCCATCTGCTTACGCCAAATGATTTTGGTTTAGTCGGCATGATTCTAATCTTCGTTGTGGTATCCCAGACTCTAATCGATAGTGGTTTTGGCTCGGCGCTCATTCAAAAGCTAAATCCGACCCAAACGGACTATTCGACAGTATTTTGGTGGAATATCATATTTTCGATTATTCTGTATGCAGCCATCTATATCTTTGCACCGAATATTGCGACGTTCTTCCACAATCAAGAACTTGCATCTTTGCTAAGAGCCATAGGTGTTATAATCATAATTAACTCATTCTCCTTAGTTCAAAAAGCGATACTTAAGAAGAGCCTATCGTTCAAAAAAATTGCAATAACAGATATTGTTTCATACTCTCTGTCTGCACTTCTAGCATTTTATTTTGCAAAGCAGGGCTGGGGAGCATGGAGTTTGGTACTTATGCAAATATCAAACTCTTTACTCAGTGCTATACTCTTTTGGGTAGTATCCAATTGGCATCCAGTTTGGCAGTTCTCGTTGGCATCACTTAAGGCGCTATTCTCTTATGGCGGATTCCTACTTATTGCCAATATGATGCAGGATGTTTGCACCCACATCCAGGGCGTTGTTATAGGTCGAAGCTTCTCGGCAGCAAATACGGGATTGTATACCCAGGCCAAGAGAATGGACGAGATTGCGAGTATGACTATTCCTGCGATATTTTGCCAGGTGCTGTTCCCTGTATATTCGGAGCATCAAAACAACCAGCCACAGCTACTTGAATTGCTGAGAAAGAACACTCGCCTTGTAGCATTCATCGTATTCCCGCTAATGATGCTCCTGATAATTATCGCAGAGCCATTATTTGGTCTATTATACGGTGCTAAGTGGCTTGAGGCCGTTCCATACTTTCAGATATTGTGTATCGGAGGCTTCTTCTCTGCCGTATACAATCTCAACTACTATGCCATTGCCGCCATCGGAAAAAGTAAAGCACTATTCTATTGGGGTTGCTATAAATGGGGTGTCTTGCTGCTATTCCTCCTCATTGGTGCCTCGTTTAGCATGACGGCTGTTCTAATTGCCATGGTTCTCAGCAATGCGAACATATATCTAACCAATGCATTCTTGGCAAAACATTACATACAATACAATATAGGTACACAGCTAAAAGATTTAGCCTCGGCCTTTTCGTGTACACTAATAGCAGGAGGCCTTGTTTATCTGTTGTATGCCTACACTTCAATACATTGGATACTTATATCAGTGATTTTTGCGATTTGCTACCTGGGAATCTGCTTTGCATTTAACATTCAGGCGACAACCGAGCTTAAATCAAATATTGATACGTTGTTAAGGAAATTGAAAAAATGATAGATCTTCAACTTCAACAGGAGCTAAGAGAGCGCTTCAACCCCGATGGCTCAAGACTTCGAGAAAACCAATTAAGGATATTAGCAATATTAAACGAGATTGATATCATTTGCAAGAGAAACAATATCCCATATTGGTTAGCTTCGGGCACTTTAATTGGAGCAGTACGTCACGGAGGATTCATTCCATGGGATGACGATTTGGATATCGAGATTCTTCATTCCGACAAAAAGCGATTTATTGCAGCATGTCAGCGCGAACTTCCCGAAAAGTACAAGCTGCAGTGCCACGCATCGGATAACTTATATTGTCTAAATATTCTTAAGGTCAGGGATCTAGACTCTGAGATACACGAGGTACGTCGCTTAGGTGGTGTTGAGTATCCCGTAAATTACAAGTACAACGGATATTTCGTAGACATATTCACCGTAGAGAAGTCGTTCAGACCTTTGATTTGGATCTCTCGTATTCCTATTAAGATGCTATCTATCGCTCAATACAAATATAGATTATCTCCAAAGATGCTATCTATCGTATATTGGATGTGCGAGACACTATATTTTATTCTACGCGTATTGGCTCATATATGTCCATTCGGCAAGTACTACTATCACAGCTACGGTAGCTGGTTTATGAGCAGACGAATAAAGTCGGAGATGACACCTACGGTTGAGATGGAGTTTGAGGGCGCTAAGTATAGCGTTCCCAACAATTCGGATGCATATTTGCGTCGCATATATGGAGATTACATGAAGTTGCCCAACGAGGTAAACATGAAACCATCACACGATACTACACTATAATACTATGAAATCGACAAAAACGATTATCGCATATATTTCGATTCTTGCGCTATCGCTTTTCGCTATATCTACATATAGTGTAAACAATAGCTTTATCGTATTGACATTCTTAGCTATTATTCTTATCTGCACATACCAGATATTCTCTCAGAAGAATGTTATATATGGACTATCTCAGATATTTTACATATTCTGTCTGTTCTTCTTAGGTATTGCGCCACTATTCCAGTATCTGAGTGGTGTTGTATTATGGGGTGGAGAGCCATTTAGAGATATCGACTTTATAGAGACTAACATGCTTATCATCATGGCATTAGTCACCTATAAATATATGTACAATAAGACATTTAAAAAGCCGGTTAACATTAAGGTCATCAACAACAATCAGGTTCATCCAGGAAATATCTCCAGCCTTTTGCTTGTTATAATCTCAGTTGTTACGACAATATATATTATCAACATATTTGACGGACATATAATAGCTCTATTGATTCGAGGAAAGTATGCTGAGACCGACGTGGTTAGTGATGGTGGTTTATCCTATTTGATCAATAGCTTTTTTATTCGCCCTATACCCGCAGTGTGTTTCTTGTTATATAAATTTTACAACGGTAAAAATTTAGTAGCCGAGATTATCTTATTACTCCTAATGTTGCTGACGAATGCTCCTACGGGAATGCCTCGATTTGCCGTAGCCGCATTCTACATTCCTGTCGCATTTTTATACCTAAAGTCTCTCAAGAAGCGCCATAATTTTGCGTTTCTGATGGTCATCGCTATTGTCGTCATCTTCCCATTCCTAAACACTTTTAGAGCAGCTGCCGAGGGCAGACTTATCTCGTTGGACATGTTTATTTCAGCGCACTTTGACTCGTATCAGATGTTTATGCGTGTCGTATCTACCGACTTTATAACATACGGAAGACAGTTATTGGGTGTAATCTTTTTCTTCGTTCCCAGAAGTTTGTGGCCCGACAAGCCCATTGGTTCAGGATATTTGGTAGCCCACGAGAATGGCTATTTCTTCGACAACCTATCAATGAATTTCTTTGGTGAGGGATATATCAACTTTGGTTTAATTGGAGTTATCCTTTTTGCGCTCTTCCTTGGATATGTCAATGCAAGAATGGACCGAAAATATTGGAAAGAGGCTGGTAGTAGCATACCTCTCTTCTCTCTTATATTCTTTGAAGCCACTGGTATGGAGTTCGCAATTATGCGAGGCGCACTACTCAATATCCTCCCCGTACTTATCGGTTATATTTTAATGACACAAATCATCTATTTCGTAGCAGCCAAACTCATTAAATAAACTAACTCACATCAACCATGCATAAAGTAAGTATTATCATACCTATATACAACGTAGCTCCATACGTTGAGAAGTCGCTATTGTCTGCTCTGAATCAGACATACAATAATATCGAGTACGTAATCGTGGATGATTGCGGAAAGGACGATAGCATGTCTATTGTAGAGGCCGTTGCAAATAGTAACCCCGATAAGGATATCAAGATTGTACGCCATCCTCAGAATATGGGTCTATCTGCTGCAAGAAATACGGGCCTAAAGAACTCGACTGGTGAGTATGTTTTCTTCATGGATTCGGACGATACTATCTCAGATAATTGCATCGAGCTCCACCTAAACGCCATTCAACAACACGATGCGGACTTTAGTGATGCCAACTTCCAGATTATCGGAAGTCGAAACATCTTTAACATCACAAAGTCAGCCTACTATCTACACGAGTCTGATATCCTAATTGGTTGTTTCAACGGACAGATTCACATATCTGCTGGTAATAAGCTCTATAAGAAGAGTTTTATCACAAGCAATAATCTCAGTTTTGTTCAGGGTTTAATCCACGAGGATACGATTTGGATGTTCGATGTTGCAAAACACGCCAAGTGTGTAGCAATGATACCCGATTACACCTATCACTACTATATCCGAGGTGGTTCGATCACGACGAGTGTTTCTGCAAATAGCATTATCAAGAGATATGACTCTTGGGTTTATATCTTAAATCATATTATTGACATCGCCCGAAATACGGATAATAAGCAGTTGCTATCAAGCATATCTACATGGCTATCGAGCATTCGATTTAAGATTTCAGCAAGACTTGTAGTGGTGGATATTGACGAGGATATCAAGCAGAAATATTATAAATTGGTCAACTCAGAGGATGTTCGCAAATTCTCATCTGGTCTATTTGCCCCATTCTGTTCGTTGCCTTATGGTCTTTTCAAGCTAATATTCAAGCCATTGTATAATATATTTACGTATATCAACTCTCTAAAGTCATAATCCTATGAGGAATGATTATTCACTATTGCATAAAGTGCGATTGGCAATCTATCTATTCGTCACGAAATTGATCTGCCGCAAAGCACGTCTTTTTCGTCTGCCCATTGATCTTAGAGGTCGTAAATATATCGATTTTGGATATTCGCTCACAACGGGTGTCGGTTGTCGTTTCGAGGCCTTTGCTCCAGATGGACAGAAGCGAAAAAAGATTGTATTCGGCAAGAACGTGCAGGTGAATGATTATGTCCACATCTCAGCCATGGATAGCGTGCAGATTGGAGATAACGTGCTGATGGCAAGCCACGTCTACATATCGGATAATTCTCATGGCTTCTATGGCGGCGGCGACAATGACACCTCTCCGCTAATTCCACCCAAGGATAGACCATATATGATTGCTCCTGTCAAGATTGGCGAAAATACCTGGATTGGCGAAGGCGTTATTGTGATGCCTGGCGTGGAGATTGGTAGCGGATGTGTTATCGGAGCACATAGCGTTGTTAATAAGAGTATTCCAAGTAACACGATTGCTGTTGGCTCGCCCGCAAAGGTCGTAAAGAAGTATTCGCAAGAGAGTCAAAAGTGGGAGAAGGTAATCACCGCCTAATGCTTTATTTCGGGTTGCCTTCGACACTCTAAAAACAAATCAGGCTATACACACTCATATTTAGCGCGACTAATACGAATACTTACAACTTAATAACGAGTTTGATTTAGGCGTCACTAAGAGTTGTAGCTCACCCAAACCTATCATTAACATTATTAGACATGATTACAGCCTCAATCGTTGCTTTTAAGACAAATGTAGTTGAGTTATCGCAGATTATAAAATGCTCGATCAATAGCTCGATTAGCACAATATTTATTGTAGATAACTCTCCAACAGATGCCCTTCAGGCCGTTGTCAACAGCTTTGGCTCAACAAAATTGGTCTATATCTACGGTCAGGGAAATGTCGGATACGGCGCAGCACACAACATCGCAATAGAGAGGTCTTTGGAGCTTGGTGCCACATACCATGTGATCCTCAATCCAGATATCATCTTCCAGGAGGGCGCAATCGAGGCATTAGCAAGTTTCATGGATAGACACTCCGAGGCTGGCTCTGTTATGCCACATATCACCTATCCCGACGGCTCTATCCAGCGACTGTGTAAACTGCTCCCTACGCCATTTGATATTTTCGCAAGACGACTCTTGCCAAAGTCGTGGAGCGAGGGTCGCAACAAAAAGTTTGAGATGCACTTCATGGGCTACGATAAGATATGGAATTGCCCAAGCCTATCGGGATGCTTTATGTTCCTGAGAAATGCGACACTGCAGCAAGTGGGAGGTTTCGATGATAGATTTTTCATGTATTTTGAAGATACGGATCTTATCAGACGTATCCACCGTGTTAGCAAGACGGTGTTCTATCCTAACGTAACGATTATTCACGCTCACAGAGCAGAGCATAAGACAAGCAAACTGCTTCTAAAGATATCTATTCAGAGTACCATTAAATATTTCAATAAATATGGTTGGCTCTTCGACAAGGAGAGACGAGTATTTAATAGACGAGCACTAAAAGAGGATAACCACATCTTGGAGTCGTAGTATGCAGCCTATAACACGCATATTTTTTCAGCTAATTCGCATCAGCCTTGGAGAGTCGTGCGAGGATTTTCCAACATTGAGCGCTGCGGAGTGGGGCAAGCTATACGACATGGCCCGCAAGCAGGCCATTATTGGCGTACTATCTCGAGCAATCGAGGCTCTTCCCGCCGAGAAACGTCCACCAAGAGAGATTGTGCTGAAGTGGCTCGTCGCAACCGAGAGGATTAAGCAACGAAATAGCCATCTGAATAGTGTCGCAGCGCAGATTGATACTCTATTTCAGACAAATGGTCATCGATGCTCCATACTCAAAGGACAAGGCATAGCTCAACTATATCCTCATCCCGAGTTGCGTACCTCTGGAGATATTGACGTATGGGTTGATGGACGAAGAGCAGATATAGTTTCGTTTATTCAGAAGAGATGTACGTCGTCACATGAGGTCTATCACCATATAGATGGTCTTCGTGTCAATGGTGTAGAGATTGAGACCCATTTCACGCCATCGTATATGTCTAATCCATTTGCAAACCGAAGATTGCAATCGTGGGTTCACAAGGAATCCTCTTCGCAATTCGAGCATTGTGTAAGTATTGATGGCAATACGATCCATGTGCCGATGTTAGCTTTCAATCGAGTTTTCATTCTGCACCACATATATAGACACTTCTTCTACGAGGGTATAGGACTACGCCAGATGATGGATTTTTACTATGTCCTAAAGCAAGGCTTCTCAGTGACAGAGCAGGCGGAAACAATAGGTATATATCGACGACTAAACTTGTTGGGATTTGCAGGAGCTTGTATATACGTACTGCACAAGTTATTCGGCCTGGAGGAGAAGTTTCACATTGTGGCACCCAACAAACAATATGGCGAGGTGTTGCTATCTGAGATCTTGATTGGCGGCAATTTTGGTCAGGCCATTACCTATAATATAGGGCCTGAATCGAAGTTCGAACGAGGTAGTCGAATTCTACGTCGCAGCATGAGATTTCTTAAGTATGCTCCACTTGAGGTGCTTTGGATGCCCTATTTCAAAGTTATGAACAACATAATATATGTTAGAAATCATACTCAGAAGGGGTAAATATAAACGACACATACGACAAGCATTATTAACTTACAATATTGACACTATTTGATTTTCACAGAAAATAACCTAAAAACTACATAAATACGATGAAAGGTATCGTTTTAGCTGGCGGTAGTGGTACACGTTTGTATCCTATCACCAAGGGAGTTAGCAAGCAACTCCTTCCAATTTACGATAAACCGATGGTTTATTATCCTATCTCTACTCTCATGCTCGCAGGTATTCGAGATATTCTCATCATCTCGACGCCTCACGACCTTCCTGGATTCCGTCGCTTGTTGGGCGATGGCTCGGATTATGGTGTACACTTCGAGTATGCCGAGCAGCCCTCTCCCGATGGTCTTGCTCAGGCATTCATCATCGGCGAGGAGTTCATCGGCGACGACTCGGCGTGTCTTGTGCTTGGCGACAACATCTTCTACGGTCAGGGCTTTACAGGCATGCTGCAAAAGGCCGTCGAGACTGCCGAGAAGGATAAGAAGGCTACCGTATTCGGCTATCAGGTGCAGGATCCCGAGCGTTTCGGTGTTGCCGAGATTGACGCCGAGGGTAACGTGCTAAGCATCGAGGAGAAACCCGCACAGCCTAAGTCTAACTATGCCGTTGTCGGCCTCTATTTCTACCCCAACAAGGTTGTCGAGGTTGCCAAGAGTATCAAGCCTTCGGCACGCGGCGAGCTCGAGATTACCACCGTTAATGATTGGTTCCGTCGCGACGGCGAGCTCAAGCTTCAGGTTCTCGGCCGCGGCTTCGCATGGCTCGACACAGGTACCCAGGAGTCGTTGTTCGATGCCTCGCGCTTCGTCGAGGTCATCGAGACGCGTCAGGGTGTGCAGGTAGCGTGCCTCGAGGAGATTGCATGGCGCAAGGGCTGGATTACGGATGAGGATATGCTACGCTTGGCTGAGCCTATGAAGAAGAACAGCTACGGACAGTATATGATTAACCTTGTAAAACGTAAGTAGCGTATGGCAGTTATCAAAACCGCAATCGAGGGTGTCGTAATCATCGAGCCTACGATCTATGGTGACGAGCGCGGCTACTTCTTCGAGAGCTTCAACGAGGAGCGTTTCCTAAACGAGGTGGGCGTAAACACCCGCTTCGTGCAGGACAACGAGAGTAAGTCGAAGCGTGGTGTGCTACGAGGTCTACACTTCCAGAAGCCACCCTACGCCCAGAGCAAGCTTGTACGCGTGGTCAAGGGTCGCGTGTTGGACGTAGCGGTAGATATCCGCAAGGGAAGCCCCACGTATGGCAAGTACGTAGCCGTGGAGCTCACGGAGGATAACCACCGTCAGTTCTTCCTGCCTCGTGGTATGGCACACGGCTTTGTTGTACTCAGCGACGAGGCTATCTTCCAGTACAAGTGCGACAACCTCTACCACCCCGAGAGCGAAGGCTCCGTGGCGTGGGACGATGCCGAGATTGGTATCGACTGGGGTATCGACCCCGAGAGTGTAATCCTCTCGGATAAGGATAAGAAGAACAGACCTCTTGCCGACCTTGAGGAGGTATTTAAATATGGGGAGGAGTACTATGCATAACATTCTCATCACGGGCGCAAACGGTCAGCTTGGCAATGAGATGCGATTGCTTGGTGCCACCTCGTCGAACAACTATATCTATACCGACGTTGCGGAGCTCGACATCACCGACCGCACGGCGGTAGAGCGATTCATCAAGGAGCACCATATCAACTACATCGTTAATTGCGCAGCCTACACCAACGTAGATAAGGCCGAGGATGACTACGACACTGCCGAGCTACTCAACGCTACGGCTGTCGAGAACCTCGCCATAGCTGCCAAGGCCAACGATGCGGTGCTTGTTCACATCTCTACGGACTATGTCTTTGGTGGCAATGTTCAGAATACGCCTTGCAACGAGGAGCTCGCCACAGCACCTACGGGTGTATATGGCCTCACGAAGCTCCACGGCGAGGAGGCGATACTACGCACAGGTTGTCGCCACATCATCATCCGTACGGCGTGGCTCTACTCCATCTATGGCAACAACTTCCTTAAGACTATGTTGCGTCTTACGGCCGAGCGTCCCTCGCTCAATGTAGTCTACGACCAGGTGGGTACGCCAACCTATGCTGCCGACCTTGCTGCCTCCATTTTCGACATCGTCGAGGGCGATAAGGCCGCAGGCAGCGATGGCATCTACCATTTCTCGAACGAGGGTGTGTGTAGCTGGTACGACTTCGCTAAGGAGATTGCGCGCCAGGCGGGCCACGATGGTTGCTGCATCAGCCCCTGCCGCAGCTCGGAGTTTCCGAGCAAAGTGGTGCGTCCAGCCTACTCCGTTCTGGATAAGAGCAAGATGAAGCGCACGTTCGGCACCGTAGTTCCATACTGGAGCGAGGCCGTAGCGCGCTGCCTTAACAAACTTAAAAACGAATAGCTTAATGAAAAATATAGTAATCACAGGCGGTGCTGGCTTTATCGGTAGCCACGTAGTGCGCCTCTTTGTAAATAAGTACCCCGAGTACAATATCATCAACCTCGACAAGCTCACCTACGCGGGTAACCTCGCAAACCTTAAGGACATAGAGGGTAAGCCTAACTACAAGTTCGTGAAGATGGATATCTGCGACTTTGAGGCTTTCTACCAACTTATGCAGGATGAGAAGATCGATGGCATCATCCACCTTGCAGCCGAGAGCCACGTAGACCGTTCTATCAAGGATCCCTTCACCTTTGCACGTACCAACGTGATGGGTACATTGTCGCTACTTCAGGCTGCGAAGCTCTATTGGGAGTCGTTGCCCGAGGAATACGAGGGTAAGCGCTTCTACCACATCTCTACGGATGAGGTATACGGTGCTTTGTCGATGAACCACCCCGAGGGTATCGAGCCACCGTTTAAGACCGTAGCATCGTCGGAGGGTCACAAGGCATACGGCGACGACTTCTTCTACGAGACTACGAAGTATAACCCACACTCACCCTACTCGGCAGCTAAGGCTTCGAGCGACCACTTCGTACGCGCATACCACGACACCTATGGCATGCCGACGATCGTTACGAACTGCTCGAACAACTATGGCCCATATCAGTTTCCCGAGAAGCTTATTCCACTGTTTATCAACAATATCCGCCACCGTAAGCCACTACCCGTATATGGTAAAGGCGAGAACGTACGCGATTGGTTGTATGTCGAGGATCATGCACGTGCCATCGACCTTATCTTCCACCAGGGCAAGATTGCCGAGACCTATAACATCGGAGGTTTCAACGAGTGGAAGAACATCGACCTTATCAAGGTGATGATCAAGACCGTAGACCGCATTTTGGGCAATCCCGAGGGTCACTCTCTGGAGCTTATCACCTATGTTACAGACCGTTTGGGTCACGATGCTCGCTACGCTATCGACTCTACAAAGCTACAGCGCGAGCTCGGTTGGGAGCCATCTTTGCAGTTCGAGGAGGGCATCGAGAAGACCGTACGTTGGTACTTGGACAACCAGGCATGGATGGACAACATCACCTCGGGTGAGTATGAGAAGTACTACGAGGAGATGTACAATAGATAGGCCATACGACGCTACAGTCTAAAGCGTAGCTGACTACGACTAAAAGAACTACCCCCAAAGGTTTTAAACTTCTGGGGGTAGTTTTTCTATTCCACGGCCGAGATATTCGCGGCACCTGCTCACGATCTATCTACTCGTGGTGATAGGGCTCGTTCTTGAGAATTGTGAAGGCTCGGTATAGCTGCTCCGTGAATATTGCTCTCACTATTTGGTGCGAGAAGGTCATGCGCGACAGCGACAACATCGAATTTGCTCGCTGATATACCGCCTCCGAGAAGCCATAAGGGCCACCAATAATGAACAACATACGTTTTGTACCTGCCGACATACGACGCTGCACAAGGTCAGCAAACTCTATGGAGCGCAGCTCCTGACCACGCTCGTCGAGCAATACCACATGATCACTATCATTTATCAGACGAAGTATCGCCTCGCCCTCCATACGCTTCTGCTCACCCTCGGAGAGCTTCTTCGTGTTGCGCACATCGGCAATGGTCGTAATGGCAAAGCGCACGTAGTGATTCAGCCTTTTGCTATACATCGAGATCAGAGCCTCAACCTCCTTCATGTCGGTCTTACCGACAACTACAAGTTCGATATTCATACGGCAATACTATAAATCGCTATTCCACTCACCGTCGGCTCCCGCATAGATAATTGCACGGCTATCGCCCTTTGCTTTGAGCAGTTCATAGGCCTTATACATATTGTAGCCATTTCCCGAGCCTGCGTTGCCCAGCGAGAATGCGATGATACATACGTGGTTATGTGCTCGCTCGTACATTGCCTCAACACGCTGCAAATACTCCTCCGTAAGCTCTGGAGCATTTGACGGCGTGCCACCCACGCTACGATTATCGCCCGTCGAGGGTGAGGATATTGCTGCGCAATCGATCACATACATTCCCACGTGGTCGCAGATGTCGTAGAACCACTGTGGCTGTGGATAGTTGGGGCATAGCGTGTTAATACCCGTTTTTTTGAGTGCCTTTATTTCACTCTCCGTCGTTGCACGATCTGCGGCGGCATTATACTCCTTCTTATTCAGTTTCAACGCCTTGCCAAAGAGCGTTATGTCGCCATCGGCCGTGTAGCCATACTCCGCAAAACCTACACTCAGCGGAATATACTCCCAAAGCATACCGCTACGCTTAACATAGAGCATCACATCGTAGAGCTTGGGATTCTCTGCCGACCAGCGGTTGGGGTTAGAGTGATAGATATAGGGGCGGAAACGGAGCGTATCGCGCGAATGGCCAGCCAAAGCGAGGTCGTTTACGCTATACTCCATTAGTTTTCCATCTGGCGCATAGATATCGTAGCCTATATCTATCGTTTCGTCGGTCGAGAACGAGTTATCAGCAATGACGTCGAGGTGTAGCTGCGCGAAACGGCTGAGCGAATCGGGGAGCATACGCACACTAAAGTCGTAGATAGCCAAGCGACGCTGAGCAAAGATATAACAATTCGTAAACTTCTCACGCTCTGCTTGTTGCAAACCCTCATCGAGGCGCGACATATAGGGCTCGGCAACGGTTACAATAGCCATGGTATTCT
This sequence comes from Alistipes sp., assembly GCA_045659765.1. Classification (GTDB taxonomy): domain Bacteria; phylum Bacteroidota; class Bacteroidia; order Bacteroidales; family Rikenellaceae; genus Alistipes. The sequence goes on from JAZRCN010000018.1 coordinate 72,586, forward strand.
CGCCTTGATCGAGATAGGGCGATATGTAGAGGTCGGTCGGCGTAAAGCGATCTATAGCCTGCGTGATCTGTTTTCCATTGATAAAAATGGTGTAGTCCTCACCGATATTCTCGATGTGCATATAGGCATTGTAGTCGTTCCACGCTGCAGGAACCTCGATAGTCTGCTCATAGACATTACGCACTGTACCCTCCTCGCTACTAAACTGTAGCGTAGGGTTCAATACGATATGCTTGTCGATACCCGAGCGTATGTCGCGTCGAGCATCGTCACGCTTGTCGTAACAAACGAACTCCGAACGTGTGATACGCGCCTGCGCCAATACCTCAGGTGCGAGTAGCGAGGCTATGATTAGTGTAAAAAACCCTATAATCGTAAATCTTTGCATGGTTTTAGTCGCAATATTTCAGACAAAGGTACAAAAAAGTGTAGCAAGTGCAATCGGAAAGCAAAAAAATTAGTAACTTTGCGTGATTATATCTTCAACGAAGACCGAGAACAAAAGATAATATAAAATATACAGAGTCATGAAACTAATTAGAATCGCCGAAATGCTCCGTATGGAGGGCGACGGCAGAGAGGTTACGGTAAAGGGCTGGGTACGTACAAAGCGTGGCAACAAGAATGTTGCATTCATCGCTCTCAACGACGGTTCTTGCGTAGCTAACATTCAGATTGTGGTAGATCTTCAGCAGATCGACGAGGCAGAGCTTAAGAGCGTAACAACAGGTGCTTGCTTGCGTGTTGATGGTAAGCTCGTACAGTCGCTCGGTGCAGGTCAGGGTGTCGAGGTGCAGGCTACAAGCATCGAGGTTTACGGCACGGCAGATCCCGAGACTTACCCCTTGCAGAAGAAGGGTCACTCATTGGAGTTCTTGCGCGACATCGCCTACCTTCGTCCACGTACCAACACCTTTGGTGCTGTGTTGCGTATTCGCCACGCTATGGCATTCGCTATCCACAAGTATTTCAACGATAAGGGTTTCTACTACCTCCACACTCCACTCATCACAGCTTCGGACTGCGAGGGTGCAGGTGCTATGTTCAACGTAACAACTCTCGATATTCAGAATCCTCCACGCACTGAGGAGGGCGCAGTAGATTACTCTCAGGACTTCTTCGGCAAGCCTTGTAGCCTTACCGTATCTGGTCAGTTGGAGGGTGAGCTCGGCGCATTGGCATTGGGTCAGATCTACACATTTGGTCCTACTTTCCGTGCTGAGAACTCTAACACGCCTCGCCACTTGGCCGAGTTCTGGATGATCGAGCCCGAGATGGCCTTCTACGAGTTGCAGGACGACATGGATTTGGCTGAGGACTTCCTCAAGTACCTTATTCGCTACGCTATGGAGAACTGCCGCGAGGATCTCGAGTTCATGAACAAGATGTGGGACAACGGTCTTTTAGAGCGTTTGCAGTTTGTTCTCGACAACGACTTCGTACGTTTGAACTATACTGAGGGTATCGAGATTTTGAAGGCTTCGGGCAAGAAGTTCGAGTACCCCTGCGAGTGGGGTTGCGACCTTCAGTCGGAGCATGAGCGCTACCTCGTTGAGGAGCACTTCAAGCGTCCCGTTATCCTTATCAACTATCCTAAGGAGATCAAGGCCTTCTACATGAAGCTTAACGACGACGGCAAGACCGTACGTGCTATGGACGTTCTCTTCCCTCAAATTGGTGAAATTATCGGTGGTTCGGAGCGTGAGGCAGACTTTGGCAAGCTTTGTGCAAGAGTAGATGAGCTGGGCATGAGCCGTAAGGAGCTTTGGTGGTACCTCGACACACGTCGCTGGGGTTCGGCACCTCACGCGGGCTTCGGCCTTGGCTTCGAGCGTCTACTCCTCTTCGTTACGGGTATGGGCAACATCCGCGATGTGATTCCATTCCCCCGTACTCCTAAGAACGCAGAGTTCTAAGATTAGGGAGATAGCCACTCGCCATACGAACGGCCGGCCCATGGCCGACTGTTCGTTTTTTTTAATGTTATAGACTATGGCAAACCGACTCCAACAGACCATTGCGCTGCAGACCAAGATCTCGCCGCAACAGATACAGATGATTAAGCTCCTCGAACTGCCCACAATGCAGCTCGAAGAGCGCATCAAGCGTGAGATTGAGGATAACATCGTCTTGGAGGAGGATAGCGACGCAAAGAGCGAGGAGCAGAACGATGGCATAGAGCTTCCTGAGAAGATCTCGGTAGAAGAGTATATTGGCAAGGAGGATGATACACCCTCGTATAAGGCTCGTGCAAACAACTTCTCGAAGGACGACAAGCAGCGTCCTGTATACATCACCGAGGGTCGTTCATTAGGCGAATCGCTCATCGAGCAGTTACGCTTCCGCCAACTTAGTAGCGAGGAGATGGTCGTAGCGGCATATATCGTCGGCAGCATAGACGATGACGGCTACCTACGTCGCGACCTCGTATCGCTATCCGACGACCTGGCCTTCACACGCGGCATGGAGGTAAGCGTCGAGGAGATCGAGCGCATCTTGGCCCTTGTGCAGGAGCTCGAGCCCGCAGGCATCGGAGCACGCACACTCCAAGAGTGTCTACAACTACAGCTGGCACGCCAGAGGCTCGACACGCCTACGAAGCGTCTTGCGGCTAAGATCGTTAATTCGCACTTCGAGGCCTTTGCCAAGAAGCACTACGAGCGTCTTATACAGCGTCTTGCAGTATCGGAGGGTGAGTTTCGTGATGCGATAGAGCATATCCGCAGCCTCTCGCCCAAGCCTGGCAACCTCTACACTGATGGAGGTATCGACACTGCGCCATACATCGTTCCCGACTTCCTACTCGACAATAGCGAGGGTGCAATGAGCCTATCGCTCAACTCGGCAGGTATCCCCGAGGTGCGTATCTCGCGCCGTTATCGCGATATGATGCGCGACATGGTAGCACCCGACGGCACGGTGAAGGCGAAGGATAAGGAGGCATTGCAGTTCGTTAAGAGCAAGATAGACTCGGCAAAGTGGTTTATATCGGCTATCAAGCAGCGTCAGGATACGCTGATGCGCACGATGCAGACAATATTGGAGTTGCAGCGCGAATACTTCGTGGATGGCGACAAGAGCAAGCTACGCCCCATGATTCTCAAGGATGTTGCCGACCGCACGGGATTGGACGTTTCGACCATCTCGCGCGTGGTGAATAGCAAGTATATACAGACCTCGTTCGGCATCATTCTACTTAAGTCACTCTTCTCGGAGGGTATGCAGACATCCTCTGGCGAGGAGGTATCGAGCCACGAGATAAAAAAGATACTACAGGACTGTATCGACACCGAGGATAAGCGCCGTCCATTGACGGACGAGAACCTTATGGATATTCTCAACGACAAGGGCTACCGCATAGCGCGACGCACGGTGGCTAAGTATCGCGAGATGTTGGACATCCCCGTTGCACGTATGCGTAAACAGATATAGGCGTAACACGGCCGACCGATTATGCAACTTCTATGGTGAAAGGGGCGTAAATTCGGTGAGCGAGGGTCGATATTTCTATTTTTTTTGTATCTTTACCCAAGAAATAATATCATAGAGAGTATGAAGAGATCTATAATTGCACTGTGCGTAGCTATATTTGCCTCGGTGTCGACATTCGCAGCAATGCCTGCAGGTGGCTACGACGAGGAGCTACATGGAGCTGATAAGCAACACAACAAGCTTAATCATCAGGTCGATATAAACGTGGGTTACATCGCTGGTGGCAAGCTCAATACCAAAAACTACGGCAAGATAAAGACCAATTTGGCTCGCCCCTATGTTGATGTCGTCTATGGTGCGCGTTTCAACAAGTTTCTATTTGCGGGTGTAGGTACAGGCGTGCAGTATGCCTATGGCGAGTGTAATCTCGTACATCTATCCTCGGCACCCTCGCCCGACACCTGGGGTACGACATCCATTCCACTATATGCCACCGTGAAGGGTTATTTCCCCGTAAGTCGCCTTGTTGCACCATACATCGGATTGGGTATCGGCCACAACTTTGTCGTAGGCTCGAACTTTAGCAAGGGTGGCTACGGCAAGATCAAGGGAGGACTTTTCTGCAAGTTCGGTGCAGGTGTAACAATAGGTAATTTCAACGTGAGCCTCGGTTTGGCATCGCAGAGCTTGAAGTGGATAAACACCGATGGCGAGGTAAATTTCAGCGCAGGTAACAACGCAGGATATATCGAAGTCGGCGTGAAGTTCTAATATATGTATACAATATGGCAGGCTTTAGGAGAGATTCCACAATTCACTTAAAGCTCAAGCCAAAAATGAATGAGTGTGCCCACCAAGTTTGTGGGCACACTCATTTTGTATAGAAGTTGTATGACAAGAGCTGATTTTAGGTCTGCGAAGCCCGAAAAAGCGCAGTTTACTTAAGCGTAAATGAGCATTTTGAGGACAAGCATAACGACAAAGTAGCCTTATTCGACAGTTTCATTTCATACAGTATGTTGATTTACCTGATTATACGATGCCCTCTACATTGCCATCCTCAGCGAGGCGGATATTGCCCGCCTGTGGAGTCTTGCTAAGACCTGGCATACGCATAATATCGCCTGCCAAAGCCACTACGAAGCCACTACCAGCGTTGAGCTCGATATCCTTGATGTTGATCTCGAAGCCCTCGACGCTACCATAGCGCTTAGCATCGGCACTGAACGAGAACTGCGTCTTGGCAATACATATAGGCAAGTTACCCATACCCCACTTCTCCAATAGAGCAATCTCCTTCTGCGCACGTGGACCAAAGACAACCGATCCTGCACCGTAGATATTCTTCGCCACCTTAGTAATCTTCTCCTTGAGGCTATCCTCGAGGTCGTATGCGTAGTTGATAGGCGCAGATGGCTGGCTCTCGATAAGCTCCACGGCAGCACGTGCCAAATCTGCAGCACCAGCACCACCCTCGGCATAGGCATTGTTAATAACACAGCGCACGCCCAACTGCTCGCAGTGCTCCATAACCATTGCGATCTCATCGTCGGTATCGCTTGCAAAGCGGTTGAAGCATACCAATACGGTCTGGCCGAACTTACGGAGGTTAGCCACATGGCGATCGAGGTTCGCGAAGCCCTGCTTCAAGCCCGCAGCATTGGGCAACTTAATCTCTGCCTCGGGCACACCACCGTGCATCTTAAGAGCGAGGGTTGAAGCTACCAACACCGTAAGGTCGGGCTTGAGACCTGCCTGACGGCACTTGATATCGAGGAACTTCTCGGCACCGAGGTCTGCACCGAAACCAGCCTCTGTAACTGTATAGTCGGCCAAGGTCATAGCCATACGTGTAGCGATAACCGAGTTACAGCCGTGTGCGATATTGGCAAAAGGACCACCGTGAATAATTACGGGGTTGTGCTCCGTAGTCTGTACGAGGTTGGGGTTGATAGCATCCTTTAAAAGCGCCACCACAGCACCCGTAACACCAAGGTCATCAACCGTGAATGGGGTATCGTCGTAGCGCACACCGAGTACGATGCGGCCGATACGAGCGTAGAGGTCGTCGATATTACGTGCTAGACAGAGGATCGCCATAATCTCCGATGCAGGCGTAATGTCGAAGCCTGTCTCTGTGGGGATACCATTTGCCGAGCCTCCAAGACCCGATACAATGTTACGCAACGAGCGGTCGTTCATGTCGAGTACACGACGCCACATAACCTTCTTTAGACCAACCTGTGTCGAGCGGTTGTGATAGAGGTAATTATCCAACAGCGCAGCAATAAGGTTGTTCGCCGAGGTGATAGCATGGAAGTCTCCCGTAAAGTGGAGGTTAATATCCTCCGAGGGCAATACCTGAGCATAACCGCCACCCGTAGCACCACCCTTCATACCGAAGCAGGGACCGAGCGAGGGCTCGCGCAAGGCGATAATAGCCTTCTTGCCAATGTGGTTAAGACCCATACCAAGGCCTATGCTCACCGTAGTCTTACCTACGCCAGCCTTTGTTGCTGTGATAGCCGTAACGAGGATAAGATGGTTCTTAGCCACGCGCTTCTCGTCGATAAGCTTGTAAGGAATCTTAGCAATGTACTTACCGTAGTTAAATACCTCCTCATCGGGTACTCCGATGCCAGCTGCTACCTCACGAATATTCTTAAGTTTCGTCTCACGAGCGATCTCGATGTCTGATTTCATAACTTTGTTCATATTTAGAATCCCCTATCCGCAGATCTCGGATTCTGGTTAGTATTAGTTTTAGTCTTAGTATCTCTATCTGAGCATTATGCATATTGTACATATATTACGCCAATGCCATTTACTCACGACGCAAAAGTAGTAAAAAAATCAATAAAGACTTCATTTTGACGATAATAAATATTTATATCCCTATAAGCTAATCCAACACCTAAACGTCGTTCAGCGACTCAATTTGCTAAAAATATGAGTTTCATATTGCTGTACCACGAAAAATCGCTATCTTTGAACCATAATGTTTGCATAATTCTAAAACCTAAAATTATATGAACGTATTTCGATTTTTTGCACTTTTGCTCTCTGCACTAACCCTCTCGTTGGTAGCATGTGAGCCCGACACTCCACAGCCCGAACCCGAGCAGCCCACGTTGAGTTTCGAGGCAAATATCTCATCCGTAGGTAAGACTACTATGCAGTTTAGCGTGATCCCCACGGATCTCGAGGCCGAGTACTTCACATTCGTAATTGATAAGGAGACGGCCGACGAGTATATCAAGGATGAGTATCTCATCGCAACAATCTATCAGGATATAAGCGATGCTGCGGCAAAGCAGGGTAAACTCTTTACGGAGTACATGGTAGAGTACGTTGATAAGGGTATAATCGAGGATGAGTTCACCGGACTTGTAACAGGCACGGAGTACTACCTTTTGGTATTTGGCGTAGATGCAGCTAACGAGTATGCGCAGTGCAGCGATCTATGCCGCGTGGAGTTCCGCACGCTCGATGTAGAGCAGTCCGAGGCTGGTTTCGACGTGATTGCTACGGTACAGAACAATAGCGTGACATTCAGCGTAACACCCGAGGAGCCTACTATGAGCTGGCACCTCTTCAGTGTTACACGCTCTATGCTCGACCAGTATACCGACCCCAATGGCGAGGTGGGTTGGAGCAACGACTACTTCTTCTCGATGTACTTCCAGGATGAGATCAACAACCTTTTAGGCTCGGGATATACCCAGCAGCAGGTTGTCGATGCACTTATATACAATGGTGCCTTGGAGCTATCGGCAAAGGGTCTTAATGCCAATACGGAGTATGCCTACCTCGTAGCAGGTCTTCTACTCGACGAGGAGGGACTATTTATCATTACCGATACGACTGTTGGCTACTACACTACCGAAGATGCCGCAAAGACAGATATGACATTCGAGATTAATGTATCGAATATCGAGCAGATGAAGGCTTCGTTCACAATCAAGCCAAGCAACAATAATGAGAAATATTGTGCTCTTGTAGCACCTTGGGATGGTGTTACGGGTGCGCAGGATATGATGCACCAGATTGTAGACCAATGGGGCGATTGGATGACTATCATGGCCAACGACAAAGGCCCTGTGGTTCACGACAACTTCAGCCTACCAGCAGCTGGTACCGACTACTATATCATCGCCTTTGGCTATGATGGCGGTATTACATCGGATGCATGCATGGTTACGTTCCGCACATTGCCTGGTGGCAGCCCCGAAGATGGCGTATTTGAGATGGTCGGTCGCAATGCTACGCCCTACGGTTTCGACCTATCGGTGTCGGCATCAGATCCTACGCTCTACTATATCCCAGGTATTTGCACTCCTGAGCAGTACAACGAGGCTGAGGTTGTGGCTACCGAGGAGGAGATCTTCGACTACTACTATGCTGGCAGCCGTGATTTCAATCCTACGATAACACGTGCAGAGGTTTTCGACCAGTACTACTATAATGGTAATTGTCAGATGAGCGTTTCGGGTATTGCACCCGATACCGATTATATGGGCTATCTCTGCATCTTCGACACCAATACTGGTAAGGTTGTCCGCACCATAACATTCGAGAGCGTTGCCCACACCACGACTCTCGGCAGCATCACACCCTCAATCGAGCTTGTAGGCTACTACTCGGGTGATGAGGAGGCAGGCTCGATCTTCGGTCAGCCCGCAGCAACTAAGGGTAAGGCTATTACGGTTGTTAAGTATGACAACTTCGATGGCGCACGTACGCTCTATACAACGATGGTTGGTGACGACTGCACAAGTGTTACGGCATATCCCGACGCTGAGTTGTGGAGCCTAACATCGGGTCTATGGCAGAAATGTAGCATTGCCGAGCCATATACATTCTACGTTGCCGAGTGGGAGTATGTGCAGACAGCGTTATGCTACGCGGTAGATAGCAACAACACGCCTGGAGGTATCGCACGTTGCTACACTAAGGCTTCAGCCGAGGAGAAGAGTCCTATCGAGGAGCTTGCAGAGCTCTACGCTTCGCTTACCGCCGAGACAAGCAGCTACCTTCCCGCTAAGTCAGCAGTTGTGGGCACAGCAGTTCATTCTACGATGTGGCGTCCCGAGGTAGTCGAGGTTAAGAGCGTGGAGCCTTGTGCGACCATCTCCGATAAGGCTACTCGCCAAATCGAACCTATGCTTCTTCACGTAGATAGCAACGCATTCTTGCCTCGCTATGTTCTTCGCACAAAGTAGTTAGATACCATATAAATATTAGAGGGCTGTTCAAAAGACGGCCCTCTAATATTTTATATTTATCAATCTTCAAGACTAAAAGGTGGCATGTCGCGCCACTCGCCAATACGTTTGCCATTGTAGTCGAACTCGGCCCATAGCTCATCACGCTCAACCCAGACCGTACCGCACTCGGCCGAGAATATGACATTGTCGTATATTAGCGGGATTATCTCACGTCCATTACGGTCGATCATACCTGCACGCTGCGCCCTATCTCTCACCATGGCACGACCCTCCGCGAAGTGCTCCACCCATGAGTAACGTGGCTCGATAACCACACTACCCTTCTCATCCATAAAGCCGTAGCCGCGCGAATCGCTAAAGCGACGACGATTTTCAATAAGAGGCTCACTGCACAGCTTATTGGCGTGCGCATCGTACGACGACAGCTCCTCGTTGGCGAGCATAGCACTTACAGCGTCGCTCATAGCATTGTCGGCAATGGCTATACGCAGAGCGTCAAATGCAGCCTCATCGCCACCTGCACCACGTGTGGCATAGTATAGGCGACGTAGGTGCCACGCTCCAGCCTCATCCACGACTATATTGTCGATATGGAGGTTGTTGTGCGATATATCGTACTTTATCATCTTTGAGCGTAATACCTCCAAGGCTGATATAAGCGTAGTGCGTTGCGAAAAGTAGAGAAGCTCACGCAAAGGTTTATAGCCTTCGGGGAGCTCTTCGACGATAATCGAGCAACAAAGGCTCTGCGGAATATCGACACGCAGAGCGTTGTGATGAATATCGAAGTGCAAAATATCACCCCGTGCAGCCGCCACAGCTTGATTCGCAACAAGCGCAAGACGCATAGCCTCGCCGCTAATCGGAGCATATATCATCGCTGGCCTATATCCCACTACCGCCTCACACTCCACAAAATGCTTGCTACGAGTGAGGCTCTGAAGATGAGCCGTTATCCCCTTAGGCAAAGATATATAGCGATCGGAGAATTGCAGAGCCGTACGAAACGTATTAATGGTGCATATTCCCATAATATCTACATTGAGTTTGTACTATAGTCTAAAGCCTATACTCTCCGAGCCAATGTTTAATATCGAGAATAGCTCTATGGGCGAGGCGTTGAAGGCTACCGCTCGGTAGGGGCCGACATCCTGCGGCTGTATGATATCCGAGATTAGTGGTTCGAGGTTCTGCGGGATGCTACTCGACATATCAAAGAGCATCTGACGATAACAATCCTCCGTATGGAAGGCGCTCTCAGCAGGAAAGAGCTCACTGGATGTAAGCTCATCGAGCGTCGATAGGTGCACGTTGATAAACAGCGTATGACCATCGGCCGTATGAGTATCCTTGATACTCTGAGCTATAGTGACCATATCCTCGGCACTTGCATCGTTACACTCGCCATCCGTTATGTTGATGACTACAGGAGGAAAGCTATGATAGTTCTCCGAGCGTGAGCACCACTCCTCGACCATAGCATGAAGAGCAGTAAGCGCCTCGTACATTGGTGTATGTCCCGCCGATATGGGATTAATCCATGGTCTGTAGCTAAATGGTGAGCTGACCACGCCGCCATTTTCGAGTTGCTGGTCGAGATGTATAACCTTATAGGCTGGGGCAAACTTTGCAAGGTACTTAACACTGACAAAACCTTCGCCCAGCACCTCGGGAAGTAGCGAGCGTATACTCTGCTCCTGATATCCGATTACGGCGATGTCGTAGTAATCGCGAACGACGTGATAACGCGTGGCACGCTCGATAAGTTCATCGATAATAAGGTTGCTAACCAAGGCTACAGCCTCGACCTTGCTCATCACTATATTGTTGAGCTTTGTCATACCACCCATCGAGGCCGAACAGTCAAGCATCAATGCAAAAGCTCCTCTATTGTGGTGCGTTATCTGTCGCTGGTACATATTTGTATCCTATTTGCTCCAATCTAAAATTGGTTGATTGGTCGAATTTCAATACAAATATAGGAATAAAATAACTTTAGTAAAACAAAATTGGCCCCAAAAGTTCTGAAAACTTCTAGGGCCAACTCTCTTATGTAGACTAAGGCCTACTTGTACAACTCTACGTCAGATGTCTCCGACTCAGAGATTGCTGTATAAGCCTCGGCAATCTTCTTTGAAGCATACTTCACGAAGATCTTCGCAGGCGCTACATAATCCTCAACCTCGTTTGCCTGGCGCAACAAGATGTGTGAGAAGATAATGTAACCAGCGATCTCAACCAATCGACGTGAGTGCAAATCCTTATATCCTACGCACTCCTTATCCAAGGCCTCGACACGCTCCGTAGCCTTCACGAAGAGCTCACGCAATGCCACGAGCTTCTCGCCCATAGCGCGTGTAGCCTCGTTGTGTACCAACTCCTCGTAGCGCATAATCTGCTCAAGGTATGTTCCCTTAGTCACATGGTTGATCGCAGCAACCACCTGCAACTGCGTTGTACCCTCGTAGATATTCAAGATACGAGCATCGCGGAACAAACGCTCACAAGCGTAGTCCTTCATGTAACCCGAGCCACCATGCACCTGGATAGAGTCGTAGGCAACCTCGTTAGCAAACTCCGAAGAGAACATCTTTGCCAAAGGTGTAAAGCCATCAGCCAAGCGGTTGTAGAACTTCATCTCCTGACGCTCCTCAGCAGTAAGACCACGCTCCTGCTGGATGTGTGCCAACTGCTTGTAGATATCTACGAAACGAGCTGTCTCGTACAACATTGCACGCGATGCCAAGGTCTTGGCCTCCATATTCTTAAGCATCTCGGCAACAGCCGCAAACTTATCAATCGACTTACCAAACTGCTCACGCTCAGCAGCATACTTCAACGCCTCGCGGTAGGCAGCCTCGCAAAGACCTGTAGACTGCGCAGCGATACCCAAACGTGCTGCGTTCATCAACGACATAACGTACTTGATAAGACCCATCTTACGATCACCTACAAGCACTGCAGGAGCATTGTTGAACACGAGCTCACACGTAGGCGAACCCTTGATACCGAGCTTATTCTCGATACGGCGCACCTTAACGCCACCGTCGCGCTTGTCGTAGATAAGCATCGACAAACCGCGAGCATCCTTAGTGCCCTCCTCGGTACGCGCCAACACCAACGAGATATCGCCATCACCGTTCGTAATGAAACGCTTACAGCCGTTCAAACGCCATACTCCAGCCTCCTCGTCCCATGTAGCCTTGAGCATCACAGCGCCGAGATCCGAACCTGCATCTGGCTCGGTAAGATCCATAGCACAGGTCTCACCAGCCGATACGCGAGGCAAGTACTTAGCCTTAATCTCCTCGGTTGCGAACTCATTGATAGTCTCGGCACAATCCTGCAAGCCCCAGATATTCTCGAAACCTGTATCGCCACGTGCCACCATCTCGTTAGCCATAGCGAAGCACGTTACGGGCATATTCAAACCGTCGAAACGACGGGGAAGAGTCATACCACTAAGGCCAGCCTCGATCAACGCCTCGATATTGCGTACGGTACCTGCTGCATACTCCACGTGGTCATTAACAACACGGGGGCCCTCATGGTCTACGCTCTCAGCGTTGGCTGCGATAACCTCACCCGATACCTCGCCGACAATCTCCAACACGCGGCGGTATGAGTCGAGTGCATCCTCTACGTTATGAGGAGCATAGTCGTAGTGGGCAGCATCGGCAAAGTTACGCTCCTTAAGCTCGATAATTCTCTGCATCAAAGGATGCGAGAGGTGATACTGTAAATCCTTGTTATCTAAAAAAAAGTTTGCCATAGCTCCTACTTCGAATTTTGCTTGTAATACTTAATCATTTTGGGGATAACCTCCTCAACGCTACCTGTGATAGCATAGTCAGCAATCTTGTTGATTGGAGCCTCGGGATCGGTGTTGATAGATACGATCATCGCCGAGCCATCCATACCTGCCGTATGCTGAATCTGTCCCGAGATACCGCAAGCGATATAGAGCTTAGGACGTACCGTAACGCCTGTCTGACCAATCTGGCGCTCATGCTCCGTAAAGCCTGCATCGACAGCAGCACGCGAAGCACCTACCTCGCCGCCGAGAACGTCGGCCAACTCGTGAACGAGCTTAAAGCCCTCCTTCGAGCCTACACCGTAGCCACCAGCCACGATAATCGAAGCACCCTTGATATTGATCTTACGCTCCTCGATATGACGCTCAACGATACGCACTGCAAGGTCGGTATCCTTGACCATCTTCTGCCACTCGATCTCGCGAATCTCACCCGCTGCAGGTGTTGCAAGCTCCTCCTTGCGCATCACACCCTCGCGAACGGTAGCCATCTGAGGACGGCACTCGGGATTCACGATAGTTGCAATGATGTTACCACCAAACGCTGGACGAATCTGATAGAGCAACGAGTCGTACTCCTTACCTGTCTTTGCATCCTTGTGCTCACCGATAACCAACTCGGTACAATCAGCCGTAAGACCGCTGTGAAGAGCCGACGATACACGTGGTGCGAAGTCGCGACCTACGGGAGTTGCACCGAAGAGTGCAATCTGTGGCTTCTCCTGCTCGATAAGACCTACCATAATGGCGGTGTGGGGCAAAGTGCGGAAAGGTGCGAAGATCTCATCCTCGGCAACCCATACTGTGTCGGCACCATACTTAGCAAGCTCTGCTGCGAGGTGCTTAACACTCTTACCTGCAACTACAGCCTCAAGTTTCACACCCAACGTGTTGGCCAACTCACGGCCCTTGGTGAGAAGCTCCAGAGATACATCAGCAATCTGCTGCTCCTCAATCTCGATATATACAAATACGTTATTCATACTCTCCTTGGTTTAACCGAGCGTGTGGCTCGCGATAAGTTCCTGCATCAAAGACTCGATATCCTTGTCGTCAGCCGTAAGCTTCTTTGCCTCCTTAGCCTGGAATACGACATTCTCGATCTTCTTCACCTTTGTAGGCGAACCCGACAAGCCAAGCTGCTCGGGATCGGGATTAACATCCGCTGCGGCGAACTCAATGATGTGCAAGTAGGGACGCTCCTCGATAAATGCCTTACGCTCATCGGCAGCCACTGCAAGCTCCGATGTTGCAAGAGCATACTTATATTTCATCACGCGCTTAGCATTGCGTGGACGACACTCCTTAGCCGAAGCATTCACCGTAATCACTGCGGGAAGTGGTGATACAACCACCTCGGAGCCACGCTCCAAGCGTCGCTTAATGGTAATCTCCGTATCGTTGATATCCACGAGCTCCTCGGCGTATGTCACCTGTGGCAAATCGAGCTTCTGGGCTACCTGAGGACCTACCTGTGCAGTATCACCATCGATAGCCTGACGACCTGCAACGACGATATCTGGCTCGATCTTACGAAGTGCGCACGATAGAGCATATGATGTTGCGAGTGTATCCGAACCTGCGAATTCCTTACCCGATAGCAGATAACCGCCATCGGCACCACGCCACATTGCCTCACGTATAACATCGGCAGCGCGCTGTGGACCCATTGTCAAAACATATACTTGAGCACCCTCAACACGGTCCTTCATCTGAAGAGCCATCTCCAAGGCGTTCAAATCTTCGGGGTTGAAGATTGCTGCTAAAGCGGCACGGTTTACCGTACCCTCCGGAGTCATGGCATCCTTGCCGACATTACGAGTGTCGGGCACCTGCTTTGCCATAACCACGATTTTCGTTACTTTCTTCATATCTATTATTAATATATGTGTTTCTTTACTTTCTGCCACCTGCACCAAAATTGGTAAAAAAGTACTCTATTCCATACAGACCTAAGCGTTCAAATATACTCATTTTTGTCTAAATAGACATATTTTTTAGGGGTTTTTTAAGCGCTTCATTCATAACTATTTAATAATCAGTCAAATATATCATTAATCCGTTTTTCCGTTTTTCCACCAACCTTTTAACTTTATCAACGAACTAAGAGCTACTCATTGAGATCTATACCTATACGTCGATAGCAATTTATTAGGTTGTAAGCAATTACCTCGCTACGAAAACGTGTTGCATACTCCCTACCCTGCGACGACATACTCTCTCTTAGTTCGCTATCGCCCGCCACACGCTCGATAGCCTCCTTTAATTCGCGATGATTTGTTGGCGACACATAGATTGAGAACGCTCCTCCAGCCTCCTCATGGCTCGAGCCACTTGTGGCGATTGTGGGCACACCCATAGTGAGCGCCTCGACGATACTCTGTCCAAAGCCCTCGTAGAACGAAGCGTTTATGAAGATCTCCGCCTCGGCATAGATAGCTGGAAGATCGGAGCTTGGCACACCATAGAGTATTTTCACCCTATCCTCGAGGCCCAATGACTTCAGACGATGGCGAATACGCTCGCTATTTCCCGTACCACGACCCACAATTACCAGCTGCAACTCCCTGTCCTGCAACTCGGCCATAGCCTCAACAATAAGGCTTATGTTCTTCCTCTCGCTCTGCGTACCCACCGTGAGCATATAACGCTTAGGCAAAGCATAACGACTACGCACCTCCTCGCGCTGCTCCTCTGTCAGCGGTTTATAGAAGCACTTATCGCAGCTGCGATATATCACATCAATCTTATCGGGATCTATGTGTAGATGTTTTACCGCATCACGCTTTACAGAGTCGCTAACTGCAACAATGCGATCGGCAATGTGTAGCATATAGGCCGTGTGTAGCTTCAGCCACGCACGTTTCAGCGGATTGTAGAACGATGTAAGGTGTAGGAATTCGAGATCATGGAGCGTTATAACACCTCGTATGTTGTGGTATGCTAGGCCAAGCGGTAGCTCTCCTGCAAGGCCGTGAAATAGCGCCACATCGCCCCTCTCGGCATCCTTTGCCAAACGGAATGTGCGCCATAGCCACGTCAGCTTACGCCACAAGCCGCCATCGGGCTCCATCGACTCGATGTTTGCGCGATTGTCGAGCGCATCGTAGGCAGCATTGGGGTGGCGCTTTCTTACGTACATTCGCACGTAGCAGTGGCGCGGTGAGGCAGCAGCCAACGCATCAATCATCGAACGAGAGTAGTTTCCCAGATCGGTATTGTTGGTGTTGGCATAGTGCGCATCAAAGCCTATTGTGTATCCGTGCTTCATCTTTGCAAGCCTTTTGCAGTCTTAAATTTTGACCGCTATTTGGCAAAGTTAATAATTTTTTGCCAAATTATACCACTCTATCGCCAACTTTCAATCTCGACAAAAACTTTTTGAACGAAACTGCACGATGAAATATACGCCGCTTAGATATGTGTTATGAATTGATAACTAAGGCTGTAGCTACATAAAAGATAGGTCGTATGTGGATAAAAAAATTGAGACATTCGAAAGGTATTCGACGCGGCAGCCATCCTGCTCGCCGTCTTAGTAACAAAACATGGTATCTCATTTTTGGATTACCATCTTTTGCTACAACCCTCCGATTGCCTCTCCAACCTAAAACTACTAACCTAAATGAACCTTAAAACTTCACTGCAAAGATACGGCGAAAGTTTGAATCATGCAACTTTTATATTAAAATTTTTCAATAATTATTTCAAAAGTTTTATTAACGGTTAATTTTAGGGGATGAATCGAGTATTTTTGGGGATGAATGGGAAGAGGCTTCTAGTGTGATTTTGTGAGGGTTATGAGCTAAATAGCCGAACTGTTAAGACCTCTCCATTATGAAAGGGGGGATTGAATAGTTGCAGATGCGACACTATCACGAGAAACCAATTTCTTGTCAGAGTGGTGCAGATGTGGTGCTGACATGAAAAAGCCACCGATGGGTAGTACTTGAGGTACGTCCCATTGGTGGCGTTGATTGAAGTGCCGCAGATGCGACACTATCACGAGAAATTAAATTTCTTGTCAGAAGGGGTTAGATGTGGCCTCGATAAAGAAATTGCCCTAGATGAGACATACTTGACGTATTTCTCATTTGGGGCAATGATTGAGAGGCCCCACATGACCCCTTATCACATGAAATTTCTTGTTAGAAGGGGTCAGTTTTGGCTATGACATGAGAAATGGCGGATGGGACATACTTGACGTATTTTCCATTCGCCATTTTGATTGAAGAGTCAAAGATGACCCCTTATCACAAGAAATTTACTTCTTGGGGGTAGCCTTAATCTTAATCTTAGTAAAAGCCTTAACGAGTGCCTCGTCATTAGTCTTTGCAGGATCGTAAGTTACGGTTACAATCTTTGTGTCCACATCAACCTTTACATCCTTAACACCCTTCTCGTAAGGGATGGTGTTGTTCACCTTCTTAGCGCAACCTGCGCAGTCGATATCGGTAACAAACTCTGTTGTTACTGTCTTCTTCTCATTCTTAGGCTCCTGGGCATTTGCGATGCCGAGGCTAAAGAGTGCCACGAGGCACAATGCGATAATCTTCTTCATAATCTATTAGCATTTTAATCGTTAAAATTGTCTATGTATTAGTAAATGTTTAGGCGCAAGCCGATGTAGAACTTACGACCCATGAGCGGGCCCCATACCATTGAAGAGTTGAATCCTGGATCGTATGGCGTTGCGCCCTCCATGATGATAGGTGCTGTGCCGCGACCATTATGACCCTGCACATAGTTGGCAATATTCTCGCAACCTAGGTATAGCGTGAGGTTACTCATCTTGTAGCTCACCTGCGCGAAGAACATAGGATAAATCGGCGAAAGCGTAGGATCTGTCTGAGCCTTGGTTAAGTCGCCATCGAGCTGAGGCAGACGCATAGGACCATTAAGCTGTGCTGTAGCATCGAACACCCAACGACTTACGGCATACTGTATGTTGATAAGACCCTTGTAGCGCGATGTTAGAGGGCGCTCCACGAGATAGTGCTCATCGCCACGATTCAAGACGAGCTTCGCATTAGTGTAGCGGAACGTAGCGAAAAGGTCGAAACCACGGAATGGTGTCCAATTGAAGTCCACCTGGAAGTTATCCGTGAACGATGTGCCTCGCGTATTATATATAAGTATAGAGTTATCAGCCGTCTCCTGGTCAAACACCATAGTGTTGAAGAACTGCGAGCGGAAGTAGTCAAAACTGATAGTTGCCTGATCGTCACCCGCAAGAGGGAATGTCTGCGCAAGGCTACCACCCACGGTCAACGCCTGCTCCAAGTCATCACCCTGCTCTACGAAGCCATCGAGGAAGCGGATGTCGCGCGATGTAGCCATCATCCAGATATTATCGGTGATGAGGTTCTGGCGACGTGAGCCCATACCTGCCGATGCACGGAACGTAGTGCGAGGAGTGATGCTCCAGCGGATATGCGAACGGGGAGTGATGAGGAAACGTCGATTGTTCTCCTGGTTCTTAATGTAGTAGTCGCCACCAATCAACGAGTAGTCGCCACGAAGACCAAGGACAAATGAGAACTTCTCCTCGATATTGTATGTATACTCTGCATATACACCTGGCTCGACAGTGTAGGCATCGTCTGTCCAGATGGGGTTGTGATAAGCGCTACCATCGCGCTTAGGATTGTGCTGAATATATCCGTTGTCCATCAAGCGAGCATTAACAGACACACCTGCATTGAGCGACGAGCGCTGCGTGAAGTAGTGTGCATACATCGCATTGAAGCGGAACGAATTCTCGACAACATCTACGGTATTGAGACCGAAATATGAATCTGTGAGGTAGTTATCGTAGTCGAGGATAAAGGCGATGTTGTTCTGCACAGCATCTGCAGGATCTCCCGTGAAGGTACGCTCATAGCCCACAGGAATACCTGCCTTAGCATAGGCGTTGATATTGCGGTTGTGAATACCCGAGCCATAAAGCGTGTTGAATGGATCCTCGATCATCTGGTCAAACATATCCTTCTTGAAACCCATCTGGCCTCCGAGGCGATTCTCGTTTACAACCTTCCAGCCCCAACGCACCTGTACGCCATCATTATTCTGCCACAACCACTTATTAGCCACGTTAATCTGATTAGCCTTGGGCATATCGACAAAGCCGTCGTGGTTCATATCGTGCGATGCAGTATCGAGCGAGCCGTGTGCCATGATAACTGTCGAGAGGCTCTTATCCTTAGTCAATGGAATTGCCGACGATACGTTGATCTCGGGACGAAGTTCTGAGTCGAAATAGAGGTTGAGGAAGAAGCGCTCATCGTCGGTAGGCTTGCGGTGCTCGAGGTTGATCTGACCTGTGATAGCCTCGTGACCTGCCGTTACCGAAGCCACACCCTTAGATACCTGAATAGAGTTGAGCCACATACCTGGCGTGTAGCTAAGACCGTATGCTGCACCTGCACCCATCATAACAGGGCGGTTCTCGTCGAGGATCTGAGTATAAGTACCCGCCAAGCCAAGCATCTTAATCTGACGGGCACCCGAGATAGCGTCGCTATAACCTACAGTTACCGATGCAGAGTTCTCAAACGACTCGGCAAGCGAGCAGCAAGCCATCTTACAGAGTCCCGCAAACGAGATCTGCTCCTGGCGCGTAATGCCCGAGGTCTTAGCGTAGTTACCACGCTGCTGACCCTCGATAACCACCTCGTCGATGTCTACCGCTGAAGGGCGGAGCTCGATGGTGATGTTGTTCTGATTCTTATCCTCGAGCAACAACTCCTGAACATCATAGCCAAGATAGTCTACGACGAGTGTTTCGAAGCCAGATACTCGCTTGATAGAGAACGTACCATCAACAGATGTTGTTGCACCTGCCGTGGTATTCTTCCAAAATAGTGACGCTCCAATAAGAGGCTGACCATTCTCCGAATCGACAACCTTACCAGTGAGCGTACGCTGTGCCATAGCTGCAAATGGCAAGCACAGCACGATGATAAGTGAAAGGATTATTTTTCTCATAATATTATTCCGTTTTGGGTTTTATGATGATTGTAAAGTTTGGGCTAAAGTGTTGTGGCTTTTATACACCACACGGCCGACTACGACGCTACGTACTCGACCTTAGGCCAAAACGGGAGGGGCACGTAGCGCCCTCGAAGAGATAAATGCCGTCCGCAACGGCTCGGCTTCATCGCCACCGCTACGCGGCAGATACGAAGCGATGCAATCCGCAAGACCTCGATCGGTAGAGGGGATGACATCCGAGATAAGATTGAGGATCTGCAACACCACATAGCGCGAGTCGCTACGCTGCTGCATATCTACAGCATAGTAGCCCTGAGCCTCTTCCAACGTGGGGTGGTCGTGGCAGCAACAATCCTGCTCGAAGGCAAGCTCACCACAACGGCAATCCTCGGCATGCGAGCACAGCTCCTCAACGTGGCTATGATGCCCGTCACAGATGAGTACCGAGAGCGACGAGAAGAGCGCAGCAGTGATATATACCACCGCCAAGAATAGTGCAAATATGGCTCTTCTTAGCTCCAACATATTGTTCTCGATTGGAATTCTCTGAGATAAAGATTAGCGAACGTCGTCCAACAAACCGCACTCCTCGAGTTTGTCGAGCCAACGCTGTGCATCACGCATTGCCACCTCATCATCGATGCCGTAGGACTCGGCCAAAAGGTCGGCAACCATATTTACATCGAACGATTTACCCTCAAGGGCATTCCACAGATATAGGGCGCTCTCGTTGAGAGAGATGATACGTGTGAGGTCGCTGAACGAGCTACCCTGCATGATTACAACGTGCTCACCAGCCATTTCACGAACTTTGTACTGCTCTTTAATCTTCATCTATTTATGCGTATTATGCCTTAATCACGCCGCAAAGTTAATAACTTTTTCACTAATCGCAACATTTTACATATCTTTGTGGTGTGAATAGGAGAATAACAAACGACAATAGACCATCTATTACAATAGATGAGGCGCTAAAAAAGTGGTGGGGATACGATAAATTCCGCCCCATGCAGCGTGACATTATCGAGTCGGTTATCTCTCGTCGCGACACCCTTGCGCTGATGCCAACGGGAGGCGGCAAGTCGCTCACCTATCAGATTCCCGCAATGGTGATGGAGGGGTTATGCATCGTCGTAACGCCCCTTATCGCCCTGATGAAAGATCAGGTCGATGCACTGCGAGCACGCGGCATACCTGCCGTAGCCGTACATTCGGGCATGGATCACCGACACATCGAGATAGCTCTGGACAACTGCGCCTATGGCGATGTTAAGCTCCTATACATAGCCCCTGAGCGTCTTGCAACAGATGCCTTTAAGGTACGCCTTCGTCGCATGAACGTATCTCTCGTTGCCGTAGACGAAGCTCACTGCATATCGCAGTGGGGCTACGACTTTCGACCCTCCTATCTGCGTATCGCTGAGATACGCCGCGAAGCTCCCAATGCCACATTCCTCGCACTTACAGCCTCGGCTACGGAGCGTGTCGTAGAGGATATCATGTGCCACCTCGGCTTCAGCAAGCCTCACGTTTTACGTTCGAGCTTCGCTCGTCCCAACCTCGCCTATGCCGTACGCATCGTTGATGACAAATATGGACAGCTACTCCGCATTATCGAGAATGTCGAGGGGTCGGGCATCGTCTATATGCGCTCTCGCGAGGGGTGCGAGGAGCTCGCCGAGAGGCTACAAAACGATGGCATAAACGCAAAGTTCTACCACGCAGGACTACCCAACCTCGAACGTGCAATGCGACAAGATGAATGGAGCAACGGCCGTGTTCGTGTCATCGTTGCCACAAACGCCTTTGGCATGGGTATCGACAAGAGCGATGTGCGCTTTGTGGTACACTATGCGAGGTGCGACTCGTTGGAGGCCTACTACCAGGAGGCTGGTCGCGCAGGTCGTGATGGACGACGCAGCTACGCTGTACTTCTTGCCACCAAGGATGACACATCGCGTGTCGAAAAGTTGTTCAAAGCGGAGTTCCCGCCAATAGCCGAGATAAAGTCGATTTACGACAGTATATGCAACTATTTACAGATTGCTTTAGGCGATGGTGAGGGTGGTTCGTTCGTCTTCAACATCTACGAATATTGCCACATTAACCACTTGTCAATCAACAAGGTTACCAGCGCACTAAAGATTCTTGAGCAGAATAGCTACATGACCCTTTTGGACGAGTGTGACAACCCTGCAAAATTGATGTTTGCTTGCAGCCGTGACTCGCTCTATAAGCTCAATGCTGGAGGTAACGACATGGATCTTATGCTACGCACCATACTACGCATGTACAACGGTGTGTTCAGCCACTTCCGCTCCATCGACGAGCTACACATTGCCGCCACCTCGGGTCTAAGTCGCGAGCGTGTTCACGACCTCTTGAAGATGTTGTGGCGAATGCATGTAATCCGCTATATACCTGCGGTACACTCGCCTATGATACATCTCAACTGCGAACGTCTGCCTATTTCTGACCTATATATCGCCCCCGAAACCTATCGCCATCGCTACGCTATGGCTGAGGAGCGATACAAGAATATGCTACACTATACACTCCAAATCGAGGAGTGTCGCAGCCAAGTTATCGAGCGCTACTTCGGAGATAGCGCATCTAAGCCCTGTGGTGTATGCGACATCTGCCTAAAGCGCAAGCAACGTGAACGCGACAATTCGTCCATCGAACAACGTATCATAGAGCTACTGAGCAACGCTCCGATGAGCGTCAAAGAGTGTATAGCAGCCATAGGCGGCGAGGAGCAGTGCATAGTCGACGTGGTAGATAAAATGGTGCGTGATAGTAAAATTTCTCTTTCAAGCGACTCGAAACTCAAAATTATTGAGTAACTTTGGCGCTTGGTTCGCTCCTCCAACGAGTTTTGAGGAGTCTCTTGTAAAACCAAAAGTGTAAAATGACATTTCGAGCAACAATAGATAACGACACCGTAGCCTCGCTACCTGCTGCCCGCTTTGACGGACCTATTGTCATTGTCGATAGCGAGGAGCAGATCGAGGCAGCATGTCGTGACCTTAGCACAAGTGAGGTTATCGGTTTCGACACCGAGACACGCCCATCGTTCCGAGCTGGTGTGAGCTACAAGGTATCACTCTTGCAGCTCTCAACACGCACGTGTTGCTATCTATTCCGTCTATGTCATATACGCCTCGACAACCGCATCCTCAAGATTTTGGGGTCACGCCGCATCCTCAAGGTTGGAGCAAGTGTGGCAGGCGATATCCGAGCATTGCACGCTCTTCGCAATTTCAAGGCTGATGGCTTTATCGACCTACAGAACGAGGCTGAACGCTGGGGCATCGAGGAGAAGAGTCTACGTAAGCTCTCGGCAATCACACTTGGCGAGCGCGTATCTAAGGCACAACGTCTGAGCAACTGGGAGGCCGAGACCCTCACGCAGCAGCAGCAGGAGTATGCCGCGACGGATGCATGGGTTTGTGTACGCATCCTCGACGAGCTACAAAAACACGAACCTTCGGGAGGAGAGTTTACCATAATGTCGTTTATCGACACTGCCGAGGAGTCAAAGATAAACAAAACCACACATAAACCCCACCGCAAGCGCCATCGCCACCGTCATAAGAGGGTTGCAGCAGCTCAGGAGTAGGATTTATGATTGAGAGAGGACAAAAGTAAAAACATAGAGATATGGGAGAGAAGCTAAGTATTGTTGCGCTACGTCGCGGTAAGGAGGAGTCGCTCCAAAGACGCCACCCATGGGTATTCTCGGGAGCTATCGAGAAAATTACGGAGGGTAGCAAACCTTTGACCGAGGGCGATATTGTGGATGTCGTAACCAAGCAGGGAGATTTCATAGCCCGTGGACACTACCAAATAGGCTCTATTGCCGTGCGTGTGTTGACCTTCGACAATGAGGCCATCGACCAGCAGTGGTGGGACAACCGCATCGCCAAGGCTAAAGAGCTTCGCGAGGCTATCGGCATGGTTGGTAACAGCTCGACAACCTGCTATCGTCTTATACATGGTGAGGGCGACCTACTTCCAGGCCTTGTAGTCGACATTTATGGTTCAACAGCCGTTGTACAGTGCCACTCGGTAGGTATGTACCACTCGCGCCACGCCATTGTCGAGGCTATACGCAAGGCATACGGCGAGCTTATTGAGGCTATCTACGACAAGAGTTCGCAGACTCTACCCTACAAGGCTGAGCTCGGAGCTATCGACGGCTATCTCTGGGGCCGCAACCCCGAAAAAGAGAACATCGTATTGGAGAACGGTCTTAAGTTTAAGGTTAATTGGGAGGAGGGTCAGAAGACAGGTTTCTTCATCGACCAGCGCGAAAACCGCGACTTAGTACGTCAATATTCACGCGGTCGCCGAGTACTCAACACATTCTGCTATACAGGAGGTTTCTCGGTAGCAGCACTCGCAGGAGGTGCTACGGAGGTGGTCTCTATCGACCTCTCGGAGCGTGCCGTAAAGCTCGCTGACGAGAATATGAAGCTTAACTTCGGTGAGGATGCACCACACCAGGCTATCGCTTGCAACGCCGTGGAGTATCTTAAGGATATCGACGAGGATTTCGACCTTATCATCCTCGATCCTCCCGCTTTTGCTAAACACCATAAGGTGTTGGGCAACGCATTGCAGGGCTATAAGAAAATCAACGTTCGTGCGTTGCAGAAGATTCGTCCAGGCGGTATTCTCTTCACCTTCTCGTGCTCGCAGGCCGTAAGCCGCGACCTCTTCCGTACGACGATATTTACGGCTGCTGCTATCGCAGGTCGTCGTGTGCGCATCATCGGACAGCTCACACAGCCTGCCGACCATCCAATCAACATCTACCACCCCGAGGGCGAGTACTTGAAGGGCTTGGTAGTGTATGTAGAATAACATCAGAAAAGACGATATAATGAAACGACTATTTATCATTGCATTGTGTGCAGTCGCTGCTGCTGCTTGCACACACAAGGAGGCAATAAAGATTGACGAGCAGGGTGCTATGAATGCAGCCTATGATCTTAGCTATGAGCTTGCTACACGCGTAGTCGAGGCCGATAGCCACGCATCGTTTGTAGAGGCTCGCGCCGAGTTGGAGGCCTACGAGGAGGCTTTCCGCACACAGATTGGCGGCGAGGAGTACGAGATTTTTATCGAAGAGTGTAACTATATTCTTAACGAGAACTAATACGCAACCATGAAGAAGTTTCTTACTATTTTAGCATATACCCTATTGGTTGGCGTGGTGCTCTTTGCCACCACTTGCGAGAGCCACGTAACAATCAGCACTCCCGAGCGCGATGCCGCGCTTGTCGAGAGCAAGGCAGCTACAATCCGTAGCGAGGCCGATTTGCGCGATGTAGAGAACCTCGCACGTCAGTATGAGATTGCCTACCGCCATAGCATCAACGGTGCTACAGCACTCTACTTCAAGCGTCTTGTCGAGCCTGTGCTTATCGAGGCAGGTGAGCGTCGCGATGCTATTCGCTACGAGGAGGAGGCTTTGGAGGCTTCGAAGCAGAACTTCAAACAGGCATTGGAGGATAGAGAGCGTGCATGGAGTATGCAGAGTGGCACACTTGAGGAGACTAAGGCTCTTATTGCCGATAACTGCGCAAAGATAGCTGCGTTGGAGGTCGAGAAGGAGGCTCTTATCGAGCGTAAGGAGGAGCTTGCCATGGAGATTATCGAGCAGGGATACCCCGAGTCGTTGCTTGCCGAACTTGGTAAGGTCGAGGAGAGTATCATCCTCACTCAGCGTAACATCGAGAGCATCGCGCACGAGAACGAGATTATCGCTCTTTCGCGCCGTCTACAGCATGGCGAGGATGTGAACGTCGAGACGGAGTGTTGCGAGTGCTGCGACGAAGCAGTTGCAACACCCTCTGAAATTATAGATTTCGAGTAGTCGATAAGACGAAATAGGCAACGCCCACCATTTAGCTGGTGGGCGTTGTTCATTTAGTTACGTAGGGGCGATTTGTCGCAATTTAGCTCCTAACGATCTTAAACTCCACCTCCTTGAAGGCATACTCGCGCACCATGCCATCGGCATGCTCCAAGCACAATTCACCCGAGGGGCGCACACCGCGAATGGTTGCCGTAAAGCTCTCACCCGTAGGATAATAGTAGGTATGCTGCTCGTCGAGACGATACATCAACTTACGGTAGCTGCTCTGCACCCCATCCTTGTCGCCACGCTCCAAAATATCGTACCAACCACGTAGCGCATCGAGGAAATTACGCAGCACCTCCTCGCGGTTGAAATTACATCCCTGCTCGATAAACATCGACGTCGGATTTGGCAAATCTTCGGGGAAAGAGGTTTGATTCACGTTGATACCGACACCCACAATTGTACGCTCGATACGCTCACACGATAGAGCATGCTCTATGAGCACACCCACGATTTTTTTATCGCCAGCATAGATATCGTTGGTCCACTTTATACGGCACTCGATGCCATATTGTCTGAGCGTTTCGACCAATGCGAGAGCTACAATCTCGGATAGTAGGAACTGCTCGTGGATAGGCAAAAAATGGGGCTTTAGTACCACCGAGAAGGTTAAATTTTCGCCCTCACGGCTGTGCCACGTGTGTCCTCGCTGACCACGTCCTGCGCTCTGCTGCTCGGCCCAAATGGTGTCGAAATGGTCGTAACGCACATCGCGTGCATCGTCGTTTGTCGAGGTGCTATGTTGTTTATGCTCTATCATAGATAGCCTTCTCAAATTAGTTGCGTTAAATATGTGTGTAAAGATACGAAAAATCCTATAAAAAGGGTTATCTTTGCAGAATATTTAATAACTAAAACGCGATGATGAGTTTTAAGAGATTTAGCGCGATGCTTATCGGAGCCCTCCTCCTTATTTCGGGATGCGGAAATACGAACAGCAAAAGCGAGAAAAATAGCAACTACGAAAGCGCTCAAACCACGATAGCTAAAATATACGACTACCGCGTGGTAGCCGAGTATCCACACTCTACGCTGAGCTACACGCAGGGCCTGCAATACCTCAACGGCACAATGTGGGAGGGAACAGGCCAGGAGGGCGAGTCGCACATCCTAACCACCGACCTTGCAACGGGCGAGCGCACCATACTCGCATCGCTCGACGAGCAAGAGTTTGGCGAGGGTATCACCATCCTCAACGACAAGATATATCAGCTAACCTGGACCTCGGGCAACGCCTATGTCTACGACATGGAGGGCAGACCTCTTGCTAAGCATAAATATCGCGGTGAGGGCTGGGGACTAACAAACGACGGTGAGAGTCTCTATCTCTCGGATGGCACATCGACCATACGTCGCATAAACCCCGAGACATTTGCCACCGAGAAGTCTATCTGCGTAACACTTGATGGCGAGCCTCTCGACTACATCAACGAATTGGAGTGGATCAATGGTCACATTTGGGCCAATATCTACCTCACGGCAGCTATCGTCGAGATCGACCCTGCGACAGGCGAGGTATTGGGTTATATCGACCTTCCCGAACTACGCCACCGTCTACAGAACAACCCCGAGGCTGAAGTACTCAATGGTGTAGCCTATAACCCCGAAAGTGGCAATCTGTATGTCACGGGTAAGGATTGGAATCGCATATTCGAAATAGAGGTTGTGCGATAATTAAGTTTTAATCACACGAAAAATTAGGAGTTATGAGTAATATTTCGGAGCGTATTAAGGAGCTTCTTTCAAGACATATCATCGTTGCCGATGCTGCCATAGGCACTACGCTTGTTGGTGGAGAGCGCATGACATGCCCCGACACACTGTCGATTACCGAGACCGAGCGCGTCGAGGCTATGTACGAGGCTTCGATAAAGGCTGGTGCGCGTATCATCACCACCAACACCTTCCTCTCTGACCCGCTGATGCTCAAGGAGTGCGGCGTGAGCTACTCGACTGATGAGGTTGTCGCAGCATCGCTAAGCATCGCCCGCAAGGCTATTGATAAGAGCGAAAAGGAGGTATTCATCGCTGGCTCTATCGGTCCTTCGACACGTAACATCTCGCTGGCCATAGACCTCACCGAAGAGGAGCTTCGCAGCTCATACCGCACGCTTATCGAGGCTTTAGCTCGCGAAGGTGCGGATATATTCCTTATTGAGAGTATTACGGATGTACGTAACGCTGAGATTGCTGCCGAGGTATGCCGCGAGGTAGCCCCCGAGCGCCCAATAATCTTCTCGGCCGTATTGTCTAAGATTGGAGGTCTGCTTCTTTCGGGTCGCACCATCGAAAAGTATGTTGCAGATGTAGAGCGTTTCGAGCCATTAGCTATAGGTTTCAACTGCTCAGCAGGCGTAAAGAGCGTCGTAGATAACATCGAACTACTCACTCGCTACACCTCACGCCCCACGTACTGCTCACCCTCGGCAGGCCTACCCGACAAGAAAGGGAAGTACAGCGAGACAGCCAAGAAGCACACCGAGATGCTACGCGCAGCCGCCGAGCGCGGACTATTGAGCATCGTTGGAGGTTGCTGTGGCACGACCGTAGAACACACACGCAGCGTGGCACAGATGGCACGCCACTACAAACCTCGTAAAATGGAGTAACGATGAGCACAATGATAGATTTTCGCAGAGAGCTTCACCGCCACCCCGAACTCTCGTTCGAGGAGCACGACACACAACGTTTCATCCTCGCAGCACTTAGCGAGGCTGGTATCGAATGTCGCTCGATTGCTGGTACGGGCGTTCTTGCCCGCATCGAGGGTCGTCGTGGCAACCTGAATCGTGGCGTGGTGCTACGTGCCGATATTGATGCACTGCCTATCAAGGAGCTAAACGACGTCGACTTCCGTTCCGAGCGAGAGGGCGTGATGCACGCCTGTGGTCACGATATGCACGCAGCAATGCTCTATGGTGTTCTCATGGAGCTAAACCGAGAGCGCGACTTCGAGGGTACGCTCTTCGGCATCTTCCAGCCTGGCGAGGAGCTTAATCCTGGCGGTGCTTCGCTCGTACTTAAGGAGAAACCCTTCGAGGGCTACGACATTGCTGCGGTCATTGGCCAGCATGTCGATGCACGCTTGGAGGTTGGCGAGGTGGGCATCTGTCCAGGGGAGTTTATGGCCGCCAACGACGAGCTACGCCTCTATGTATCGGGTCGCGGAGGACATGCTGCACGTCGTGGCGATATCGACGACAGCGTGACGGCTATGTGCGATATGGTCATCTCGACAACAGCCCTCAATGCGCCCAAATGTGTGGTATCGGTAGGACGTATCATTGCCGATGGTGCTACGAACGTAATCCCCGACCGTGTATCGGCCGAGGGCACGATACGCACCTTCGACGAGGAGGAGAGAGAGAGATTGCACACGCTGATACGCGGCAACGCCCGCAGAGTAGAGGAGCGTTATGGCGTTCAGGTCGAGGTGGATATCAACCGAGGCTATCCCAGCGTGGTAAACGATGTTATGCTCTCGTACGAGGCTATGATAATTGCTGCTGACGAGGGTGTGGCCGTACGTGAGCTACAGCCGATACCCATGGCCGAGGATTTTGGCTACTACACGCGCCTCTACCCTTCGCTCTTCTATCGTCTTGGCGTGGGAGCAGCCTCGGGAGGGTCGCACACAGCCACCTTCCTACCCTCGGAGGAGGCTCTGGAGGTGGGTCGTAGAGTGATGCAGCGCCTGGCACTACACATCCTCAACAAGTAAACTAACACTGATAAAGATAGCTAACAAAATGGCTAAAAAGAGAAATAAGAGGGGACATAGCCGCGATGAACGAGCTTCGTTTATCGTCGATATGTTTCGTGAGTTCCCCGACAATAAATTTTCGCTTAAACACCTCGCCGCAGCCTCGGGAGGTGCTGATCGCGATGGCCGCAATATGACATTCGCCATTGTGCGCCAGCTTATCGAAGATGGCTTCGTGGAGGAGGTGTCGCGCAGCAAGTATCGCCTGGCACGCCGTGCACTGCCCAGCTTCGAAGGTGTCGTAGTAGGTGCTACGCCTGGAGCTCTCTATGTTCATGTCGAAGAGTTCGAGAGCGATGTTTACATCTCGCGCCACAACGCCTTGGGAGCTCTCGATGGCGACCGCATACGCCTTGTCATAGCACGCAAATCGCGCAACGGAGATCTCGAGGGCTCGGTTGTCGAGATCTTGGAGCGTAGCCACAGACCATACGTAGGTGTCGCTGAGGTTACGACCAATTCGATATTCGTCACAGCCGATACTCGTCGTCTATCGACCGACATATACATGCCCCGTAAGCTCTATCCTAACATCGAGAGCGGCGACAAGGTGGCAGTTCGCATTATCGACTGGCCCGAAGGCGAACGTCTGCCCCAGGGTGAGCTTATCGAGCGATTGGGTAAGGCGGGAGATAACGATACCGAGATGCACGCTATCCTCGCCGAGTTCGACCTACCCTACCACTTCGAGAGAGAGGTAGAGCAGGCTGCCGAGCGTATCGACGAGGGTATCAGCCAGTCCGAGATTGCACAGCGTCGCGATATGCGCGACCGTACGACATTTACCATCGACCCTGCCGATGCTAAGGATTTCGACGACGCGCTATCTATCGCACGCCTAAGCGATGGCATATGGGAGATTGGTGTACACATCGCCGATGTATCGCACTACGTGCATCCAGGCTCGGTAATCGACGAGGAGGCCAAGGAGCGCGCGACATCGGTCTACTTGGTCGATAGAACCGTGCCTATGCTCCCCGAAAGACTCTGCAACGAGCTGTGCTCGCTACGACCACACGAAGATAAGTTATGCTTCTCGGCAATTTTTACAATCAACGAGGATGGCGAGATTCGCGATGAGTGGTTCGGCCGCACGGTCATCCACTCCGACCGACGCTTTACGTACGAGGAGGCCCAGGAGATTATCGAGGGTAAGGCAGGAGACTTCTCTGCGGAGATACTCACCCTCAACGCTATAGCACAAAATCTCCGCAAGGAGCGTTTCAGCCATGGTGCTATCGCCTTTGCACGCGAGGAGGTGCGCTTCCGACTCGACGAAAAGGGCTTTCCGATTGGTGTTTATACCAAGGTACAGAAGGAGGCCAACATCCTTATCGAGGAGTTCATGCTCTTGGCAAATCGCCGTGTAGCGGAGTTCTGCGCACATGCCGTGTCGAAGAGTGGTCGCAAGGTGGCACGCCCTATGATCTACCGTGTACACGACGAGCCTTCGGAGGAGAAATTGAGTCGTTTCCGCGACTTTGCACTACGCTTCGGTCACTATTTCAAAGCCTCGAAGGGTCGTGCCGTAGCCCGCGAGATGAACAAACTACTTGGCGAGGTGGCTGGTCGCAGCGAGGCAAATGCCATCACGACACTTGCCGTGCGAAGCATGGCCAAGGCTCAGTATACGACCGACAATATTGGCCACTATGGTCTTGCTTTCCAATACTATACGCACTTCACATCGCCCATACGCCGCTATCCCGACGTTCTGGTACACCGCATCTTGGCGTCGTACCTCGCGGGAGAGAAACGCAGAGATAAGGAGCAGTTGGAGATGTTGGCAAAGCACTCTACGGAGCGCGAGATACTCGCCTCGGAGGCCGAACGCGCAAGTATAAAGTATAAGATGGCGGAGTTCATGCAGGAGCATATTGGCGAGGAGTTCGACGGTGTTGTCTCGGGACTTGCCGAGAGAGGCATCTACGTAGAACTCAACGAGTCGCATGTCGAGGGTATGGTCTTCATGCGCGATATGGACGACGAGGATTTCTTCTACTTCGACGAGCAGCACTACGAGGTCGTTGGCCGTCGCTCGGGTTTGCGTCTAACGCTCGGCTCGCCCGTACGCATTGTGGTAAAGGGCGTGGATATGAACCGTCGCACGCTACAATTTAAGCTTCTACTAAACAACACAGCGCCCTCGAAGCGCAATTCAAGATAAGGGTTATGAGCAAGATCGACAATATCTTGGAAAAGGCTCTGGTGCGCGAGTCGCTGACACGCGAGGAGGCCTACGAACTATACGACAACGCGCCCCTGCAACTCCTTGCAGGTGTTGCCGACACGCTGCGCAGCACGGCAGTTGATGACCCACAGGTGGTAACGTGGCAGATAGACCGCAACGTGAATATCACGAATGTATGCAAGTCGGGTTGTCGTTTCTGCAACTTCCACTGCAAGCCCCACGAGGAGGATAAGGCCTACATTACCACCATGGCCGAGTACCGCACTAAGATTGACGAGGCTCTGAAGCTCGGTGCCGATCAGCTACTCCTTCAAGGAGGTCTGCATCCACGTCTCGGCATAGAGTTCTACGAAACGCTCTTCCGCCAGCTTAAAAAGGAGTATCCCACGCTGCGCCTCAACGCACTCGGAGCTCCCGAAGTAGCTCATATTGCGCAGATTAGCTCACTGACAACCATTGAAGTTCTCGAACGTCTGAAAGCCGCAGGTCTCGACTCGTTGCCTGGCGCAGGAGCCGAGATACTCTCGGACGATGTACGCAAACGCATATCTCCTGCCAAGCCCTCAGCACGCGACTGGGTGAGGGTTATGCACGAGGCGCACAAGCTCAACATCCCCACCACGGCAACGATGATGTATGGGCATGTGGAGCGTCCACACCAGCGTATCGACCACCTTATCACAATACGTGATTTGCAGGCTCTTAAGCCCGAGGGTTCGCGTGGCTTCACCGCATTTATTCCGTGGGTATTCTGCCCAACGGGCACGCAGCTCGAGAAGGAGGGCATCGCACCACGCTTTTCGGCGACGGAGTATCTGCGCATAATCGCTATGAGCCGCATCATTCTGCACAACATCCGCAACATTCAAGCATCGTGGCTAACGGTTGGCCGCGAGGTTGCCGAGATTGCGCTACATAGCGGAGCTAACGACATGGGGTCAATTATGATCGAGGAGAATGTGGTGTCGTCAGCAGGTGCTACGACACGTTTCGACCGCGAGGCGATGAAGGCTACAATCCGTCGTGCAGGCTTTACGCCACGCCTACGTAACCAGCAGTATGAATACCGCGATGAAACAACCCTATTTTAGATAATTAAGTAACCTTTATAACTAATCGAGATGAGTATTTTGAGAGATGTAAACAGTTATGTAGCCCCCATGCTAACAAGCATCGACTGCACAGTAGAGGTGGGATTTAGCCAAAGTTGCGACACAAACGGCAGCGAAGTCCCCGACTTCATAAATGAAAACACCCTTTAATCACGCAACGACCATGAGAAAACTACTTCTACTATTTACAGCGATCGCAACATTTATAAATGTTGCCTGCGAGAATAGCATCAACGAGAGTATCATCGTAGACCAAATGGTCGAGATCAGCGTTGTTGCCGAGGCTGAAGCTGAGGAGGATAGCCGCGTGGCCCTCAACGGTAATACCACATCGTGGGAGGCGGGCGACCGCATCACCTTGGCACTCGTCAAGAGCCATAACGACATAGCCTACACCGAACTTGAGATCGTTTCATCGGACGACATTAGCTCGAATGGTAAGCGTGCCACATTCCGTGGTAGCGCACCTGAGGGTAGCTACATACGTGTCGTAGCGATATACCCTGCCGTAGCAAACCCTTCGGCAAATATCACGTTGGATCGCGAGGCCGAGAATAACCTCTATATGAAGTCGTATAGTAGCAATGAGCTTACTATCACGGCGGATAGCAAGGCTTCTATTCCGCTTAGCTTCTCGCACATGATGCACAAGATGGACTTCAACCTCTCGCTCGCCAACGGCTACCATAGTAACGACCTCGAGTCTAATGATATCGCGGTGGAGATCAGCGCAACAAACAACGAAGGCGCTGTGAAGTTTGCAAAAACAACGACCCTCAATATCATTCAGGACTATACATCGGTAGCATCAACAACGACTACGGTACTTGTCAAAGGTAGCGGGTCTGCGTTTTCGACAATGCTCTTCCCAATGGGCTCATCGAGGGATGTTGCGTTCACCTTTGGGGTATATATCGACGGCGAGAAACGCTACGAGATTCGTAAGCCTGATAGTGGCTCGCTGAGCACCTTTACGATGAGTGCTGGCAAGACGACCACTGTAAATCTGGTGCTTAGCAATGAGAATAACGTAGCTGGTGGTGGAGTTGAGGCCAAGCCTATCACGCTCAAGGCCTCAAAGACGACAATCAAGGCCAACGGCACGGATAGCGCGACACTCAGCGTCGTAAAGACAAATGGAGGTGAGGACGTTACGGCTGAAGCAACCATCTACGTAAATGGCAGCCTGCACAATGGCACATCGTTCAAGACAACGACCGCAGGAGCATACACTCTCTATGCTGAGCGAAATGGCGCAAGGTCGGCAAATATTACGATTGTTGCCGAGGAGGTGGGTAATATCGGCAAGAATACGATTTTTGCAGATGGTGTGACAATGTCATCGGGTTGGTATGATGTGAACAAGAAGAGTACACCATCAACACCAGGAGCTGATGCTATGATGTGTTGGGCAGCATCTTCATCAAATATTATTCAGTGGTTCCAGGATCGTTATGTTGCGGCTGGCAACACCCTACCTTCGGGCTGTCCTAATGGCACATCGAGCAAGTATAGCTACGAGCTTCAGATTATGGATGTCTTTCGCGATAATTGGGAGAACCTTGCGCGCGGTGGCTGGGCAGATAGCGGTGTTATATGGTACTTTGAGGGTAGAGATATATACTCTACTATGGATTCTGAGGATCGAGCATACCCAAAAAGTGGCTCGGGAGGTTATTTCAAGTCGAAGTGGAGCAGCATATACCCATCTAAAGTACATCAGCAGGATGGCTCGACATACGCAAGAGAGATAAACAACTACAATTGGCGAAGTGGCATCTCTGATCCATTAAAGGCATTCTCAAACTACATCGTCGAGGCATTCGAGTATGGTATGTCATCCATGGCCGTAGCCATTAGTTCAAATTTCAGCGGAGGACACGCTGTAACGATCTGGGGATACGAGATTGACAGCAGCACAGGCTATGTAACAAAACTCTATATCGCAGACTCGGATGATGGCTCTACACCTGTTTTGCAGACCTACAATGTCACATCAGATAACAGCAACGCAAAGATAAAACTTAGCGGATATACGACATATTATCCATTTGCTCTCTACCCTATTTCGGGTTACGGCTCGGCAGGCAAGTAGTTCAAAAACCTGCTGATAGTTAAAAATAGGGATTGTCCAACAGGTTGTGTGGGCAATCCCTATTTTGTATAACATATCTTTAGCTATCAGCCTTCAATGTTCATTCTGAGCGTAGTCGAGGAATCCCCTGCACGGCAAAAAACCATGTACGCATTGTTCGTTGTGTTTGTCGGCTCTGAGGAGATGCTTCGGCTTCGCTCAGCATGACAGGCTCGAGTATCATTTACCTGCAATGTCGGCTGCCTGAATGTCATTCTGAACGTCAAGTGAAGAATCTCCTCGATTTAGACAAGTGACTTTGGCATTCATTATGTGCCGTCGCGTAGGAGATCCTTCGTTGCACTCAGGATGACCCCGCTAAATTGCCGATACGTAGCCAAAACATAAGCGCAGCTTACCCAAGCAAGGCAAAGCCTTGCCACAAGTCCCCCTTCTCAAAGGGGGATTTAGGGGGATTGTATACATCTAAAACCAACAATAAATACATAATAAAAGCTTGGGCAATCACCAAAGGTGATGTTTTGGCGATATGATGGCCTACAAATTTATTTGTCGAGGCCAGCATAGGGACAAAACAAAAGCGCAGCTTGCCCAAGCGAAAAAGACATTATAAGCAATAGATTAACAACCTATTTTGTATAATATATTAAGGTGTATCTCGCATTATATCCTTTTTTTTTGTAACTTTGCACCAAATTGTGAATTAACTAAAAACACTATATAATTATGACAATTGAACTTAGTGAACAGGAACAGCTACGCCGCCAATCGCTTAAGGCTTTGCGCGAGTTAGGTATCAACCCCTATCCCGCAGCACGCTACGAGGTTACGGCTACAGCACGCGAGATTGCCGAGAACTACGATGCCGAGAAGGGTAACTACGCGGAGGTATCTATCGCAGGACGTATCATGAGCCGCCGTATCATGGGCTCAGCATCGTTCTTCGAGCTTCAGGACTCAACAGGCCGTATTCAGGTTTACATCCGTCGTGACGACATCTGCCCCGAGGGCGATACAACGCTCTACAACACCGTATTCAAGAAGCTCTTGGATATTGGCGACTTCATTGGCGTAGAGGGTTTTGCATTCCTCACAAACACTGGCGAGTTGTCGGTACACTGCCGCAAGTTTACCGTACTTTCGAAGTCGGTACGCCCTCTTCCTGTTGTTAAGCAGAAGGATGGCCAGACATTCGACGCACTTACCGACCCTGAGGTACGCTACCGCCAGCGTTACTTGGACCTTGTGGTAAATCCTCATGTTAAGGATACATTCCTCAAGCGTGCCAAGATCATGCAGACAATGCGCGACTTCTTCAACGAGCGCGGCTACTTGGAGGTTGAGACACCTATCCTCCAGCCTATCCCTGGTGGTGCATCGGCACGTCCATTTATCACTCACCACAACGCATTGGATATCGACTTCTACATGCGAATAGCTACGGAGCTCTACCTCAAGCGTCTTATCGTAGGTGGCTTCGACGGTGTATATGAGTTCGGCAAGAACTTCCGTAACGAGGGTATGGACCGCACGCACAACCCAGAGTTTACTTGTATGGAGATCTACGTAGCCTACAAGGACTACATCTGGATGCAGGAGTTTACGGAGCAGATGCTCGAGCGTGTGGCGATGGCTGTAAATGGCACTACGGATGTGGAGATCGATGGTAAGACAATCTCGTTCAAGGCACCTTTCCGCCGTATCACCATGACCGACGCTATCAAGGAGAAGACCGGCTACGATATCACAGGCCAGAGTGAGGAGCAGTTGCGCGAGGCTTGTAAGCGTCTCAACGTCGAGATCGACGAGACTATGGGTAAGGGCAAGCTTATCGATGCTATCTTCGGCCAGTACTGCGAGGAGCACCTCGTACAGCCTACATTCGTTACGGACTACCCTATCGAGATGTCGCCATTGTGTAAGCGTCACCGCGACAACGAGGATCTTACTGAGCGTTTCGAGCTCTTCGTAAATGGTAAGGAGCTTTGTAACGCATACTCGGAGCTTAACGATCCTATCGACCAGCTTGAGCGTTTCCAGGAGCAGATGCGACTCTCGGAGAAGGGTGACGACGAGGCGATGGTTATCGACATGGACTTCGTACGCGCCTTGGAGTATGGCATGCCATCGTGCTCAGGTATGGGTATCGGTATCGACCGTCTTACGATGTTCATGACTGGCGAGACCTCGATCCAGGATGTGTTGTTCTTCCCAACAATGCGCCCCGAGAAGAAGGTGGTAGCCGATGCTGAGGAGGTTTACACTGAGGCAGGCATCCCCGCAGAGTGGGTTGCTGTAGTGCAGAAGATGGGCTACATTACCCTCGAGGCGTTTAAGAATACCGCATCTACGGGTGGCATGAAGCTCTTTAACGACCTCTGTGGCTTCAACAAGAAGAATAAGCTTGGTCTTGCAACTGCCGAGATTAAGGCATGGATCGAGGCTCAGGCATAGTAATTAACGTAGAATAAATAAAAAGTATAAAACAATGAGAAAGAAGATTGTAGCAGGTAACTGGAAGATGAACACCTTGCCTGCAGAGGGCGTAGAGCTCGCAAAGGGTGTAGCAGCAGGCCGTAAGGATGTTTGCGACTGCGTGACACTTATCGTATGTCCTCCATTCACACACCTAAACTCAGTAATCGAGACTCTCAAGGGTTCGAACGTAGAGGTAGGCGCTCAGGATTGTGCATCGGAGGCTAAGGGCGCATACACTGGCGAGGTTGCAGCATCTATGATTGCAGCACTCGGCTGTAAGTATGTTATCCTCGGCCACTCGGAGCGCCGTCAGTACTATGGCGAGACATCTGAGTCGTTGAACAAGAAGATGGCACAGGCATACGCCAACAACCTTACACCTATCTACTGCGTAGGTGAGAACCTCGAGGAGAGAGAGGCTGAGCGTCACTTCGACGTTGTTAAGGCTCAGATCGAGGAGGTAGTATACAACCTCACTGAGGAGCAGTTCCGCAACCTCGTTATCGCATACGAGCCTGTTTGGGCTATCGGTACTGGCAAGACAGCTACAGCAGATCAGGCACAGGAGATTCACGCATACATCCGCGAGGTACTCCGCGCTAAGTTTGGTGCAGCAGCTGAGGAGTGCGCTATCCTCTATGGTGGCTCATGCAAACCTTCAAACGCTGGCGAGATCTTCGCTAAGGCAGATGTTGATGGTGGTCTTATCGGTGGTGCAGCCCTCGTAGCTGACGATTTCCTCGCTATCGGCAAGGCATTCTAAGCGAAGACTATAGCATATAATATAGATAAGGGGCTATCCACGCGGATAGCCCCTTATCTATTTATTAGGCGTCGCTAAATTAGGATAAACAAGTAGAACGCTGCACCTAAGGCGTAACCCAACAATACGGGAAGCGAGAACTTCTTGAGGTAGTAACCAAACGAAATCTTCTCCATACCCATAACCGTAACACCCGATGCCGAGCCGATGATAAGAATGCTACCACCCGTAACGGCACAGTAGGCAAGGAAGGTCCAGAAAGCGCTATCGGCAGCAAAGACTCCCGACTCGGCAATAGGATACATACCCATAGTTGCCGATACCAAAGCTACGTTATCGAGGAACGATGAGCATACGCCCAACACCAAGGCAATCATATTCTTATCGGCAAACGTATCGCTGAGGAAGTTTGCCATAATCGTTAGCTGACCCGTAACTATAAGCGCCTGCACCGACATCAAAATACCGAGGAAGAAAAATACCGTACTGATATCGACACGCGAGAACGAGCGGTGTACACGAAGCTCCTGCACACGCTCATCTGTCGAATGAGCATAGTGGCGATCGGTGACAAACCACAACGCAACAAGGCCGAGCAATACACCCATAAATGGTGGCAACTGAATAAGCGTCTGTAATACTGGCACCATAGCCAACGAACCAAGACCGATGTAGAGCACACGGCGACGCATCTTATCTTCAACGGGCGAGCTCTCCTCCGTAGTTGCGAGAGGCGCTACCGTAGCACCCTTGGGCAACATAAACGTTGTGATGCAGAGGGGCACAAGGAGCATAAGCAACGCAGGAAGGAACAACGTGGTGATCTGGTGCAATGCCGACACGTTGCCACCTGTCCAGAGCAACAACGTCGTCACATCACCGATAGGCGACCACGAACCTCCAGCATTCGATGCAATGATAATCATCGAGCTGAAGATGAGGCGCGTATTACGCTCGGGAATAAGGCGACGCGCAATAGCGATCATCACGATAACCGTTGCCAAGTTACCGAGCAATACCGACATAAAGAATGTCACGAAGCACAACACCCACAACAACTTACGCTGCACATTGGTAGTAATAGCCTTAGATATTATACCAAAGCCTCCATGCGTATCGACAATGTCGATAATAGCCATAGAGCCAAGCACAAAAAACAGCGTTGTAGCGACATCACCCAAACCCTCGACAAGCTTAAACTCTACAAACTTGAAGGCGAGCTGGTGCGTAGGGATCTCGCGAAGCGCAGGGAAGGCATCGAAGAACTCACGAGCATGTACCGGAGGATTGATAAGCAAGAACTCCTCGGCATTGATGATGAAGAGCATCCACAACACGATAGACATACACACGGCCGTAGCCGCCTTATTGATGCGGATGACATCCTCGAAGGCGATAGCCAAGATACCGACGATAAAGATTATCGGCATTAGATAGTAACTAAACATAGTCTTAAAAAATTATTGCATAAAACAACGCAGAGCCCTAAATCGGGGGCTTGTGACTCCCAATTTAAGACTCTGCATTTATATTAAGCGTCGTTCAATAATACGAACTACTTAAGGCTTAGAAACGGAGGCTGCGAGCAGCTGTCAAAGCCTCGATGTCACCCACGAATGTAGGAAGCTCTCCCACCTGGCGAACGACCTTAGACTCGGGGAGCTCTACCTCCTCGCTCCATACACACTCCATAGTAGGCTCGAAGCTCTCAACGCTATATACCATAGACTTAGATGCCTTAGGTGCAGCAGCGTTTACCGCCTCAACATAAGCCTCAAGCTCAGCAATCTCACCTGTTTTGTTTACAGGATTTACGAGCAAGCGACCAACCTTAGCCTCGTAGTCATTGCTATCAAGAGCGTATGCCAATGCTGTCTGCTCATAGTTCCACTCAGCAACGTAGAAGTTGTAGGGGACAGTGAGGTTTACGTTATCCCAGTAGCCCATAAACTCTGAGATGATATACTGATCAGAGAACTTAGGATTAGTAGCGTCGGTTACATCACCCTCGGTGAACGAACCATAGAGAGCTGTTGCACCCTCGAAACCCTTATGCTCAACAGCTACGATAGCGCGACCTGCTGTGATATCCGATTTACCAAAGACCTTACCATTCTCCTCGTTACCGTCGTAGATACCCAAGAGCTCAATAGTAGGCGATACAGTACCCATAGCCGTTGTGGTGATAGCAGCATCACCCGATACGCAGCAAGCAAACTTACCTGTCTTAATATCGATAGCCAATACGTAGCCAATATATGATGTCTCGGGGTAGAGGTTAGCGATGTAGAACTTAGCATCACCATTGCGATAGGGGTAACCCTGCTGCTTAAGCTTATCCAACGCCTCCTGATATGTAAGACATGGGCTCTGACCCTCCATACACATCTGCATAACCAATGCAAGCTGATCTGCCGACGCTGCGATAGCTGCCTGAGGATCGAAGTTGCTTGCATAAGCAAGACCTGGCTGGTAGAAGACTGTTGGGTCGCTCGACTTAACCTCCATATAGAAGTCGTAAGGACCTACCTCTGATGCAGAGAACGTAAACTCTGCCTCATGTGGATCACCATGCTTAGCAGTCGTGAACGATACATATACGGGAGCTGATGTAATAGTACCTGGGTTGGTGTCATACTCGCCAGTCTCCTCGTTGATAACTGTACCGTATGCAGGGTTAAGCTCATAGCTAAATACTACTACGTAGTACTCCGTCTCGGCAATGTTAAGCTCAGCGCAGTTCTCACCAGTGAGATCTACAACACCCTGCGAAGGCTCGCGGTGAGCAAGAGTGTTATTGTCCCAATAGTA
The DNA here is from genome assembly GCA_045659765.1 of Alistipes sp. GTDB lineage: Bacteria > Bacteroidota > Bacteroidia > Bacteroidales > Rikenellaceae > Alistipes. The sequence goes on from JAZRCN010000018.1 coordinate 113,198, forward strand.
GATATACTCCGTTACGGCTTTGTTTGCAATATCAATAGGCTTTGCATCCTTTGTCTTAGTGTCGATATAGTTGATGTAGTA
>JAZRCN010000019.1:0-77688 GCA_045659765.1 Alistipes sp.
TGGTAACGAAACTTTGGCTTCAACGGGCATTTTGTTGGCTTTTCGTGGCTTCGCCTTATTTCGCCAATGTACGATAAATCGCTCGCAGACAACTATTATTCCCCGATTTTCCCTGTCTTTCGATTTTTCTTACTATCTTTGCATTCGATATAGTAATTATCCGTTTTCGGAAACCATAAAATTTTTAGATATATGGCGACTAAACAAAGAACTCTTGCAGCTCCGCTTTCGTTCGAGGGTAAGGGTTTGCATACAGGCTTGCAGGTGAAGATGACAGTTCTTCCCGCAGCAGAGAATAATGGTATTATCTTCCGTCGTGTCGATTTGGAGGGCGCTCCCGAGGTCCCCGCATTGTGCGAGTATGTGACCGATACATCACGCGGTACAACTATCGAGAAGGGTGAAGCTAAGGTTAGCACTATCGAGCATATCGTTTCAGCATTGTGGACTCTCGGTGTGGATAACGCTATCGTAGAGATCGACGCTCCAGAGACACCTATTATGGATGGTTCGGCGTTGGAGTATGCTAAATCAATATCGGAGGTCGGCACCGTAGAGCAGAATGCCGAGCGTAAGTACTACGAGGTGCTTGAGAAGCAGGTTTACACACTTCCTGAGAAGGGTGTAGCTATCGTGCTCTACCCCGATGACGAGTACTCGGTATCGGTACACGTAGACTACAACTCAAAGGTTGTCGGCAATCAGTATGCTGTCTACAGCCCTGCAGATGACTATACCGAGAAGATCGCACCATGCCGCACATTCGTCTTCTTGCACGAGTTGGAGCCTTTGATGAAGATGAACCTTATCAAGGGTGGTGATTTGGATAATGCGATTGTTGTCGTAGAGAATCCAGTATCTGACGAGCAGCTCGACCATCTAAAGAAGATCTTTGGTAAGGAGGATATCCGCATTACGGGCGGCTATCTCAATAATCAGCAGTTGCGTGCAAATAACGAGTTGGCACGCCATAAGCTTCTCGATGTTCTCGGTGATTTCGCGCTGCTCGGTATGCGTATCAAGGGTCGTGTTTGGGCTACTCGTCCTGGCCACTTCGCAAATACAGAGTTCATGAAGGAGCTTTCGCGAGCTATTCGTCGTAGCGGTGATCGTCCTGCGTTTAAGTATAGTGCAAAGGAGGAGCCCGTATTCGATATCAACAAGATTAAGAAGCTGTTGCCTCACCGTCCTCCATTCTTGCTCGTAGACAAGGTATTCCACATCGAGGAGAATGCCATCGGTGGTATCAAGAACGTATCTATGAACGAGCCATTCTTCGTGGGTCACTTCCCCGAGGAGCCCGTTATGCCAGGTGTGCTTATCATCGAGGCGTTGGCGCAGTGCTGCGGTATCCTCGTACTCAGCAAGGTTGAGGACCCAGATAGCTACTCGACATACTTCCTCAAGGCCGATGGTGTGAAGTGGAAGCGTAAGGTAGTTCCTGGCGATACGCTACAGCTCGAGTGTCATATCGTTGATATGCGTCGCGGTATCTGCACGGCGGAGTGTAAGGCTTTTGTTGGTGGTCAGCTCGCGTGCGAGGCTCAGCTTACAGCACAAATTGCTAAGAATCGTTAATTTAGTATATTGACACTTTCAACATATTGACACACAATGATTAGTAATCTTGCATATGTTCATCCCGATGCAAAAATCGGAAAGAATGTAACCATCGAGCCCTTTGCATATGTCGAGGGTGACGTGGTTATTGGCGACGACTGTTGGATTGGTCCTCATGCCATTATCTACAACGGTGCGCGTCTTGGTAAGGGTAATAAGGTTCACCCTGGAGCTTGTATTGCTTGTCTGCCACAGGATCTAAAGTTCGCGGGTGAGGTAACTACGGCTGTTGTGGGTGACTACAACGATATTCGTGAGTGTGTGACTATCGCACGTGGTACGGCATCTCGTGGTACTACGGTTGTTGGTGATCACAACCTCCTTATGGCATACGTTCACGTTGCGCATGACGATGTTGTGGGTAGCCACTGCGTTATCGCCAACCGTGTATCGTTGGCTGGTGAGGTCGAGGTCGGCGACTGGGTAGTTATCGGTGGCCACACGGCTGTTCACCAGTGGATACACATCGGCGACCATGCCATGATTCAGGGCGGTGCGCTCCTTACGCAGGATGTGCCACCATATATCATCGTGACGAATGGTGAGGCACACTACGCAGGTCTTAACAAGGTGGGTCTATCGCGTCGTGGATTCACTCCTGAGCAGATTGAGTCTATTCACAACACCTGCCGTGTTCTCTTCCAGAGCGAGCTCAACTATCAGACAGGTTGTGATAAGGCCGAGGCTGAGATTCCCGAGACTCCCGAGCGTAACAAGCTTATTGAGTTTATTCGCTCATCGAAGCGAGGTGTTATCAAGCAGTATGTATCTAAACGATAATTTCTTGTGATAAGCCGCAATCTGCGGCACATCCCTAAAAGTAAACCATCTCGGGCTATACTACAAGGTACTATCCCGAGATGGTTTCTTTTGTGATGCACCACATCTCACGGCTTCTAACAAGAAATTGTGGTTGTGGTGCTTGGGTAGGGTGTTGCTACGTTGTCGCTTGACGCTGAAATATTGGGGTGGGTGGGGTGCTGCGCGCGTGAGTGTCATGCTGAGCGAAGTCGAAGCATCTCCTCAAAATCGACAAGTGGCTACGTATAATTCGCTCATGCTACATTAGCGCATAGGAGATCCCTCGACTACGCTTGTGATGACATTCAGCGGGACAGCTATTGTCTATAAACGAAAAAGGCTTAAGTTGCAATCCCTCGCAATGACCACTCCGTTCAAGCCTAAAGTCTGTAATTCCGATAAAATATAGTGCACAAAAAACGAGGTTGCCCGATTGGACAACCTCGCACTCTCTTAAGAGAAAAGCCTCTTACTCCTCCTGACGGTAAGTGTGCTCAACGTAGATAGCACGCTGCATAGCCTCGCGCTTTGCGATTGAAGGCTTTGTGAAGTACTGACGACGACGAAGCTCCTTCAATACACCTGTACGCTCATACTTTCTCTTAAACTTCTTGAGGGCACGCTCGATGTTCTCACCCTCCTTAACTGGCATGATAATCATGATTCTATACTTTTTTTAATTTTTAATAGTCTTGTTTATTCTCTGTTGCCTAACGACCTCCGTCCTTAGGACTTCTGCACTTTCGTGCGCCTATTTCTCTTCAGCCACCTTGTGACCTCCGAGAGTGTCACGTGTAATCTACTCGGGGTTTGTACCAAAATCGAGATAGGGAGCAATGCGCTTGGCCTCCTCCTCGGTGAATATGTTAGATTCGATCATCTCCTCTATGGTACTCCAACCTCCTTTCAATTCTCTGTGGTTAATAATTCGCCTAAGCATGCGGTTCGTGATATATGGATGAACCTCCAACGCTTTTAGGCCCGCAAAGTTAATACATATTTTTTTAATTCGTGCACTATCACACCAAATTTGTTGCGAAATTGTGCGAAAATTCTCGGGTGTAACCACTCGAAGCTCCGAAATTTGCTCTACAGAGTAATAACCTCCGAGTAGTTCGCGGTAGCGAAGAATGTGCATGACACTCTTTTCGCCAATGCCTCGCACACGACGAAGCATGGCGGAGTCGGCGCTATTTATATCTATTGGGAATACGATGTGCTCGTGTTTGTATGTAGAAATAGTATCGCGTGTCGGAAAAATAATATATGGCCGTAGCCCCTCAGCACGTTCCGTACCTACACCGTAGCACTCGGCAAACTCCTCTATAGAGCGGTAACCGCCTATCATATCGCGGTAGCGGATAACGAGCTCGGCCTCGCGCAATGAGAAACCTATGGCATGCAGATATTTAGCCGTGACCGTATCGAGGCTAAATGGTGTTGGTTCTATTGTTGTGTGCTCGGTCTGTTGATGCTCCTTAGGTGTAGTTCGGGTTGTGTCACGCACGATGCGGTACTCCTCACCTATATTAATATATGGCTCAAGCAGGAAATACAACGAGTCGGTCATCCCGTAGCACAGCGCTACATCCTCCTTAATGCGGAATACCTTACCTGCCTCTCTCCATTTGAGCAGGCTTACGGCAATATTACGAGGTATGCCAGCCTCCAACATTGTGCGGTAATCTGCTTCGTTGGGGTCAAAACTTTTGAATTGAGGTGTCGTAACTGCGGCTATATTCTCGCAATGTGTGCTATCAGACTGCGTTATGGATTCATCCTTGGATGTCGAGTCGGCAGAGTAGCGCTCAGCAGGGCGTGCTAATAGTATCAATGTCAGAGCAATGACTATCAGCGGCACGAGGAGCAGAACACCTCGTATATTCTCCTTTGAACTATCTCTCATACTACCACTCGGCGCCCTCCGAGAGCCATAACTTACGATAGCGACGCGAAGGCGATTCGATTTTCTCGCCAAGGCAGTACTCCTCCCACCTCTCATCAACAAGGTGTATGGTGTCGGGGTGTGATGTTACGACATTAGGGAAGCGTGGTGGATTATCGCCATAGCCTGGACGCTTCGAGCGGGCATCGATAATTACGATACCGTCGCTTATGCGTATGTCGCGTCGAGGATCCACATTCGCTGCAGCCAACCACAGCAGGTCGCCACCGCACATATTACCCGCTGCACCATGGTCAAAGAGAGCCACGTACTTGATATTCTTGATGTTGTTTTTGCTGAGATAAGCCTCAACATCTATCCTCTCTTGCCACTCCCTTTCGGCATAGAGCACCAATAGTCCGAGCTCCTTGCAATACTCCGTATTGAAAAGCTCCACGCCACCCTCGGGGTGTGCTGTGCGAGGTGCGTCGAACGTCGTGTTGCTCACCTCGATTGATATATCTGTGAGGTCGATAGCCAACTTCGAACCATAGCCCGTAGTCGGTGTCGTATGGTCGAGAACGTCGAGCACTCCCTCTGACCAGATAAGGTGTCGTGCGGGATCGAGGCCGCGAAGCCTTGCGAATACCTCTTCACGTGAGCGAATGTTGCACTCGGCAGGCGCAATGACCATATATTTGTTAAACATCATCTGTCCTGCGCCCCACAAACCTTGCGCCACCTTGTTAGCCTGGCCCAAATAGCGTTTTTCGATGGACACGAGTGCGAGGTTGTGTGCCGTGCCCTCCATAGGCATATAGAGGTCGCGTACCTCGGGTTGTATGGCAAGGCGTATCGGTGCAAGGAATATGGTCTCGGTCGCCTTGGCGATGTAGGCATCCTCCATGGGTGGTATGCCCACGATAGTTGCTGGATATACCGCATTGCGACGCATAGTGATAGCCTCGACGTGGAAACGTGGGTAGAGATCGGTCAGCGAGTAGAAGCCTGTATGGTCGCCAAATGCACCCTCCACAGCCAAATCCTCAGCAGGGTCTACGTAACCCTCCAAGACGATGTCGCAGTCGGCAGGTACCCATATATCGTTTGTCAAACACTTGACCATTTTCACAGGACTACGGCGTAGCATACCTGCCAAGAGCATCTCGTCCATATTGTCGGGCATAGGTGCTGTAGCGGCATAGGTATATGCAGGGTCGCCTCCTAACGCTACGCTCACGGGCATACGCTCGCCACGCTGCTTGTAGCCGAGGTAATGGCGTGCGCCAGTCTTATGACGATGCCAATGCATACCTGTTGTGCGCTTGTCGAAGATCTGCATGCGGTACATTCCCATATTGGGAATACCCGTCTCGGGATCTTTGGTGCAGACCATAGGCAGTGTGATAAAGGCACCGCCATCTGCAGGCCACGATGTGAGGATAGGTAGACGGCTAAGATCTACATCTTCGCCATGCCACACCACCTCCTGGCACTCGCCGCGGCCCGATATTTTGCGCGGAAACCACTTTGCAACATCCTGCAACAGTGGCAACATGCGCAGCTTATCCATAAGGCTATTCTTGGGTGTCATGGCGCTCTTGAGCAGCGTGTCGATGCGCTTGGCGATGTCGTCTAAGCTATCTACGCCTAAGGCCATAGCCATACGCCTATCCGAGCCCATCATGTTCATCAGTACGGGGAACTCCGTGCCTGTGTTCTCAAATAGGAGGGCCTTGCCACCACCCTCCATCTTCGATACTCGGTCGGCGATCTCGGCCATCTCGTAGCGGCAATCCACACGTGTCTTGATGCGGCATAGTTCGCCAGCGGCCTCCAGCTTATCTATATATTCGCGTAGCCTCATAGATTTTCTTTTCGTTTATGCACTACAACTTAATGTCGTAGAGCTGAATAACGCCCTCGAGCTTACCCTCGGCAGAGGTTACAAGCAACGAGTTGATCTTCTTCTCTGTCATTAGCTTTTCGGCCTCGATGAGCTTCTGCGATGCCGCAATGCACTTAGGCGAGCGTGTGGCGATATCCATAGCCTTGATATTGAAGAACTCGGCACGGTAGCGCTCCATAGCGCGACGCACATCGCCATCGGTTACGATGCCCAAGATCTCATCGCTATCGCAGATGACAATAAGACCCAAACCACCCTTGCTGATGCGGTGGATCATCTCGGTAGCTGTACACTCTGGTGTAACAACGGGAAGATCCTCCTTGCGCATAACGTGGCCTACGGTCATAAGCAGGCGTCGTCCGAGGCTGCCGCCTGGGTGCAGACGTGCAAAGTCCATAGCCGTGAAATTGCGAGCACGCATAAGTGCTGTGGCCAGCGCATCACCCATAGCCAACTGTGCTGTGGTGGATGATGTGGGGGCAAGGCGTAGGATGCAGGCCTCCTCGCGTACCATGATGTCGAGGTGTACATCGGCATTACGTGCCAGGGATGAGTGTGCCTTGCCTGTCATGGCAATCAACTTATTGCCGTTCTCGTGCACGAAGGGGATAATCTTAAGGATCTCGTCGGTTTCGCCCGAGTATGACAAGGCGAGTACGACATCCTCCTTAGATATCATACCTAAGTCGCCATGAAAGGCCTCGGCAGGGTGCAGAAAGAAGCTCGGTGTACCTGTGCTGGCCAATGTAGCGGCAATCTTGCAGGCTATATGTCCCGACTTTCCCATACCCGTAACGATGAGCTTACCGCGACAATTGAGTATAATATCCACGGCGCGAAGAAACTCTTCGCCCAACGAACTTTCCAGTGTTGCAAGAGCCTCGGCTTCGGCGTGTATCGTATTGCGTGCCGTGAGTAGAAGCTCCTCTGAAGTAGGTTTCATAGGCGTTAGGTTTTATAGAAGTGATTTTACGACGTTCTCCAATTCGTTGAGATATAACATGTTGGGGCCATCGCTAAGTGCCTTGTCTGGATCGGGGTGTACCTCGAAGAAGTAGCCGTTAGCGCCAAAAGCTTTAGCCGCAAGTGCCATAGCTGGCACGAACTCACGATTACCGCCCGTCTTGCCACCAGCAGCACCAGGACGCTGCACCGAGTGCGTGCAGTCCATAACAACGGTGGATGCTATATGGCGCATGTCGTCGATATTGCGGAAATCGACAACGAGGTTGTTGTAGCCATACATATTGCCGCGCTCGGTGAGCCATACCTCCTTTGCACCCGACTCCATAGCTTTCTCGTAGGGGTAGCGCATATCTACGCCCGAGAGGAATTGCGCTTTCTTAATGTTTACAATCTTGCCCGTATGTGCCGCAGCTACGAGTAGGTCGGTCTGACGGCAGAGAAATGCAGGGATCTGCACCACATCGACAACCTCGCCAACAGGTGCTGCCTGCCACGCCTCGTGGATGTCGGTGATGAGCTTAAGACCATACTTCGAACCTATGTCCGAGAGCATCTGCAAGCCGCGCTCCAGGCCCACACCGCGGTATGAGCTGAGCGATGTGCGGTTGGCCTTGTCGAACGAGGCCTTGAAAATTATGTCTGTGCCTAACTTCGTATTTATCGCCACAAGTGTCTCTGCAACTCTCTCGAGAAGCTCCTGCGACTCGATGACGCATGGTCCAGCAATAATTTTTGGTAGGTTCATAGCTTTAGGTTTTTAGGTTTGTTAGCTTCTGTTGGTTGCCTCGCTATAGCGATGCGAGGTAGGCCTCGGCACGCTCCAAATCCTCGGGGGTGTCGATGCCGATTGTCTCGATGTTGGTTATGCCAACGCCTATGCGGTAGCCATTCTCCAGCCAGCGCAACTGCTCGAGCTTCTCGCTGAGCTCCAACGATGACTGCTCCAAGGCTGTTACCTCGCCGAGAGTCTTGCTGCGGAAGGCATACATGCCGATATGCTTGTAGTAGGTGTGGTTCTTGAGCCACTCCGAGCTATCTACGCCGCGCTGATAGGGAATAACCGAGCGCGAGAAGTAGATGGCACGCATATCCTTGCTAATTACGACCTTGGGAGTGTTGGGGTTGTGCAGTGCCTCCACGCTATCCGTAGGCTGGAAGGGTTTTACTAGAGTTGCAATATCGACGTTCGCATCCTCAAAGCAGGCTACGAGTGACTCTATCTGTTCACGCTGTATAAAGGGCTCGTCGCCCTGCACGTTGATAACGACATCATACTCGCCACCAACCTTCTGCAACGCCTCGTAGCAACGATCCGTGCCGCTATTGTGCTCCGTAGAGGTGAGCACCACACGGCCACCAAAGCTCTCGACAACCGAGGCGATACGTTCGTCGTCCGTGGCGACAACAACATCTGTTACAGCCTCTGCAACACGGCGATATACTCGCTCGATGATCGTCTTGCCACCAAGCATGGCCAGCGGCTTTGCTGGAAAGCGTGTTGAGGCGTAGCGCGCAGGAATAATAGCCAAACACTTCATCGTAACTCAATCTATTTAAGGGCGAGGTTCAACACCTCGTCGTTTGTATTTACATAGTGGAACACCAAACCCTCGCGGTACTCCTCCTTAATCTCTTCGATATCCTTGCGGTTCTCCTCCGAGAGGATAAGCTCGGTGATACCAGCACGCTTTGCTGCTAAGATCTTCTCGCGGATGCCACCCACAGCCGTAACACGACCACGTAGCGTTGTCTCACCCGTCATGGCGATACGCTCCTTAACCTCACGCTTAGTGTATGTCGAGGTGATCGACGTAACCATCGTAATACCCGCAGAAGGACCATCCTTGGGAATAGCGCCATCGGGCACATGAATATTGAGATCCCACTCTTCGAACATCTTACGGTCGATACCCAACTCCTCATGGTGGGCCATAACCCATTCATGAGCGATGGTCGCGGACTCTTTCATAACATCGCCGAGGTTACCCGTAAGCGTGAGCTTGCCCTTACCAGGCGTTAGCAACGACTCGATATAAAGGATGTCGCCGCCAACCTCGGTCCATGCCAGGCCAGTAACAACACCGCGCATACCTGCGATGTCGTAGCGGTCGTTCTTGAACTTTGCCTTACCTAAGATGGGCTCCAAAGCCTCGGGAGTGACACACTTCTCGTAGCTCTCCTCCAAAGCTATGGTCTTAGCACGGTTGCGGGCGATCTTTGCGATATGCTTATCCAGACCACGTACACCCGATTCGCGAGTGTAGTCCTCGATGATGCGAACTACGGTGTCGTTGCCCAACGAGAGCTCGCCCTCGGGAATGCCGTGTGCCTCGCTCTGTTTCTTAACGAGGTGGTTCTGCGCGATTTGTACCTTATCTTCGAGGATGTAGCCCGGAATGTTGATCATCTCCATACGGTCGCGCAACGCTGCCGAGATATTTTCGACATTGTTTGCCGTAGCGATGAACAATACCTTCGAGAGGTCGTACTCCGTGTCGAGGTAGTTGTCATGGAACGTGGTATTCTGCTCTGGATCGAGGACCTCCAAGAGTGCACTCGAGGGATCGCCATGGTTCGAACGCGATACCTTGTCGATCTCGTCAAGGATGATGACAGGGTTTGAAGCACCGCATCGCTTGATAGTCTCGATGATACGGCCAGGCATAGCGCCGATATATGTGCGGCGGTGTCCACGAATCTCCGACTCATCGTGCAAGCCACCGAGCGAGATGCGGCCAAACTTACGACCCATGGCCTCGGCAACAGAGCGGCCGAGCGATGTCTTACCAACACCTGGAGGGCCATACAAGCATAGAATTGGCGACTTAAGATCGCCCTTGAGTTTGATCACAGCAAGGTGCTCCAACAATCGCTCCTTGACCTCCTCCAAACCGAAGTGGTCTTTGTCCAACTGCTCGCGCACGGCCTTGAGGTCGAGCTTATCCTCGGTCATCTCATCCCAAGGAAGGTCGAGCATGAGCTGTAGATAGTTGATCTGCACAGAGTACTCGGCAATCGCAGGGTTTAGCCTTTCGAGTTTTGTGACCTCCTTCTCGAAGAGCTCGGCAGTGCTCTGCGACCACTTCTTACCCTTCGCCGCCTCGCGCAGACGCTCTACGTCGGCATCTATGCCGTCGCCAAGTTCGTCCTGGATGACGCGCATCTGCTGCTGTAGGTAGTAGTCGCGCTGCTGCTTGTCGATATCCTGCTTAACTTTGTTCTGGATGTCGTTCTTAAGCTCGGCGAGCTGCTGCTCACGTACCAAAATCTCGAGCAAGCAACGTGCACGTGCCAACAGACCTGGTGCCTCCAACAGGCGCTGACGATCGTCGTCCGTAAGATCCATGTTGGTACAGATAAAGTTGATTATCGCACGGCTCGAGTCGAGGTTCTTGATGGCGAATACCGCCTCCTTTGGCATCGCAGCCGAGATGTTTATGATGTTGAGCGTAACCTCGCGGATAGAGTCCACGAGAGCCATAAACTCTACGTTCTTAGGATCGGGCGTAGTCTCCTTGACTGGCGTAACAGTAGCCTTGAAGTAGGGCTGTGTGGTGATATACTCGCCAACCTCGATCTTCTCCAAACCCGAGAGAATGACAGTGAGATTGCCGTTGGGCATCTCCAAAATCTTGAGGATGCGTGCCGATGTACCCACCTTGTGCATATCGTCGGGCTGGGGATCTTCCACCTCGCTATCTACCTGCAATACTGCGCCGAGTAGGCCATCTGCTGCCTCTACGGCACGTACCAGAGCGATCGACTTAGCACGACCGACCGTAATTGGCGTTACCGAGCCAGGGAATATTACCGAGCTGCGTAACGTAAGGATGGGTAGTACGTCGGGAATCTTAACATCCTCGACGATGTCGTCGCCACCCGAGATGATGGGAATAACCTGGTGCTTACCATCAAAAAGCTCGGGGACAAGTCCCATCTCATCGAATTCCTTATCTTTCTTCTTACTCATATCTTAGTTTTTTACTTAATTTCACTTTTTCTAATAACGCACAAATATAGGATTTATTTCGTAGAAATAATAGTGTTTTTGGTTTTATTTAATAACAACTTATGCACAGGCATTAAAAAGCGCCAAACAAAAAGGGTATGACAACGAGTGTTTTTGCACCTTGTCATACCCTAATATTGGACGATTCTCGAGTTGTATTGTTCTAAATATACTCCTCGCCAATCGAGTATTTTACATCCTCAATAAAACTCTTTATGCTCTGCTCTTCGCTGCGTGGACATATCATCAATACATCGTCGGTGTCTACCACGATATAGTCTTTTAACCCGCTGATTATAGCAACTTTATCCTTGGGTGTCGAAATAATCGAATTGCGCGTATCGTAGATTTTTGTCTTGTCGCTGATGGTTGCGTTGGCATACTTATCCTTGCGCGAATGTTGGTAGACAGATCCCCATGTACCTACGTCGCTCCATCCGAAATCGCCGCTGTGTACATAGACATTGTCGGCCTTCTCCATTACGCCATAGTCGATAGATATGGGCTTGCACTCCGCAAAAACACGTTCGATGGCTGCGCTCTCATTTTCGCTGCCGAGCATAGGCTCGATCTCGCTAAATAGTGCGTGGTGCTCGGGGAGGTGCTCGGCGAAGGCGTTGATAATGGAATTTACCTTCCAAATGAAGATTCCTGAGTTCCACAAAAATTCGCCACACTCCAAAAATGCTTGCGCCATTTCGAAGTTTGGTTTCTCGGTGAAACACTTAACCTTGCTGATCGTCTCGTTGCTCGTTTTCTGGATGTATCCATAGCCCGTTTCGGGACGTGAAGGCTCGATGCCGATGGTCATTAGCGCATCTTGCTCTTTGATAAAATTGCAGCAGTTGCCAACAATGTGTGTAAACTCTTCCTCGTTGAGTATCAGATGGTCAGCAGGCGATACAATCATCGTTGCCTCGGGGGCTATCTTGTGTAGCGTGTGTGCTGCATAGGCGATGCACGGCGCGGTGTTGCGACCAATAGGCTCGCAGAGAATCTGACTATCGCGAAGCTCTGGTATATGCTCTAATATGAGTTCTTTATAACGTCTATTTGTCACAACGATAAAGTTCTCGTTTGGAACAAATTTAGAAAATCTTTCGTATGTGTGTCTGATGAACGACTTGCCCGTTCCTAAGATGTCTAAGAACTGCTTGGGGCACGATTGTCTGCTCATCGGCCAAAAACGGGTGCCTACACCACCCGCCATAATGACGCAATATGGGCTACTTGTCATAGCTTTTTTGGTTGTTAAATTTTATAAATTTACACAAAGATAAATTTTTTTTGTATCTTTGCAAAATGTTTTGAGGTCTTTTATTTGCAGTAAAGCCTCGAAATTAAACGCAAGGAAATGAGTAATAGTATGAATATCAGATTGTTTACAATACCCAATCTCCTCACGCTGGCGAATCTTTTGTCGGGAGCTGCTGCAGTGGTAGCGGTTCTTGTTCACCACTCATACGAGACTGCGCTCTGGCTTATCGTCGCTGCTGCGGTCTTCGATTTCTTCGATGGATTTGCAGCGCGTCTTCTCAAGCAGACATCACCCCTCGGCATTGAACTCGATTCGTTGGCCGACGATATTTCGTTTGGCCTTGTCCCTGCGGTGATGATGTTCGACATCTTCAACCATTCGCAGTCGCTCTATGGCCTTAACCCCGAGGTCATGTCGTATGCAGGATACGCGACGTTCCTTATTGCGGCATTCTCGGCATTGCGTCTGGCTCGCTTCAATATAGACACTACACAGAGTAGCGAGTTTCGAGGTCTGCCCACACCTGCTAATGCGCTGATGATTGCATCGCTGGCATTGCTCTTTGAGCAGGGTAGAGTGGAGCTTATGCAGGAGCATGTGCTTGTTATCAGCCTTGCTGCGGCGATGTTGCTCGTAAGCCCAATACGTATGTTCGCCCTTAAGTTCAAGGGCTTCGGTATTCGAGGTAATGAGTTGCGCTATGGCTTTATGCTCGTATCGCTCTTACTCATTATCTTCATCCCAACATACTCAATCCTTGCAATAATCGTTCTATACATTGTTCTTTCGACACTGCGTTGGATGTTTACAAAGTCGCAGGGCGGTGAGAACAATAAATAGCGGGATAGATAAGCGTCGATAGGATGAGAGTTATGCGTTCGATAATATGGCTTGCGATTGTGGTAGTGGCTATGCTGCTGCCCGAGGTGTCGTACGCCCAAATCGACGCAGCTACCTTGGCGCGTTCTCAGCGCGAAAATCGCGACGACATCTACGGCAATAGCGCCAATCAAATGGGTTTCGGGACCGATGGTATGGCCACGGAGGAGGGTGCTGAGGGCGAGACGCAGGATTCTACCAAGACTAAGAAGGAGCGTGTGCGTAAGCCTCTCGAGTCTTACTACTTCAGCGATACGGTGCGTGCGCTATCAAATTGGAAGTGGACCATAGATCCCGATTACAACCGTGTGAATATCGCACCTCTCGATACGACACTCGCGGATTGGCGTATCGACTATGTCTTCTATCGCGAGGGTGTTGGCGATATGGCGTTGGGTGGTTTGGGTCAGTCATCGCAGCCGATAAATTGGTTTGATCGACGCCAAGATGCCGACTTTACGTTTGCTCGTAGCTACGATGCCTACACGGCGCGTATCGACAATGTGCCGTTCTACAATAGTAAGAAGATTTTGACAAACCTAACCTACTTAGAGTCGGGACAGAAGCGTTATCGTGAGGAGCATTTGGAGCTTACACACTCTCAGAATATTAACCCTTCGACATCGGCAAATGTGCAGTATAAGGCGCGTAGTACGAATGGTCTTTACGACTGGCAGCGCACCAAAAATCATGCACTCTCGGTGGGTGTGGCGCATACGGGTAAGCGCTATTCGGTTCATGCTGCCTACATGAACAATATGGTACAGGCTCGCGAAAATGGTGGTGTCGTTGGCGAGTGGGCTATTGCCGATACGGTATTCGAGATGCCTTCGGGTGTGCCTATGCGTCTGGCATCATCGGAGGCTCAGAACCACTATCGCAACAACGCCTTCTTCGTGAAGCAGGCGTTGGCAATCCCGCTGGAGCGAGTTACGGAGTATGACTTCTCGCTGGCCGACCTTTCGGCAGTATTTATCGGCCACCAGTTCGAGTTTAATACATGGTCCAAGGTATATACCGATAAGCGAGCGTCGTATACCAACGAGCGCGGAGAATATGACGAAAAGGGCAATTATCGCCCTACGACACACGAATATTATGATAATTGGTATATAGATCCCAAGAATACGCGAGATTCTATCAGCGAGAGATTGATATCGAACAAACTCTTCGTGCAGGTGCAGCCATGGGATCGCAATGGTGTGATAAGTACTATTGATGCAGGTGTGGGACTCGATCTGCACACCTACTCATACCTCAATTTAAAAGACTATATTACAGGTAAGATGGCCCGTGATAAGCGTACATCGTGGTATGCCTACGGTGCGACGGGTGGTTATATTAAACGCTATGCCGACTGGGGAGTAGATGTAAAATACTACCCGTCGGGCTATCGAGGCGGAGATCTCTCTGTGGGTGCTGATATCACCCTCAGGGCCTATATCCGCGAACATCCCCTGATTCTTAGCGGTAAGTTCCGTCAGGAGCTGCGCTCTCCCGGCTATTGGGAGGAGAATCTATTCTCAAACCACTATGCGTGGTTTAACTCTTTCGACAAAGAGTCTGAGACTCGTTTCGAGGTGAACTTCTCGGTTCCAGGTATTGCCCTGGAGCTGGGAGCATGGCAAGGTGTCATGAGCAACATGATCTATTACGACACCAACAGCCGCGTATCACAACACGATGGTACGGTGAGCCTCACGAGTCTGTATGCACGTAAGGATTTCCGCCTTGCGGGATTCCATCTCGATCACAGGGCATTGGTACAATTCACGTCCGATGAGAGTGTCCTTCCCGTACCACTGTTGAGTGCCTACCTCTCGTACTACTACGAGTTCTGGGTGGTGCGCGACGTGTTGCGTGTGCAGGTCGGTATTGATGGCCGTTTCAATACGGCATATCATGCTCCGAGCTACAACCCTGCACTCTCGGTCTTCTTCAATCAGCGCGAAGTAAAGGTGGGTAACTACCCCTATCTCGACGCTTTTGTGTCGGCCAAGTGGAAGCGCATGCGCATTTTGCTCAAGCTTCAGCATTTGAACCAAAACCTATTTGGTAATGGTGAGTATTTCCAGGTTGCACGCTATCCGCTCAACCCACGAATGTTTAAGTTTGGTATCTCGTGGTCGTTCTACGACTAAAGACGAGTATTGTGCTCTGATAGCAGCCCACAAACTGCTAAAAGATGTTTAAAAAAGTATCGTTTGTGATTCTTGGTCTTGCGACAATCTCGGCCATAGAGTCAATTAGCGGTAAGCCTCATGCCACTGCTGCATCTATATATCAGGCAGGCGTGAAGGATACCCAGAGTATGGTTGATGAGCAGATGGCTGTGACTGCCGAGCTGCCATGTATTATCTCTCGTTTCGACCCCATTATGAGGCGCGTCGGCGAGGAACAAGGACAAGATTGGCGACTGATGAGCGCAATAGCTTATAGCGAGTCGCGATTTATTGAAAACTTAGTGTCGAGTCAGGGTGCTGCAGGTATTATGCAGATACGCCCCATTGTAGCTCGTCACTTTAATGTGCCGGTCGAGAAACTTAGCGATACGGAGACTAACATACGCCTTGCAAGTATGTTGCTTGGTGAGTTGGGTAGGATGCTCCGCATACCTGCCGAAGTGTCGTCAGACGATAGGATGAAGCTTATCCTCGCGAGTTACAACGCTGGCGTGGGCCACGTTCAGGATGCACGTCGCCTGGCACGTGCCGAGGGTGCTAACCCCAACTCGTGGGCGGATGTAAGCCGTTACCTCAAGCTAAAGGCCGATCCTACATATTATAATAAGGAGGAGGTTCACAATGGCCGTTTTACGGGTAGTGGACAGACTCTTAGCTATGTAGAGGAGGTTATGAAGAAGTATTATCAATATTGTAAGTTGGCGTAGTTTAGCGCTTGCTATACAACTCCTTACAAAAAGAGTGTGCCCATAAACTTGTTGGACACACTCTTTACTTATATATGTATGTGTGTAGCGATTAGCTCACCACATTGGCATTTACCTTAACGTAGTTGTAGCCCATCTTGCGGAGCTGTACCGCGACGCCTACCTCGAACATGACCTTTGTCGTGCGAGCGAAGATATGGAAAGCCATAACGCTCTGCGCCTCGACCTGCTCCTTGCGGATAAGCGACTGCGCCCATTCGGCCGTAGTGCGCACCATGTCCTCAAGCTTCTCAGCCTCGGGAGAGTTAAGGGGCGTGGTGAGGAGTATTTCGGTGATGTACTCATCCATGCAGTCGAATCCGCGGGGCTCGGTGAGCATCTTGTGAATATCCTCTACGCCCTCGTAGCGCTTCCACTCCTTATCCCAAAGCACTGCAGCAGCCATACCTTCGTACATAGCCCAGGCGATAGCTACAAGCGGATACTTGGCAATCTCGGGGACAGCATCTGCCATATATGATGGTGCTGCTGCGCGCCACTTCTCGTTAAGTTCCTCGACCTCGAGAAGTTGTCCTTCGAGAAGTTTACGCTCCGTAAGACGCTCAACGATAGTCTTGCGAAGCTGCTCCTCGTAGCGGTTCAATACTTCGTGTTGTTGTTCTGTCATTGTATCTTATCTCTTTGTTTTCTTTTTTCGTACCGACCAGCCGAAATGGCCGATCATCTCACCGAGGCGGAAGTACTCGCCGTGTGAATAGACTATTGGTCGGGCCTTATCCAATGAAAATTTGCCAGTCTCGGGGTCGATAAATCGCTCGTCGGCCTCTATACCTACGACATCGGCGATAAACATATCGTGCGAGCCGAGTTCCACGACTTGTCTAACCTTGCAGCATATCGACAATGGCGACTCGGCAACGAGGGGTGCTGCAACGTGGTTGTTGGCCATTGGAGTAAGTCCCATTGCCTCCCACTTGTTCACATCGCGACCCGACTTTACGCCACACCAATCCGTAGCACGAGCTATCTCCTCCGTCGTAAGGTTTATGACGAACTCTCCCGTGCGACGAATGATGTCGTAGGAGTGTCGCTCCTTGCGTACCGAGATGTAGCACATCGGAGGATTGGTACATACCGTACCTGTCCAGGCGATAGTGAGCAGGTTGTACTCCTCAGGTGTTGCTCCACAGCTAACCAACACCGCAGGTAGCGGGTAGATAAGCGTGCCAGGCTTCCACGACTGCTTCTTAAACTCCTTATCCGTCATATCCCGTATCCTCCATAAGCTTTGGCTGCGATGCTGCGGCTACTGCCAGCTCGTCGCAGCGATTATTCTCAACGGTCGAGGCGTGACCCTTGACCCATACAAAGCGCACATTATGGCGACGATATACCCTCAGAAAACGCATCCATAGGTCGGGATTCTTCTTACCCGCAAAGCCCTTCTTCTCCCATCCGAAGACCCAACGCTGGTTTACTGCCTCGACGACATACTTCGAGTCGGAGTATAGCGTTACGTTCGAACCGTCATACTTGAGGGCCTCCAAAGCTACGCATACGCCCATAAGCTCCATGCGGTTGTTGGTCGTAAGGCGGAAACCTTCGGATAGCTCCTTGCGGTAGGGTCCCGAGAGTAGTACAACACCATAGCCGCCCGGACCAGGGTTGCCCCTGGCCGAGCCGTCGGTGTATATCACAATATCTGCCATCGCTTAGTCGCGTTCGAATATCTACTACTGCAATGCAGCCATCTGCTCCTTAATTGCGGCAATCTTTGCCTCGGCATCAGCCTGCTTTGCGCGCTCGTTAGCAACAACCTTCTCGGGTGCCGAGCTTACGAAACGCTCGTTCGAAAGCTTTTTCATAACGCTTGCGAGGAAGCCCTCGTAGTAGGTGAGATCCTCCGCAAGCTTCTTCAACTCTGCCTCGCGGTCGATCTTACCCTCCATAGGGATAAAGTACTGCGTGGTCTTGATGATAAATGCTGCAGCGGTGCTATCCTTCTCGGTTACGGCTTCAATCTGCTTGATGTTACCCATCTTTGCGATAACGGCTGCATACTCCTTAGGATAGTTCTCATCAGCGATATAGTTGAGTGCCAAAGCCTCCTTCTGTGCGATGTTCTTCTGCTTGCGTACGTTACGTATTGCCGAGATAGCCTCCTGAGCAAGTGTGAAACGTGCCAAAATCTGCTCGTTAGCCTCGCGGTCGGCCACTGGCTGACGAGCGATAACGATAGACTTAACATCTGCCTCGGGCTTCAAGTCCTGCCAGATCTCCTCGGTGATAAATGGCATGAAGGGGTGCAACAGACGAAGCAACATATCGAAGTAGTGCTTTGTGCGTGCGATAGTCTTGGCATCTGCAGGCTGCTGGTATGCTGGCTTAACCATCTCCAAGTACCAGCCGCTGAAGTCATCCCAGAATAGACGATAAAGCTCTGTGAAGGCCTCCGAGATGCGGTACTGCTCCATATCGCGGTCGATGCGTGCCACGCGCTCTGTCATAACCTCGTCGAACCACTCGATAGCCTCGCGGCAAGCCTCGCTCTGTTCCAACTTCTCGTCTACCTCCCACATGTTGATCAAGCGGTAGGCATTCCAGATCTTGTTGCCGAAGTTACGGCCCTGCTCGCACAACGCCTCATCGAACATTACATCGTTACCTGCCGATGTAGACATAAGCATAGCTACACGCATACCATCGGCACCATACTTAGCGATAAGATCGAGCGGATCGGGCGAGTTGCCGAGCTGCTTCGACATCTTACGGCCAAGCTTGTCGCGTACGATACCTGTGAAGTATACGTTGCCGAATGGCTTCTCATTGCGCCACTCGTAACCCGCCATAATCATACGTGCCACCCAGAAGAAGATGATATCTGGACCTGTTACAAGGTCGTTAGTGGGGTAGTAGTACTCGATCTCGGGGTTGTTGGGATAGCGCAAGCCATCGAATACCGAGATAGGCCACAACCATGATGAGAACCATGTGTCGAGAACATCCTCATCCTGGCGCAAGTCGGCCATAGTGAGCGATGCGTCCTTCTCCTGAGCAAGTGCCAAAGCCTCCTCTGCGGTCTCAGCTACGACGTAACCACCCTTAGGAAGGTAGTATGCTGGGATGCGCTGACCCCACCACAACTGACGTGAGATACACCAATCCTTGATGTTCTCCATCCAGTGGCGGTATGTGTTCTTATACTTTGCGGGAACAAACTTGATAATATCCTCCAATACGGCAGTCGTAGCGGGCTTTGCAAGCTCCTCCATAGACAAGAACCACTGCATAGAGAGCTTAGGCTCGATAGCTACGCCTGTACGCTCCGAGTATCCCACATTGTTGGTGTATGGCTCAACCTTCTCCAAGAGGTTAGCTGCGGCAAGGTCGCCCTCGATAACGCGGCGACACTCGAAACGCTCCATGCCAACGTACATGCCAACCTTATCGTTGATCGTGCCGTTGTCGTTGAAGATGTCGATAGCCTCGAGACCGAACTTCTCGCCAAGCATATAGTCATTAACATCGTGTGCAGGGGTTACCTTCAAAGCACCAGTACCAAACTCGAGGTCTACGTACTCATCGCGAATTACGGGGATAGAGCGGCCTACGAGAGGAACAATCACGCGTGCATCATCGGCGAGCCACTTGTAACGCTCGTCGTTGGGGTTTACGCACAATGCAGTATCGCCAAGGATAGTCTCGGGACGTGTTGTTGCAACTACGATATACTTATCCGTACCCTCAACCTGATAGCGCAAGTAGTAGAGCTTACCCTGCGACTCCTTGTATACTACCTCCTCGTCAGAGAGGGCAGTGAGCGCTGATGGATCCCAGTTTACCATGCGTACACCGCGATAGATGCGGCCCTTGCGGTAGAGATCTACGAATACCTTGATAACACCTGCGGTGCGAGCCTCGTCCATCGTGAAGCATGTGCGCTCCCAGTCGCACGAAGCACCCAACTTGCGGAGCTGCTGGAGGATGATGCCGCCATGCTTCTCCTTCCACTCCCAAGCGTGCTTGAGGAACTCCTCGCGTGTGAGCGACGACTTGTCGATACCCTCAGCCTTGAGCTTAGCAACAACCTTAGCCTCCGTAGCGATAGATGCGTGGTCGGTACCTGGTACCCAGCAGGCATTCTTACCCTGCATACGTGCACGACGCACCAATACATCCTGCAACGTGTTGTTGAGCATGTGACCCATGTGCAACATACCTGTTACGTTGGGGGGAGGAATAACGATTGTATAGGGCTCGCGCTCGTCGGGCTCTGAGTGGAAAAGGTTGTTATCAATCCAGAAGTCGTACCACTTCTGCTCGATTGTTTCGGGTGAATACTTGTCTGCTAACTGCATAATCTTATGTTTTTGTTATTGTTATCGTCAAACTTGTTCATCGAAATTGTCGCGCGTCACATACGTATGCATGCACATCGCGTGCGCAACATTCGACAAAGATATAATATTTTCTTCTAAAATCAAAAAAAGAAACTGCATAAAAGGCTGTTCTAGTATTATGCTCATTCTTAAAATGCTCGCATACGTCTCGGTATGCTACGCTTTTTCGAACTTTGCAAGCCTAAAATCAGCTCCTTTATACAGTTTCTCTGTGCTGTGTGAGTCTATCTTAGATGTGGAACTTCACACCGAAGAAATATGTGCGTGGAAGTGCTGGACCATAGATATATGCCGAGTCACGACCTGCGCCAAGGTCAATATCATTTTGGTATGCGTCAAAGATATTCTTTACGCCAGCATTAACCTCCAACTTGATGATATCCGATAGTTTAAACGTGTAGCCTACTTTGAAACCAAAATCCCAAAAATCGGGAGTCTCGACATCCGAGTCGGGCATCTCCACGCCATCGAGTGTTGTGTATGCGCTATGCTGTACGAGCATCTTGCCAGTGTAGGTGCCAAAGAGCGATGCGTTGAGCTGGCGTGTGATGTAGAAGTTGGCGTTGAGGTATCCGTAGTGGTCGGGTGAGCGGTACATGCGGCGCTGTGCCACAACGTCGTCTGACCACTGCTCAGGCTCGACATATTGGCTCTTCTGGAAGGTGTAGCCAAGCTGAACATCAAAGACGTTGGCGATGCCCAACTTCATCTCGGCAGTAACACCTCCAACGCGCGCTCCCGCAGCATTGCGACGAGTCTTATAGATGAAGTTATTACCCTCAGCATCGGTGCTCTCACCCGTCTTCTCGAGCGTAAATACATCGTTGAGCATGGTGTAGAATCCCTCTACCAATATATTGGTCTGAAGGCGTCCGAAGGTGTGGTAATAGTCGGCCGAAGCACTCAACGAGTGTGAGAACTCGGGACGCAGATTTGGGTCTATCTCAATGATTGATACAGAGTGGTTTAGGGCGTCAATGTGAAGATCCTCATTGTAGGCCTGAGGTGCGCGATAACCGCTCGAATATGAGAGGCGTAAGCCGAGATTTTCGATTGGACTATAACGCACATTTGCACGGGGAGCGAAGATCGGGCGATCAATCATATTATGCTTATCGAGGCGGAAGCCGATGAGGATATTGATCATGTCGCTCTTCCACTCGTTCTGCGCAAAGAGACCTACGGTCGAGGTCTGCTGATCGAGGATGCGATCGGTTGCGATATAGTGGTCGTTGAGCGAGTTGTAGTTGTACTCAACACCTGCGGTAAGCTCCGCGGGAAGGCCCGCCTTGTAGTTATATGTGTACTGTCCACCTGCGACATACATAAAATCCTTGGTCGTACCATAGGCGTTGGGGTTCATGTCTGCACCGAAGTAGCTCGAGCGGCTGATGCCCTGCGCCGAGGTGTAGATGCTTGCACGATGACGCATATTGGGGAAGTAGTCGAACTTGATGCCACCACCGTCGATATTGTGGTCTACCTGTTCGCAGATGTATGACATGTGGGGTGCGCCATCGAGGTTATCACCGCCACGGCGGAAGTCGTGAATGTGGTGATACTCAGCCGATAGGCGCGAGTGTGTTGAGGTCTTGTAGTAGGCGCGGAAACCTGCGGTCTCGGAGCGTAGACGTGTGATGTCGGAGAAGCCGTCGTCGTTGCGGTCATAGCCGTCGCGATACTTCACCTGGCCGAAGATATATGCGCCCATTTTGTAGTCATCCGACACGAAAGCGCCACCTAACGAGGTGTTGATATCGGGAGTGCCATCCTCCATGAAATTGCTGGTATTTGACAACGAAATGGTGTTGCGCACGGGATCTTTCGTGATGATATTTACCACGCCACCGATGGCGTTAGAGCCGAAGAGTGCCGAGCCACCGCCACGTATCACCTCGACGCGCTCGACCATGGCTACGGGCATAAGGTCGAGGCCGTATACGCCCGCCAATGATGAGAAGATAGCACGGCTATCGAGCAGAATCTGAGAGTATTGACCCTCCAGACCATTGATGCGTAGCTGGGGTGCTCCGCAGTTGCCGCAAGTATTCTCTACGCGTAGTCCCGACTGGAAGTTCATCGCCTCGGAGAGGTTAGCCGCAGCCGTGCCCTCGAAGAGCTTGGTTGAGGCTACGTTTACCACGGTTGATGTCTTGCGACGGTCGGTCTCGTTGCGTGTTGCCGAAACTACAATCTCATCGACGATAAGAGCCGAGCTCTCGAGCGAGAAGTTGAGCTCTATGGTGGTGTTACGGTCGGCAGTATATAGATACTCTATTGTATTGTAGCCCATTGCCGAGATTACGAGCATTACGTCGCCCTCGGGGAGGTTGTTGATGCGGTAATGGCCTGTGCCGTCAGCAGCACAGCCTATAGTTGTATCCTTAACGGCAATCGTAGCGTAGGGAATATGCTCCTCGCTGGTAGCGTCGATGATGTGACCGAAGATATTGGCATCGGTATTTTTGCTTCGAGGCTTCTCGTGTGTGAGTGTTGTCGTTGGAATATTGGTCTGTGCCCATGCGTTGCAACTGATGAAAAGAGCAAGGGCTAATAGTATGTGTTTCATTGTGAAAAAAAGTGTTGTTGTTTGTGTGCAAAGGTAGTCGCTATACAAGCAATGCACAATCGCCTAAAGTGGTGATTTTGCATCTGTTGTATGTGTAATAATGACTATAATTGGGGGTGTTGAGCACCTAAGCTACGCTTGTTGGAGGGGCGCGCAGTAGGTTTAGCGAGGCACACAAAACATCGCTTGGACGGTACTCGATAACTGCTTTATCGGAGTGAAGATCGAGGCTGCTTGCTGCAACAGAGATAGGCTCTGAAATAAGCATATCGGCCGTGGCAAGGCGAGCAATAAGTCCTGCGTGTGAGGTGGTGTGAGAGTGCGATGTGGGAAGACCTGTGTAGGGGTGCGAGTGAACGATGCTTACACCGTCGATGTTATGGCTATGCACAAACAGCGTAGTACCGGTGATGTTGAATATCATCACCAGCATCAAAAGCAGCGATAAGATGCCGCCTTTATGTCGCTTTGCACTACACATTTTTTACTCTCTGCGGCTGCAAAGATAAGAAGAAATAATGAAACTTTTGTGGCTTGTTTGAATAAAAAATAGTTAACAGGCTACTATTTCTTAAAAAATTGTTCTAAATTTCCACTTCGAGGGTGCAGAAAGTAGTGATTGTCGAGCACGAATTTGTTTTTTAATAAAATATATGTATCTTTGTATGATTTATAGAATAAAACACAAATAAAACTATAACACTATGCAAGAACAACAACCTAAAACATCGCTCCCGGAGAATGCCTACCGCGAGCTTCGTGACGGTGAGCAGTACAACCCCGTGATGGGTGCTGATCAGACTCCCGTGGAGGTAACTCCCTATTCGGTAACCGTGGGTATCCTTATGGCGATACTCTTCTCGGCTGCGGCAGCATATCTTGGCCTTAAGGTGGGTCAGGTGTTCGAGGCAGCAATCCCTATCGCTATCATCGCCGTAGGTCTTGGCCAGATGCGCGGTAAGAAGAATATGCTCGGCCAGAACGTAATTATCCAGTCTATCGGTGCGTCGTCGGGCGTTATCGTGGCGGGTGCTATCTTCACGCTTCCTGCGCTCTACATCCTTGGTCTCGATGCAAAGTTCTATCAGGTATTCCTCTCATCGCTTCTCGGTGGTGTGCTCGGTATCGTATTGTTGATTCCTTTCCGCAAATACTTTGTTAAGGAGATGCACGGTAAGTATCCTTTCCCCGAGGCAACGGCTACTACCGAGGTGCTCGTGTCGGGCGAGAAGGGCGGTTCGCAGGCTAAGATTTTGGTGGCAGCGGGTCTTATCGGTGGTCTTTACGACTTTATCGTATCGACATTCGGTGCTTGGACATCGTCACTCTCTACTCAGATGATGGGTTGGGGTAAGTGGCTTGCGGCAAATGCAAAGCTAACGTTTGGTCTTAACACATCGGCTGCGGTGCTTGGTCTTGGCTATATCATCGGTCTTAAGTATGCGCTTATCATCGCAGGTGGCTCGGCGTTGGTGTGGTTTGTTATCATCCCTCTCGTAACGCCTTTGCTCTCGTTGTTCGATGCTGCAACTATCGGTGACGTGCTTCTCGGTATGGGTATCAACCCCGAGGGTCTTACAACTCCTGAGGGTATCTTCAAGGAGATTGGCCGTCCTATCGGTATCGGTGGTATCGCTATGGCAGGTCTTATCGGTATTATCCGCCAGGCGGGTATCATCAAGTCGGCTTTGTCGTTGGCAAAGAATGAGCTTGGCGGTAAGAAGAGTGCCGAGGTGGAGCCTCGCACGCAGAAGGATATTTCGATGAAGGTCATCATGACAATTATCGTTGCAGCACTCGTAGCTACGCTCTTCTTCTTCCAGTTTGGCGTGTTGAACAACTGGTTCCAGACAATCGTGGCTCTACTCATCGTATTTGTCATCGCGTTCCTCTTCACCACCGTAGCTGCTAATGCTATCGCTATTGTGGGTTCTAACCCCGTGTCGGGTATGACGCTTATGACGCTTATCCTCTCATCATTGGTTCTCGTTAGCGTGGGCCTCGAGGGTAAGTCGGGTATGATTGCAGCGTTGGTTATTGGTGGCGTGGTATGTACAGCACTCTCGATGGCGGGTGGCTTCATTACCGACCTTAAGATCGGCTACTGGCTTGGTACAACACCTAAGAAGCAGCAGACTTGGAAGTTCGTCGGTACGTTCGTATCGGCTGCAACTGTAGCTGGTGTGATGATTATCATGAACGATACATACGGCTTTGTTGGCGAGAATGCTTTGGTAGCTCCTCAGGCTAACGCTATGGCTGCCGTAATCCAGCCTTTGATGACGGGTGGTGCAACACCATGGCTTCTTTATGGTATTGGTGCTTTGTTGGCACTCGTACTCACATTCGCGAAGGTTCCTGCACTTCCATTCTCACTCGGTATGTTTATCCCTATGGAGCTCAATGCACCACTCGTAGTTGGTGGTCTTGTTGCTTGGGCGGTTAATCGTCACAAGAATGCTGAGCAGGCTAAGGCAAACAATAACCGCGGTACACTCATCGCATCGGGCTTCATCGCTGGTGGTGCTTTGATGGGTGTGGTTAGTGCAATCTTGGCGTTTGCAGGTCTTAACCTCACGCTTACAGGCTGGGCTGGCTCGGCCTATGCAGAGATCTTGGGCTTGGTGATGTACGTAGCCCTTATCGCATACTTCATCTGGCATTCACGCAAGGCTCGTATCGGAGAGTAATATTTAGTAGATTAACTTTGTCGCAATAAAATCAAATAGATAAAATATGGACTTGAAAGAGAGATTTTTGAAATATGTGTCGTTCGATACTCGTTCAGACGAGAATAGCACGACATTCCCCTCTACCGAGAAGCAGCTTGTATTGTTGCGCTTCCTCAAGGAGGAGCTCGAGACAATCGGCCTCAAGGAGGTTACTATGGATGAGTATGGCTATGTTATGGCCACACTCCCTGCAACCCCTGGTTATGAGAATGCTCCCGTTATCGGCTTTATCTCGCACGTAGACACGGCTCCCGATATGAGCGGTGAGAACGTGAAGCCTCACGTTGTGGAGAACTACAACGGTCGTGACATCCTCCTTGGCAACGATGTATGGTTGCGCGTTGAGGAGTTCCCCGAGTTGGCATTCTTCAAGGGTCATACCCTTATCCACACCGATGGTACTACGCTTCTTGGTGCTGACGATAAGGCAGGTGTTGCCGAGATCGTGACAGCTATGGAGTGGCTTGTGGCACATCCCGAGGTGCCACACGGTAAGATCCGCGTGGGTTTCACTCCCGATGAGGAGATTGGTCGTGGTGTGGACTACTTCAATGTGGAGAAGTTTGCTGCCGACTTCGCATACACCATGGATGGCGGTATGGAGGGTGAGTTGGAGTATGAGAACTTCAATGCTGCGGGTGCTAAGATTCTTATCTCTGGCCGTAACGTACACCCTGGTATGGCAAAGAACAAGATGATCAACGCTATCGACATCGCAACCGAGCTTAACGGCATGCTTCCCGCATCGGAGCGTCCTCAGTATACGGAGGGTTACGAGGGCTTCTTCCACTGCGTAGGTATTCGTGGCGCTGTTGAGGAGGCTGAGATCAACTATATCATCCGTGATCACGACTCTGAGAAGTTTGAGCAGAAGAAGCAACTTATGTGGGATGTCGTAAACTTCCTTCAGCGTAAGTATGGCGAGAAGGTGCTCACGCTCAATATGCGCGATCAGTACTACAATATGCGCAAGATGGTTGAGCCACACCCACAGGTTATCGAGAAGGCGCGTCGTGCGATGATCGAGGCAGGTGTTAAGCCTTTGGTTAAGCCTATTCGTGGTGGTACCGATGGTTCACGTCTATCGTTCATGGGTCTTCCATGTCCCAACCTCTTTACAGGTGGTATGAACTTCCATGGTCGTTATGAGTATGCGTCGCTTACTACGATGAATCGTGCGATGAATACTATTATCAACCTTGCTCGCATCTGGACAGAGTAATTTTTGTGATAAGGGGGCATATGCAGCCTCTCAAGCGTCGGGTTGAATGGAAAATACGTAGAGTGTGTCCTATCCACCCCGCCTCTTGAGCGAGACAGCATCTAACTCCGTCTAACAAAAATTAATTTAGCGGATAGCTATTGGCGGAATTAACCTTCTGCTTGATGTTAATCTGAAAGAAACTACTAAACTGTTCGTAAAAATAGAGTGATTATGAACAACCAATATGGCTATATGAGAGTTGCGGCGGCTGTGCCTCGTGTGCACATCGCTGATGCCTATCGCAATGCTGAAGGCGCTCTCAAGATTATAGAGGAGGCTTTTAGCGAGGGTGTCGAGATTGTCGTAATGCCCGAGCTCTCGCTCGTAGGTTACACCTGTGGCGACATGGTACTACAGAAGAAGTTGCTAAGCGACTCGGAGCGCGCCTTGGCATGGCTTATGGAGCAGACGGCCGACATCCCTACAATCGGTATTGTGGGTCTTCCCGTGGTATTTGCCGATCGACTTTACAACTGCGCTGCGGTATTCGGTCAGGGTCAGTTGTGGGGTATTGTTCCTAAGTGCTACATCCCCAACTATGGCGAGTTCTCGGAGCTTCGCTGGTGGGTGTCGGGCTACGGTATCAAGGATCGTACAATACGTTTTGCAGGTCAGGAGTGCCCCTTTGGTGCTGACCTTATGTTCGATAAGAACGGCGTAGAGTTTGGCGTGGAGATCTGCGAGGATATGTGGGTGCCCGTGCCTCCCTCATCAATGCAGGCAGTGCAGGGTGCAAAGCTTTTGTTCAACCTATCGGCATCGCCCGAGTCGGTATGTAAGCACGACTACCTCATCTCGCTTATCGCCGAGCAGTCTTCACGTACTATGGCAGCGTATGTCTACGCATCGTCGGGTCATGGCGAGTCGTCGAGCGACCTCGTATTTGCGGGTAATGCTGTTATCGCCGAGCTTGGCCGTGTGTTGGGCGTTAGCGAGCGTTTCGTGCGTAACGACCGTATGGTAATCTCGGATATCGACGTGGAGTATATCTCGACACGTCGTACAGCACGCAATACGTTCTACTATCCCGATGCTCCCGAGATGCGAGTGGTGGAGATCGACGTAGACGACATCCTCTATCAGGGCGATGTGCGTCGTCATATCGAGCCTCTCTACTTCGTTCCCGAGAAGGAGGCTGACCGCGATGTACACTGCCGCGAGGTATTCGCTATTCAGAGCGCAGGTCTTGCACAGCGCTTGGAGCATACCAACTGCAAGACTGCCGTAATCGGTATTTCGGGTGGCTTAGACTCTACGTTGGCACTCTTGGCAGTGTGTGATACCTTCGACCTCTTGGGTCTTGATCGCAAGGGTATCATCGGTGTTACGATGCCAGGCTTCGGCACAACGGGTCGTACATACCAGAACGCTCTTACGATGGTTAAGGAGCTTGGCTGTAAGCTTCGTGAGATTCCTATCCGTGAGGCGTGTGAGCAGCACTTCAAGGATATCGGCCTTAGCGCTGACGAGAAGTCTGTGACGTATGAAAATTCGCAGGCACGTGAGCGTACGCAGATCCTTATGGATGTTGCGAATATGTGTGGCGGTATGGTTATTGGTACTGGCGATATGAGTGAGTTGGCTCTCGGTTGGGCAACATACAACGGAGATCAGATGTCGATGTATGGTATCAACGCTTCGGTGCCCAAGACATTGGTGCGTTCGATGGTCGATTGGTATGCTAATAATCGCGCTGAGGGTGCGTTGCGCGAGGCTTTGTTGGATGTCGTGGCTACGCCTGTTAGCCCTGAGCTTCTTCCCGCTACGGAGGGTGGTGAGATTGCACAGCGTACCGAGGATGTTGTTGGCCCTTACGAGCTCCACGACTTCTTCCTCTACTGCGCATTGCGTCGTCGTTACTCACCCACGAAGATTGCTATGTTGGCAACTATCGCCTTCGAGGGTACATACGATAAGGCTACAATCGTTAAGTGGCTCAAGGTATTCTTCCACCGCTTCTTCGGTCAGCAGTTCAAGCGTTCGGCAATGCCCGATGGTCCTAAGGTTGGTGGCGTAGGTCTTTCGCCACGTGGTGACCTTCGCATGCCTTCGGATGCTCAGGAGCGTGCTTGGCTGGCAGAACTTGATGAGGTTGAGGCTGAGCTTAGCAAGTTGTAATATGATGCCGAGGTAGCAACCGCACAGAACGTGTAATGCTATCTCGGCCTATTTTATATAATAGGTATCTTTAGTTATGAAGCGTTTTGCATTGCTTCTTGGCCTCGTTTTGATGTCTGTGTTATATCCCGCGAGTGCCATGGCGCAAGTAGATCTTTCGAAGGCCTTTGGTGCGCTTCTCGGGGCGGTGGAAACTGCACCTGCGGAGAATCCGTTGGAGCTTATCGCTAAGTCGGCTCCTAAGGCGCGTGATGTTGTGCGTACGTGGGCTTACGAAAAACTATATTTCGAGTATCTTGGCACAAACCCTCTTGCCGATGTTGCGCTGCAGCAGCTCGATAGTACGGTGCAAGCAGCCCTAAAGCGCGAGGGTATAGTGTCGGGAGCATTCACGCTTACGTTATGTCGTAATGCTACGGGCTTTATCATGCGTGATGGCTCGGCGATTGATGGCGAGTATAGGTACAACGAGGAGAAGGGGCGTGTAGAGTTCTCGGTGCTTGTAAATGGCACGAAATATGGCTGTGGTGGCTTTTTTAAGCTCAAGGATGAGAATCTCGTAGTTATGGTTGATGCTCGAGATCTTTATGATATCTATCTCGCAGAGTCACCTCAATATCGTAACGATCAGACGGCGCTTGCTATCAAGGGTGTGTTGGATGGCTTCCCAGGGGTATTTATATCGTTGGAGTTTTCTAAAAACTAAAATTTCTTGTGATAAGCAGTCATCTGCGACCCATCCCAAAAAGTAAGACCCCTCGGGCTGTACGTCTAAGTACTATCCTGAGGGGCCTTCTTTTACTCTAATCTTCGAAGTGTCGTCTATGTCGCTACTTGAAAAATATTAAAATGGCATATCGTCGGGATCCTCCGCAGGAATGGAGGGTGCCATAGGCTGAGGTGCGGGTGCGCTCTGTGGCGCGTAGCCGCTCTGCTGTGGCTGAGCATAACCACCGCCCTGATAGCTGCTCTGCTGTGGCTGAGCATAACCGCTCTGCTGTGGCTGTGAGTAGCCACCCTGATAGTTGCTCTGCTGTGGGGTGTCGCTGCGACGACCGAGGAGCTTCATCTCGTCGGCTACAATCTCTACGGCAGTGTGCTTGACGCCATCCTTGTCCCACTCACGTGAACGTAGGCGACCCTCAATATAGATCTGAGAGCCTTTGCGAACAAACTTGTCGGCAACATCTGCCAAGCCTCTCCACAACGTAACTGTGTGCCACTCGGTGTGGTCGGTGCTCTCGTTGGTCTGACGATTGAAGATGCGCTCTGTGGTGGCGAGGCGTAGGCGTGCGACCTTCACGCCCGACTCCAACGAGCGTACCTCGGGGTCCATGCCCACATTACCTACCAAAATTACTTTGTTAATCATACTCTTATATCGTTAATCGTTTATTCTGTATTATCGCTCCCCTTGTGCTCGATCTCGGCGATAAGGTTGCCGATAAAATCGCGATCGGGACCGTCGATGAAGTTAATCTCGATAGGCTGATAGTACATCGCACGACGTAGTGCCTCGGGGAGGCGTGTTGCACGACGAAGACGTACGGCATCCTTCTCGGTCATAAGCACAATAGCGCGAGGATTCTTCCTTAACTTTGCGTATATAGCCTTCAAATCCTCTACCGTATAGCGATGGTGGTCGGCAAAAAATACTTTGTCTACAACATAGAAGTTTTGCTCGGCATTGCGGGCAAAGATACGTGGATTGCCAATACCAGCCATAAGAATAGCATGCTGGCCATAGTTTACCTCGTCGCGCTCGTCGAAATGGAAGAGTGGCTCGACATTGCGCTCCTTAATCCCCGTAAAATAGACCTTTTGGAAGGCGATCTTACGTAGCTTATTGCGCCACAAGCGACGATCGAGAGGTGACATCTCCTCCGAGCACTTCGTAACGACGAAGAACTGTGCTGCGCTCAATCGAGAGCGTATATCGCGTAGTCGGCCCAATGGCAACATGTGGTCGCGGTCGATAGGTCGTGTAGAGTCTACGATGATGATATTGACCTTAGGCTGGATAGCGCGGTGCTGGAAGCCGTCATCCATGATGACCAGATTGACCTCGGGATGC
Source organism: Alistipes sp. (assembly GCA_045659765.1). GTDB lineage: Bacteria > Bacteroidota > Bacteroidia > Bacteroidales > Rikenellaceae > Alistipes. Next base: position 31,375 of record JAZRCN010000019.1, read on the forward strand.
TCCTTTATGATGCGCTCGATGGCCTCGACTCTATCTTCGCACACTACGACAAGCGTGTTGCCATACTTGAGCTTTATCTGCAAAGGCTCATCACCGACATCCAAATAGGAGTCGTCGGCCGATACTTCGCGGTAGCCCCTGGTGCGGCGTCCATAACCGCGCGAAAGTATCGCAATGGTGTAGCGTGCAGAGAGTTGCGATAGAAGATACTCGACCATTGGGGTTTTGCCCGTGCCACCTACGGTGATATTGCCTATGCACACAATGGGGATGGGGAAGCTAAAACTTTTGAATACTCCCCAATCGTAGAGGCGATGTCGGATGACGATCACCAACGTGTATATCCACGACAATATGGTCTTAATAAATTTCATCTTTCTCGCGAAACCGAATCTTACAATTCGGTCAAAGATAGCGTTTTATTTTGATATGGCAAAATTATACACTCTTTTTATCCAATATTCCATATTGGGAGGTGTTAATTTATGTCCCGAATTTTTCGAAGTCCGCAATAAAATTATTACCTTTGCAAGGTATGAAACGACTACGATATATTACCGCCATAGCGTTGCTTTTGGGTGCAACATCATGCGGCGTATTCTCATCCGATAAAGAGAGCGAAAATCAGAGTATTGAGGCTGAGGCTCAGGAGCCTACGCTTCTCTACGGTATCAATATCGAAGGCTACGACATTAAGCGAGATACGGTGCGCTCGGGACAAACCGTGGGCGGAATATTGTCGCACTATGGCGTATCGGCCTATATGGTAGATCGCCTTGATCGCATGTCGAAGGATATATTCCCATTGCGTCAAATTAGAGCCGACAATGGCTACACGACATTCACGCGCGAGGTGAGCGACTCGCTATCGACACGCACGGTGCTCGACTACCTGGTCTATCATCGCAACTTGGTCGATTATGTGGTCTTTGGCTTCCATGGCGACTCGATAAGCATCAATCTCGGCTCACGCCCTGTAGATGTCGTGCGTAAGCAACACGAGGCGGTTATCACATCGTCGTTGTGGGGGGCGATTATGGAGAAGGATATGCCCTATGCATTGGCTGCGGAGTTTGAGGATATCTTCCAGTGGACGGTAGATTTCTTCGGCATACAGTCGGGCGACTCGTTCAGCGTGATATACGACGAGAAGTTTATCGAGGGCGAGTCGGTGGGTATCGGCACGGTGTGGGGTGCGCTCTTTAACCATGGCGGAAAGACCTACTACGCGATTCCCTATGCTCAGGATGGCGAAAAACTGAGATATTGGGAGGCTAACGGCGAGTCGTTGCGCAAGCAGCTGCTCAAAGCTCCACTGAAGTACTATTCGCGTATCAGCTCGAAGTTCTCGAATGCGCGACTACATCCCGTACATAAGGTCTATCGCCCGCATCATGGCGTAGACTATGCAGCACCTTCAGGTACGCCCGTATATTCGGTTGCCGATGGCGTTGTTACGAAGTGCGGCTGGGGTGGCGGTGGTGGTAACACCATCAAGATTAAGCATGCAGGAAATATCGTCACGGGATATCTCCACCTACGAGGCTTTGCAAAGGGCATCCGTGTAGGTACGCACGTGTCGCAGGGACAGCTTATCGGTTATGTCGGCTCTACGGGAACATCCACTGGTCCGCACCTCGACTATCGCCTATGGAAGAATGGCACGGCCATAGACCCTCTGAAGGTGCCACAGGAGCCTGCCGAGCCTATCAAGGAGGAGCACAAGGCGCGTTTCGAGGCGGTGCGCGATAGGGTGATTGCCGAGTTGGAGTATAGAAGTTGTGATTTGTTACCACGCATCGCTGAGGAGGATATCTATCCTAATAGAGCGGTAGATACGGTCGTTGTAAAATAGCGTGTTATGGAGAGTGAAGTTTTGGACGAGCGTTTTGCGAAGTTTATAGCCAAGCACCATGTGCTTACGTTGGCGACGGTTGGCGCGGAGGGGCTGCCCTATGTGGCAAACTGCTTCTACGCCTACGACCGCAAGCGCAACCTATTTGTCTTTACCTCGGATATGGTTACGCGCCATGGTCGGGAGATGGCCGCAGAGCCGCGTGTGGCACTAAGCATCGTGCTCGAAACACGTGTCGTGGGTCGTGTGCAGGGATTGCAGGTGCAGGGCGTGGCGGAGCATGGCGATGAGGCGGCACGTAGCTGCTACATACGCCGTTTTCCCTATGCGGCGGTTGCACCGTTGGAGTTGTGGATGGTGCGCCCTACGATGTTCAAACTTACGGATAACACATTAGGATTTGGAAAGAAGCTAATATGGCAAAGCACGGAGTTGTAATTGTTGCAGGTGGCTCGGGTAGCCGTATGCAGAGTACATTGCCCAAGCAGTTCTTGATGCTGGGTGGTCTGCCCGTCGTAGCGCGCACGATAAATACCTTTGCCGAAGCTCTGCCCTCGGCCGATATTGTTGTCGTGCTCCCCGAGGCGCATATCCCGCTGTGGCGCAATCTCGAGGCACGTTTCGATGTCGCTCCGCACCGTTGCGTGGCGGGTGGAAGCGAGCGTTTCTACTCCGTAAAGTGCGGAATAGAGGCGTTGGGCGAGGATGTCGAGTATATTGCCGTGCATGATGGCGTGCGTGCGTTGGTGACGAAGCGTCTTATAATACGCACGTTGCTCGATGCCGAGAAGAGTGGTGCGACAATTCCTGTTGTCGAGGTGGCAGACTCCTTCCGCCGACTCGATGGCTCGGAGTCCTACATCGTGCCTCGCTCGGAGCTACGCGCCGTGCAGACACCGCAGATATTCTCTGCCGAGTTGCTACGCAAAGCCTATGAACAGCCCTTTGATAAAAGCTTCACGGATGATGCCTCGGTGGTTGAGGCTATGGGGCATAAAATATCGCTTGTTGAGGGTGAGCGCAGCAACCTAAAGCTCACCACGCCCGAGGATCTGGAGTGGGCGGAGTATTACTTATCGAAATAGAAATTATCAGAGGGTATAAAAAGAGAGGCTATCCCGAAAAGGGGTAGCCTCTCTCTTCTATTTATACTCGACGTTACTCGATAACAACCAATGGCTGATCAGCAGCTACGGTGTCACCCTCCGAAACCAACAAGCCCAGAACCTTACCTGCGAAGTCTGATGAGATAGAGTTCTCCATCTTCATAGCCTCGAGGATCATAACCTCCTGGCCTACGGTTACGCTGTCACCAGCCTTAACCTTGATCTCGATAACGCGGCCTGGAAGTGGTGCGTTTACGGTCTTGCCATCGGCAGCCGTAACCCTCTTCTCGGCAGCTGCATCGCCATCATCCTCCATAGAGTCGGCAACCTCGATAAGAACTGCATCGGCAGCTACGGTGTCACCCTCCGAAACCAAGATCTGCTTAACGAAGCCAGCGTAGTCCGAAGTGATAGAGTTCTCCATCTTCATAGCCTCGAGGATCATAACCTCCTGACCAGCGGCTACCTTATCGCCAACCTTCACCTTAAGCTCGATAACACGACCTGGAAGGGGTGCGCATACGGTCTTGCCCGTTACGGGACGCTTGCCGCCAGCGGCAGCACCAGCCTTTGCGCTCTCGATCTCGATGATGATACCCTCGGCCTGAACGGTGTCACCCTCCTTGACGATAATCTGCTTAACCTTACCCGCAAAGTCCGAAGTGATAGAGTTCTCCATCTTCATAGCCTCGAGGATAGCAACCTCCTGACCGACAGCTACTGTATCGCCAACCTTAACCTTAAGCTCGATAACGCGGCCTGGAAGTGGGGCAACGATAGTATCGCCAGTGATAGGCTGAAGCTCAACCTTCTCCTCCTTCTTGAGTGATGGATCGGCAGCAACCTTCTCAGCGTAGGCAGCCTCCTTAACACCTGTGAGGTAGGCCTTAGCAACCAATGGGAACAACTCGAGCAAGAGCTCCTCCTTCTCGTTCTCGGCCAAGAGCACGCCACCAGCCTTCTCCAACACTGGGTTAGGCTGCTTCTGATACTTCGATGTATCGTAAGGACGCTCCTCTCTAAAACCGCAAATCTTCTCGCGGAAGTCCTCAGAAATCTTAACAGGAGTGCGACCGTAGTCACCCTTCACGAGGCCTACGAACTGAGCGCTCTTATTTGTGTACATTGCACGACCAGCCTTCTCGTCCATAGCGCAGTTTACGGCCTGAGCACCTACGATCTGCGATGTTGGAGTTACGAGAGGTGGAAGACCTGCTGCAAGACGTACGGGAGGGATAAGCTCCATAGCACGTGGGAGGATATCCTCAGCGCCAAGCTGCTTGAGCTGTGCAACCATATTAGAGTACATACCGCCAGGAATCTCGGCATCCTGAACGAGCTTGTTAGGTGCGGGGAAGCCGAAGTATGCCTCGATAGCCTGTGATGCTACCAACAACTCATCCCAATTCTCCTCCTGAGCTGCCTTCACGCAGCGGTCGAGAAGTGCATCAACCTCGGCAGGAACCTCGTCGGTGAGAGGGTTGAATGGCTTTGGAAGTGGCTTCTCTGCGCCAAATACTGACAACTCGAGCTCCTTGCGGATATCCTTGAGCTGCTCGTTGATCTTTGCTACAGCCTCCATATTTGCACCGAGCTCAATGCCGAGCTTCTTACAGAAGAGGTAGACGAGCTCTACGGCAGGAGCACCTGTGCCACCACCAAACCACCAGCAGTTGGTATCGACGATATCTACGCCAGCAACGATAGCTGCGTAAACCGAACCGAGACCATAACCTGGAGTACAGTGTGTGTGGAAATCGACAACCACGCCCAACTCCTTCTTTAGGAGCTTGATAAGACCTGCAACGCGTGCGGGAGGAATAAGACCCGACATATCCTTGATGGTGATCATGTCGGCACCGAGCTCGGCCATCTGGCGAGCCTTGTCGAGGAAGTACTCATCGGTAAATACCTTCTCGTGCTCCTCACCGTCGTTGTACTTAGGATCTACGGTGTAGCAAACGGCGCAGTCGGCGATACCGCCATACTGCTTGATATACTTGATTGTAGACTTCACGTTGTCTACGTCGTTCAAGGCGTCGAAGATACGCATGATACCCAAGCCGCTCTCGATAGCGTTGCGCGAGAAGCCGTCGATGATCTCGTCGGTGTAGGGGGCATAGCCGAAGAGGTTACGACCACGCGATAGAGCCGTAAGCTTCGATACATCACCTACTGCACGCTTGATAGTCTCGAGACGTGTCCAGGGGTTCTCGTTGAGGTAGCGCATCACAGAGTCGGGCACTGCACCGCCCCAAACCTCCATAGCGTAGAAGCCTGCATCCTTATAATAAGGGAGGCAACGGTCTACCTGCTGCTGAGTCATACGAGTTGCGAATGATGACTGCTGTCCATCGCGCAACGTCAAATCACGAATTTTAAGAATCTTTGTCATAGTTTCACAAAGGTTTATGTAGTTAGTTTTTAGGTTTTAAGCTGTTTTTGTGCGGGACAATATCTCGTTATAGTGTCCACGGACTAACAAATTTATGCAATATTTTCTAAAACTCCAACTATTTCGTCAAAAATTTATAGCGCTCATTGTGGATTCTTTGGTGCTCTTGGTATAAAAATTTAACACGCACCTCTTGACAAAGGGGATTTTAGGTTGTATATTTGCGCTCAAAATTCAATTTTTGAATATACTAAGTCTAAAACCTTAAAATCTGTTTGTTTATGTTAGATCACAACTTTATCGAGGCTCTGCGTGCTGAGGCACAGGAGTTTCAGCGTATTTTCGATGCGCAGCGCGAAGCCGCTATTGCGGCAAATAACAACCCTTTTCCCGCACCACAGCTCGGGGTGGAGGGTGAGAAATCTCTGCTGTTAAAATATTTATCCAACGCCGCAGATATGCTCCGCGCACCCATCGAGGGAATAGACAACCTCGTCGAGCCACTGCTCCCACGAATGGGCGTGGCGGCACTCGTCGGCACCTCCGACTCGGGAAAATCGACATTCCTGCGCGGCTTGGCGATGGCCATCGTCGAGGGACGCAACGACTATGTAGGCTTCCGTCTAAAGCCCCTGCACCGCCGCGCGATATACGTATCGACCGAGGACGATGCGCAGTCCGTGGCAGCACTTATGAAGCGACAGATTGCCGAGCTGGGCACCTCGGAGGAGGATTACGAGGGCTTGGATTTTATCTTCGATACGAGCGACCTTCTCCCGACGCTCGATGCCGCGCTTAGCGAGCGCCCTGCCGATGTGGTTATTGTCGATGCCTTTGCCGACCTCTACACGGGTGCGCTGAACGAGAACAACCGCGTGCGTGGTTTTTTGCAGCAGTACCACGCCTTGGCGCTCAGACACAACACCTTAGTTCTCTTTCTGCACCACACCTCGAAGCGTAGCGAGGTGCTCGCACCCTCGAAGCACAACGCCATAGGCTCGCAGGGTTTCGAGGCTAAGATGCGTCTGATGATGGAGCTACGCCCCGACCCCGAGCGTTATGACATACGCCACCTCTGCGTGGTTAAGGGCAACTATCTTGCGGCCGAATACAAGCACGACAGCTTCGAGCTGCGCTTCACCGAGGGTCTTAACTATGTGGCTACGGGCGAGCGTGTGCCCTTCGAGATGCTTCGTGAGCGCGACCCCGAGAAGGAGGAGGCCGATAGCGAGAAGCTCGCTCAGATTTTGGCGTTGCGCGAGGAGGGAAAGAGCCTACGCGAGATTGCTGCGGAGTTGGGCTTTAAGAGCCACGCAAGTATAAAACACATACTCAACAAGAGTTTGGTTAATGGTTAATTGGTTAAAATCCCTAGGGTTTTTAACCATTAACCACTAACCATACAATACAATATAATATATATCCCAATGAGCGAATATAGATATCAGTTGGAGAGATACAGAGGGCGTAGTACGAGGTATATATGCCCTCAGTGTAAGCGTAAACAGAGTTTTACTCGTTATATTGATACTTATAATAATAACGAGTACGTATCAGATAATGTAGGTAAGTGTAATCGTATTGATAAGTGCGGGTATCACTATACCCCCAAACAATACTATACTGATAACCCTTGGAAGCGAGATACGCCTCCAAGAGAGGAGGGGTCGTCACGACCCTGCGGGTATCATTATACCCCTAAACAATACTACACTGATAACCCTTGGAAGAGAGAGAATAGTAGTAGTGGTGGTTGGTTAATGGTTAAAAACCCTAGGGATTTTAACCAATTAACCATTAACCACCCTCCCACCTCCTACATTCCCGAGTGGGTGGCCACGGGCTCTCTTACGCGAGATAGTACCCACATGCAGTGGCTACGCACAACATTCGGCACCGACGAGGCCGAGCGCATACGCCAACTCTATGGCGTGGGTGGCACGCGCGATGGGCGTGTCGTCTTTTGGCAGCGCGACACACAAGGGCTGCTGCGTACAGGCAAGGTTATGGCCTACGACCCAACCTCGGGAAGGCGAACAAAGGGTGCTGGCTCGTGCGATTGGGTGCATAGCATAATGCTACGTCAGGGACGACTCGACGAGCCCTACAACCTCAAGCAGTGCCTCTATGGCGAGCACCTCCTCGGCCACGAGGCCTACGCCACGGCTACGGTAGCCATCGTCGAGAGCTACAAGACGGCACACGTTGGCGCAATACTCCTTCCGGAGATGCTATGGACCGCCACCGACTCGCTGCAAGGGCTTACTGCCGAGCGACTTATGCCGCTTGGTGGTCGTCATGTGGTGCTCTACCCCGACGAGGGCCGAGGCGAGGAGATATGGCGCGAGAAGATATGCGATATAGCCCACGAGGTGGGTTTCGACTACACCATCTCCAATGCCATATCGCTCTACGACAGCGCAAATATTGCTCCCTCTGCGGGGCGTGACATTGCCGACTTGGTGGAGATATGTACAACCGAGGAGGCTCCGTTTTAGAAGCCGTATAACAAGGCTGCTTTGGCGTTATGCTTGTCCTCAAAATGCTCATTTACGCTTAAGTAAACTGCGCTTTTTCGGACTTCGCAGGCCTAAAATCAGCTCTTGTTATACAACTTCTTAGGCTGCTTCTTAGGCTGCTTAGACAACTTCTTATACAACTTCTTATACAAAAAGAGTGTGCCCACAAACTCGTTGGACACACTCTTATCTTTTAGTCGGGCAACCGCGCTACTCGGCCTGATGCAGAATGACGCGCTCGATGCAGCGCTGGCATACGGGGCAGAACTTCTCGGCAGTGTTGTCGCGCATACGGCAGACATCCGCAGGGCGGTAGACGCCCTTGGTGCGATAGCCGCCACCCTCATACACGCCAACCGTATAATTGGCTGTGCGCTCGGGGGTTACGGCCGTTGGAATCTCTGTGCCCTCGGCAACCATATCGGCCCACTTCGAGTCGAAATCGACAAGCGTGGTGATGTTATGCTCCCATGGCTCGTGGTCCAGGGAGTGCATCTCGTCGTTGTTGTCGCCATTATCGTAGAAATACTCATCGCCAAGACCTGCGAACGAGTGTCCGAACTCGTGTACCACAACGGGGCGGAATGCGGGGTGGTGCGCGGTAGTGAGGGTGTAAGAGTTGTAGATGCCACCGCCACCGTAAGTATCTGTATTCGCGAGAATTACGAAGTGCTCACAAGGGATATTACGTACCAAGTCGTACATCTTGTAGACGTTTGACGAGGTAAGGTAGCGATTCATATAGAATGTGTAGAAGTTCGAGCCTACGGCCGTGTCGCACCATAGCTCATCCTGAGGCACGCTCACACCGCTATCCTTCGATGGCGAGTAGACGGCGATGAAGTTAAACTTGTCGCGGTGCTGGTCGAATGGAGCGTAGCTGAGAATCTCCTCGGTAGCGATGCGAGCATCGGCCTTGAAGAGCTCCATCTGCTCGGGAGTATAACCCTCGGCAAGAACAACAACGTCGATACACTCCTTAGAGCTGCCGCCACGGTGGAGATACTCGTAGGGTAGAGCCTCAGCCTTAGCGTAGTCGTGGATAAGACGATCCTCGGGGTCGATGGTATGTGTCATAACGGCTGTTGCCTCGCCACGGTTGTTGCGCAACACAATCTTTGCGTCTACGCTCTTGCGTGGCATAGGCACGAGGAGCGTGAACTCGAAGCTACGTGTTACGGTTGCCGCCTCGGGCGTTGTAATCCACTCCTGGAAGAGCGAAGAGAACGATGTCGTGTAGAGCACTGCGCCACTCTCCTTATCGTAGAGGGTGAGGTCGCCATTACCCTCCAATACGTTGGTTGTGAGATTGATACGACGTCCCCACCAGCCGTCGGTCTCGGATAGGGCGTTGAGCGCCACGTACTGCTCGGCGGCATTTCCCGAGAAGGTGTAGTCGATACGTAGTGTTGCGTCGTTGAAGTGTGTGTCGAACTCCTGCGCCGAGGCTGTAAAGAGCGCCATAAGCAGGGTTGAAAGCATTAAAATTCTTCTCATATAGTAATAGGTTCATATAATTCGAAAACAAAGGTACTCATTTTTTGCCGAAAAACAAAAAGTTAGTACCTTTGGACTCTCAATTTCGGGATATGAGAAAGTCTATTACAACCAATATAAAGAGATTTATACTATTGCTGCTTGCGCCATTGTTCGCGGTACAAGCGGCGTTGGCCGCAGAGCCTATACCCTCCTATGTGCGCGACTCGGTGGGGGCGGTGCTTAGGCGCATGACACTACGCGAGGTGGCGGGTGGCTACGTGTCGATTAACTCGCTTAGTGTTCGCAGTGGCCGAACTATCGAGGTGAGGGCATCTAAGGAGCTGGCATACTACCCATTCCGTGAGGAGAGCGTAAAGCGCTTCTACGACTCGGTACGTGTGGCACTCCCCGAGGCCTATCGTCGCCACACCATTCTCATCTATGCCGATGGAAAGCTTATCGACAAACTCGTGCCGCAGTATTACACATCGAAGATACGCGATGCGCGTTTTACAAACCTGAGCGATAGGGCGTTGGTACGTCGTGTGAGTCGTGTGTCGCAGCCCGATAGGGGTCTTGCTGGTCGCCATATAGCCTTGTGGCAGAGCCATGGCCGCTACTACGATTCGGAGAAGGAGGTGTGGAGGTGGCAACGCTCGCGCCTCTGGGAGACGGTCGAGGACCTATATACGCAGAGCTACGTGTTGCCCTACCTGCTGCCGATGCTGGAGAATGCTGGTGCTACGGTGCTGCTGCCACGTGAGCGTAGCCTACAGCGCGAGGAGCTTATCGCAGATAACGATCCCTACACCATCTGTGCTGGTCGCTACGAAGAGTCTGTCGAGGCTAAATATCGCTGGAAGAGTGAAGATTTGGGATTTGCGCAGATCTTGGATATATATCCTTCGGGGCATAATCCATTTACGGATGGTTCGGTGAGATATGTCGCAACAACTGAGCAACCTCGCGGTACGGCTACAGCAACGTGGGGTGGCGAGATAAAAAATGCGGGTATCTACACTGTCTACGTGAGTTACAAGAGTCTTAAACGCTCGGTGCGCGATGCGCGCTATAGGGTCTATGCCTCGGGTGGAGTGCACGAGATAGAGGTAAATCAGCAAATGGGAGGCTCGATGTGGGTGCCGCTCGGTGAGTTCTACTTCGAGGCTGGCGACTACGATAGGCTTGTAACGCTGGACAACTACTCCACGGAGGAGGGTGTTGTGGTGGCCGATGCCGTGAAGATTGGCGGTGGCATGGGCAACGTCGAGCGAGCAGGTGAGACGAGTGGCTATCCACGCTACACGGAGGGTGCGCGCTATTGGTTGCAGTGGTCGGGCTTTGACGAGGCGGTCTACGCTCCGAAGGGTGGCACGGACGACTACAAGGAGGATTATATGTCGCGCCCACACTGGATAAATGCCCTTATGGGAGGCTCGCAGCGACTTAGCGACGAGGAGGGACGCTCTATTCCGTTGGATCTTGCTCTGGCCTTTCACTCGGATGCTGGCGTGCGCCTTAACGACGATGTTATAGGCACACTTGGCATATATTGTACGCAGGAGAATAAGGGGCGTTTCGAGGATAAAATCTCGCGTATGCGCTCTCGCGACCTGACAGATGTGATAATGACCCAGATTGTCGACGATATACGCGCTCTGCATGAGCCTAATTGGACGCGACGCGGTATGTGGGATAGAGGCTACTACGAGGCACGTATGGGTGGCTGCCCAACGATGCTCTTAGAGTTGCTCTCGCACCAGAACTTCGCAGATATGCGCTATGGCCTCGACCCGTCGTTTCGTTTCGATGTTAGCCGTGCGATATACAAGGGCGTGCTACGCTTTCTGTCGAGTCAGTATGGCGTGGAGTATGTGGTGCAGCCACTCCCCGTAAACTCGTTTAGTGCGGAGCTTACCGAGGGTGGTGTGCGTCTTAGCTGGCAGCCTACCGAGGATAGGTTGGAGAGTACGGCTACGCCCGACTACTACATATTATATACGCGCACGGAGGGTGGAGGTTTCGATACGGGTGTTCGCGTTGAGGGTACAAGCGTCGAGGTTGAGTTGTCAAGCGACAAATTGTGTAGCTATCGCCTTACGGCTGTAAACCGTGGTGGCGAGAGCTTTCCCTCCGAGACACTCTCGGCTTGTAGGGTGAGCGCGGAGCGAGGCCGTGTGATGGTCGTCAATGGCTTTGATAGGGTGGCTGCACCCCTCAGTATTCAGGGTGACTCGATAGCTGGCTTTTATAACCGCTACGATAGCGGTGCGCCCTATATCCAAGATATAGCATTTATCGGCGAGCAGATTAACTTCGATCGTCGTCTGTCGCGCTCCGATAGTGATAGCCATGCTCTCGGTCAGTCGTATAGCGACTACGAGGGCGAGATTATAGCGGGTAATACGTTTGATTACCCCGCTGTGCATGGTCGCTCGATTGTGCGTGCAGGCTATTCGTTCTGCTCCTCATCGCGCAGAGCTGTCGAGCAGGGCCGCGTATCGCTTGATGACTACGATATTGTCGATGTGATTATGGGTAAGCAGCGAACTACGGCTATTGGCCGTGGCGCTATGGGTTATCGCTACGAGGTCTTTGGCGAGGCTCTGGAGCGTGTGCTTGCCGATTATAGCGCTGCGGGAGGTGCGCTGCTTCTCTCGGGCTCGTATATGTTCGACGATTTGTGGCACTCGCCGCTGTCGGATAAGAAGTCGCGCGAGTTCGCTCGTGAGGTGCTTCATGCCGAGTTTGGTGGTGCTATGGCCTCAAGACGAGGTGTTGTGGAGGGCGTTGCAAAGCATTATGGCAGTCGCGAAAGAATCACTTTCAATATGACGCCATGCTCAGAGATATATTGTGTAGAATCCCCCGAGGTGCTATCTCCTACCAAGGATGCGGTTACAATCATGCGCTATGCGGGTAGTGGCTCCTCGGCAGCGGTGGCCTATCGAGCAAAAGAGGGTGCTCAGTGCGCAAGTGTCGTGGTGATGGGCTTCCCGTTCGAGACGATACTCGATGAGGCGCAGCGCGATGGTGCAATGCAACAGATAATCGAAATTCTAACTAAATAATTTGAGAAAAATGGCTCTTTCACGTCATAACATAAAGACTGCGGCAATGCCCGCAGCAATGCTCTTGGGTATCGCTCTATGCCGACCTCTCGGTGTGGTTGAGGGTGCTACAAACGGAGTACTCACACCACTGCTTATTGCTGCGATGTTGTTCCTTACGTTTTGCAAGGTCGAGATTCGTAATATGCGTCTTAGCTGGATTCATCTATGGATGCTTGCCGTGCAGTTCCTCGGCTCTATTGCGGTCTACTACCTTGTTACGCCACTATTTGGCGAGGTTGTGGGTCAGGGTGCGATGATATGTGTGCTTGCGCCTATCGCTATGGCTGCGGTAGTTATCGGTGGCATGCTCGGAGCAAATGTTACGACGATGGTCACCTATAGCCTCGTATGCAACCTTGTTACTGCTCTGCTTGCACCACCATTGCTGCATCTCTTTGGCAATGGAACATGTACGTTTATGGGTATCATCGGTCGTGTGGCTCCGACGCTTATTGCACCGTTTGTTGTGGCGCAGCTCTGTCGTCTGCTATGGCCCAAGGGTGCAGCGTGGTTTGCGAAGCGAGGTGGCTTGTCGTTCTCGATATGGCTTGTGTCATTGATATTGGTTATGGGACGCACTACCATATTCATATTAGAGGCCGATGCCTCGTTGCTTGTCGAGGTGGAGTTGGCCGTTGTGGCCCTTATCCTCTGCTTGACGCAGTTCCGCATAGGTCGCATCCTGGGCGATATGGCGGGTGATCGCGCCGCAGGTACACAGTCGGTAGGTCAGAAAAATACGATTTTGGCAGTGTGGCTGTCGCTAAACTTCCTTGACCCAATAGCCTCGATAGCTCCGACGGCATATATCGTATGGCAGAATCTTGTCAATAGCTTGCAGATATACCGCAGTGGCAGACAGAAGTAGTCGTTGGGGTGTCAAAATGTCAGTATGTATGACAGAAGGTGTCGCGCATTGCCATAATGTGTGACACTTTTCTGTTATTTTTTTGTTTGGTACACCATTTGCCTTAGTGATGGTCGTTGGCTCCGATGGGGCGACAAACGTGTAAATAAGAAGTATATAATATTTAACAAATAACAGACTAAGATTATGAGTAAGATTATTGGTATTGACTTGGGTACAACAAACTCTTGTGTAGCCGTAATGGAGGGTAACGAGCCCGTAGTAATCCCTAACGCTGAGGGCCACCGCACAACACCTTCAGTTGTAGCATTCACCGAGGGTGGCGAGCGTAAGGTGGGCGATCCTGCAAAGCGTCAGGCTATCACCAACCCTAAGCGTACGGTATTCTCAATTAAGCGCTTCATGGGTGAGCGTTACGACAACGTAGCATCGGACATCGCACGTGCTCCCTATTCAATCATCAAGGGGGAGAACAACACTCCTCGTGTAGATATCGACGGTCGTCAGTACACTCCTCAGGAGATCTCGGCTATCACGCTTCAGAAGATGAAGAAGACGGCTGAGGACTACCTCGGTCAGGAGGTTACAGAGGCGGTTATCACCGTTCCTGCATACTTCTCTGATTCACAGCGTCAGGCAACTAAGGAGGCAGGTGAGATCGCAGGTCTTAAGGTGCGTCGTATCATCAACGAGCCTACAGCAGCCGCTTTGGCATACGGCCTTGACAAGAAGCAGGACGATATGAAGATTGCGGTATATGACCTTGGTGGTGGTACCTTCGATATCTCAATCTTGGAGCTTGGCGACGGCGTATTCGAGGTAAAGTCTACAAATGGTGATACACACCTCGGTGGTGACGACTTCGACCACGTACTTATCGACTACATGGCCGAGGCGTTCAAGGCTGAGCACGGTATCGACCTTCGTCTTGATCCTATGGCTTTGCAGCGCCTTAAGGAGGCTGCCGAGAAGGCAAAGATCGAGCTTTCGTCAGCAACAACTACCGATATCAACCTTCCATACATCATGCCTGTTAATGGCATTCCTCAGCACCTTGTGATGTCGCTCACACGTGCTAAGTTCGAGCAGCTTTGCGACCACCTCGTGCAGAAGACTATCGAGCCATGCCGCATAGCATTGCGCGATGCAGGTCTTCAGGCAAGCCAGATCGACGAGGTTATCCTCGTAGGTGGTTCAACACGTATCCCTGCAATCCAGAAGATCGTTGAGGAGTTCTTCGGTAAGACTCCTAACCGCTCGGTAAACCCCGATGAGGTAGTAGCCGTAGGTGCTGCAATTCAGGGTGGTGTCCTCACAGGTGAGGTTAAGGATGTCCTCCTTTTGGACGTAACTCCACTTTCACTCGGTATCGAGACTCTTGGTGGTGTATTCACAAAGCTTATCGAGGCTAACACAACAATCCCTACACGCAAGAGCGAGGTATTCTCTACAGCTGCCGACAACCAGCCTTCAGTAGAGATCAACGTATGCCAGGGTGAGCGTCCTATGGCTCGCGACAATAAGTCTATCGGTCGCTTCCACCTCGACGGTATCCCAGCAGCTCCACGTGGTGTGCCACAGATCGAGGTTACGTTCGATATCGACGCTAACGGTATCCTCAACGTATCGGCTAAGGATAAGGGTACTGGCAAGGAGCAGAAGATTCGTATCGAGGCTTCAAGCGGTCTTACCGAGCAGGAGATCCAGCGTATGCGCGATGAGGCTAAGGCTAACGAGGAGAAGGATAAGGCAGAGAAGGAGCGCGTAGACAAGGTGAACGCTGCCGACTCTAACATCTTCGCAACTGAGAAGCAGCTCAAGGAGTATGGCGACAAGCTTCCAGCAGACAAGAAGGCAGCTATCGAGGATGCTCTCGGCAAGCTTAAGGAGGCTCACAAGGCTCAGGATCTCGCAGCTATCGACTCATCTATCGAGGCTCTTAACGCTGCATGGCAGGCAGCATCTCAGGATATCTACGCACAGCAGCAGGCACAGCAGGCTCAGGGCACACAGGGTCAGCCAGGTGCAGAGCAGCAGCAGGCGCAGCCTGAGGATGTAGAGTTTGAGGAGGTAAAGTAAATTTCTCGTGATAAGGGGTCATCTTTGACTCTTCAATCAAAATGGCGAATGGGAAATACGTCAAGTATGTCCCATCCGCCATTTCTCATGTCATAGCCAAATCTGACCCCTTCTGACAAGAAATTGGGTGCTTGGGTAGGGTGTTGCTGCGTTGTCGCTTGACGCTGAGTTATTGGGGTGTGTGAGGGCGGGCTAAAGCCCTTTTGAGGGCGCAAGCAGAGCTTGCTTTTGGGGTGCTTCGCGTTTAGCTATGTTGCGCTCTTGCGTTCGTTGCGCGTGAATGTCATGCTGAGCGAAGTCGAAGCATCTCCTCAAAATCGACAAGTGGCTACGTATAAAATAAAACGCTCATAGCACATTGTCGCGTAGGAGATCCCTCGGCTACGCTCGGGATGACCCTTCAGAAGCGGCGTTCCCCATAAGCACCGTCAGGTGCGCTCCCCAAGAGTGCCGCAGGCACGCCCCCCAAGAGCAAGCTTTAGCTTGCGCCCCTAAAAGCGTAGCGCCCCCATTAGGAGCGTAGTCCCTGCTCATCCTCCCAGCGCTCTATACAAACAAAAATGCCGCATCGCTGCGGCACTATCTTTACTGCTTCTTCTTCTCTTGATCCTCCGGCTTGAGCCACAGATAGATCTTCGACTCCTCGCCATCTCGCAGTCGGCGGATGTTCTTGCGGTGCGTAATGATAAGCATTATCGCAACGAACCACGAGAAGACGATAAACGGAATACTAACCAACGCCTCAGCAGGGTTGTACGTCATAGTCGAAAATATCATAACGAAGATAGGGTAGCAGCAACCCGCAACGATTGATGCCAACGACACATAGTTCCAGATAGCAAATACCATAGACCATACACCAAAGCAGAGCAATACGATAGGAGGGAAGATACCCGTACCTGCGCCAAGAAGTGTTGCTACGCCCTTGCCGCCCTTGAATCCTGCAAAGATAGGGAAGATATGGCCGAGGACAACGGCAAACGTAGCGATGATGCGTAGGTTGATAAGCCAGCCCTCGCTAACCGAGTCGTCGTAGCGCATAAGTGAGGTGAGCATAACGGCACCGAAACCCTTGAAATAGTCGATGATAAATACGGGTATTGCAGCGCGTTTGCCCAATACGCGGAGCATATTTGTAGTGCCAGCATTCTTGCTACCATGCTCGCGAATATCTATGCCATAATATTTCTTGCCGATAAGTACTGCACTTGGAATAGAACCAAGCAGATAGGCGATAATGATGAGTGTTATCGCACAATAGTACGTAAGTACGCCCCAATTCTCCATAAAAGTAGGTTAAGTTCGTGTTATTCAGTGTGTTAATGTGCATGTGTGTGTTGCACGATAACACAAAGGTACAAAAAAAAGCGCAATACCCAAATTTTCGCGCATCTTGTTAGTGTGCTATTGGTCGACTAATATGCAAAAAAAGGGTGACGAGGGTTGCAATTTTGTAAAAAATACCTAACTTTGATATAGAAAAGTTGAATAAAAAGACAATTTTGCATATTTATGAAACTACAACTAAACTTCGCTGGCATGACTCAGTCTGCCAAAAACTCGCTGACTGACTCGTCGTGGTGGTCGTCAATGGGACAGATTGTTTTGGGCTGTCTTATGGTAGCCATCGCATTCGTGGTATTTATCAATCCCTACGACCTTGTGCCTGGAGGTATCTATGGTTTGGCGCTTGTGCTCCACAACCTCTTCCCCTCAATTCAGGTAGGTACATTCGGCTATATGTTCGATGTGCCCTTGATTCTCACCGCCTTGCTTATCTTTGGCGGTACGTTTGGTGGTCGCACGATCTTTGCATCGTTCGTAACACCTGGTCTTATGAACTTGCTCGACTACTTGGTATATCCCAGCAAGGAGGCTATCGAGGCTCTCGATCCTGCGTTGCTTATGGGTGGCATTGTAGATTTGTCTAACCACCTCATGCTCGCAGCTATCGTTGGTGGTTGCTTCAGTGGTGTGGGTGTAGGTATCGTTATCCGCAACAACGCTGCTACGGGTGGTACAGATATTACAGGTATGCTTCTTCACCGCTTCGCTAAGATGAAGTTCGCTAACGGCGTATTGCTCTCAGATGCAATCATCGTGTTGTGCGGTCTTTTGGTTATCGGTTTCGGTTTGGGTCTTCCCGAGGGTAAGGAGGCGCAGGGTCTTATGCTCTCGCTCTACTCGGGTGTATGTATCTTCGTAAATGCCAAGGTATTGGGCTACACTATCGACGGTGCATCGCGCGATAAGCTTCTCTATATTATCTGCGAGGAGCACTCTGAGGCGATGCGTGAGTACATCCTTAAGGATCTCGACCGTGGTGGTACCTACCTCAAGGCTAAGGGTATGTACACCAACAACGAGAAGGAGATGATCTTCCTTGTGGTTAGCCGTAAGGAGGTTCGCAACGTACAGCACAAGATTAAGGAGTTTGATCCTCGTGCATTCGTTGTTGTTACCGATGCATACGACACCTTTGGTCAGGGCTTCAAGCCATTCCCACAGGATGACGGCATGCCCGTAGAGTAGTGCTATATTGTATATAAGGTATAATAGATACTAAATGAATACAAGAATTGATGTAAACCGCTTGCGACCACTCACTGGTAGTGGTCGCAAGCTATATATCGAGACCTATGGTTGCCAGATGAATGTTGGCGACTCGGAGATCGTGGTCTCTATCATGCAGCAGGAGGGTTTCCGCTATACCGAGAGTCTGGAGGAAGCCGATGTGGTGCTTATCAACACATGTTCTATTCGTGATAATGCCGAGCAGCGCATCTGGGGTCGATTGAGCGAGATGCGTCGTATGCGTAAGCAGAAGCCATCACTCGTTATCGGTATCATCGGCTGTATGGCCGAGCGTCTGAAGGAGGAGCTCACAAAGGGTGGCACGGGTGTAGATATCGTTGCTGGCCCCGACTCTTATCGTGATTTGCCACGCTTGGTGCGCGAGGTGGACAATGGTTCGACGGGCGTTAATGTGGAGCTTTCGAAGGAGGAGACCTATGCCGAGATTGCACCAGTGCGTCTTGACCGCAATGGCGTGAGTGCCTTTATCGCCATTATGCGTGGTTGCAACAACTACTGTTCATACTGCGTTGTGCCCTACACACGAGGTATCGAGCGTAGCCGCGATGCTGCGACTATCGTGTCGGAGGCTCGTACGTTGTTTGAGAATGGCTACCGTGAGGTAACGCTTCTTGGTCAGAACGTAAACTCATACCGTACGGGTGATGTCGATTTTCCGGAGTTGTTGAAACTCGTTGCCGAGATCTCTCCGCTGTTGCGCGTGCGTTTTGCGACGTCACACCCTAAGGATATCAGCGATAAGTTGCTCGAGACGATGGCTTCGATGCCCAATATTTGTCGTGCTATTCATCTTCCTGCGCAGTCAGGAAGTACGGAGATGCTCAAGCGTATGAACCGTAAGTACACGCGTGAGTGGTACTTGGAGCGCGTAGCAGCTATCCGTCGCTATATGCCCGATTGTGCCATTACGACAGACCTTATCGCGGGCTTTGCTCACGAGACCGAGGAGGAGCACGAGGCTACACTCTCGCTTATGCGTGAGGTGGGCTACGACTTTGCCTATATGTTCAAATATTCGGAGCGTCCAGGTACCTTCGCACAGCGAAATTTGGGTGACGATGTCCCCGAGGATGTTAAGACACGTCGTCTAACCGAGATTATCGACTTGCAGAATCACCTCTCGGAGGAGAGCAACAAGCGCGATATCGGCAAGGAGTTCGAGATCTTGGTGGAGTGCACGTCGAAGCGTAGCGATGAGCAGCTTTCGGGCCGTACATCGCAGAACAAGATGGTCGTATTTGATCGTGGTGACCACAAGGTGGGCGACTATGTTAAGGTGCGCATCACGGGTTGTTCGTCAGCAACACTCTTTGGTCAGGAGGTCTTCGAATAAGCGAGCTTTGACCCTATACACAAGCGGGAAGCCAATCTTTACCTCGGGTAAAATGCGGTTTTCCACTTTTTGTATGCCTACCATTCCTTCGCGTGCATAAACCCCTCACTCTTCTGTTTATAGTTAATTCACGCTCGCTATATAAAACGCCGTGCGAGAATCTCTCGACTCCCGCACGACCCCTTCATACTTATTTATACTATTTGCTGTACTAACTTTTGCTACCTCCTACTAAAGTATCGCCTCGATAGCCTCGGCTACGCGCTTTAGCTCTGTCGTAGGCTCGAAGCGTGCTACGACCTTACCCTCGCGGTCGATGAGGAACTTTGTGAAGTTCCACTTGATGTCCGACTTAGATGCATAGTCGGGGTCCGCTGCGCTTAATATCTCGTGGAGCTTCTCACCGATGGGGTGTCCCTCATCAAAGCCCGCAAAGCCCTTTTCGCTCTTAAGCCACTTGTATAGTGGTGTAGCATTCTCGCCATTTACCTCAATCTTCTTAAGCTGTGGGAATGTCGTGCCATAGTTGAGCTGGCAGAACTGAGTGGTCTCAGCATCGCTCTCGGGTGACTGACCGCCAAACTGGTTGCAGGGGAAATCTAAGATCTCGAAACCGCGATCCTTATATCGCTTGTATAGCTCCTCCAGCTCGGCATACTGAGGTGTGAAGCCACACTTGCTTGCCGTATTTACGATAAGGAGTACCTTGCCCTTTAGATCGCTAAGTTTTAGCGTCTTACCACCCTGTGCCTGCGCCTCGAAACCATATACCGTGCAATCGTTCTGCTTCTTTGAGCCACAACAGCAGCTCTTCTTTCTAATCTCCATATTTCAAATTGTTTTATTCTAAATTTATATATCTGTTTTGCATTTCAAATCTTGTGCAAAAGTATATATAAAATTCTATTTTGAAATATTTATAGGCAAAAAGTTATATTATATATTCTTATGATGCTATAAGCAAAACTTAATCACGTTTGGTGTGACTTATGTTTTGGATTATTGCAGCGATAAACAACGAAGGCTACCCAACGCTCTGTTAGATAGCCTCCATAGGTTGTGACCGATATGGTTAATACTCTCTCGCTCCGAATATTGCAGTGCCGATGCGTACCATTGTCGAGCCATACTCCAAGGCGATAGGGTAGTCGTCCGACATGCCGATAGATAGGGTGTCGAACGCTTCGCCAAACGAGGGTTTAAGCTCCTCGAAGATAGAGCGTATGCGCGCAAAATCGCGACGGATGATAGACTCGTCATCGGTGTTCGTAGCGATGGTCATTACACCTCGTACGCGGATATGCTCCATTGTGCACAGCTCGCCACTTGCAAGGTATTGGCGTAGCTCCTCATAATCCCATCCCGACTTGCTCTCCTCCTCGGCAACATGCACCTCTAAGAGTATATCTATGGTGCGGTTGTAGCGTGCTGCCTGCTTCTCGATCTCGGCAATAAGGCGGTCGGAGTCTACAGAGGCAATCATCGTAACGAATGGAGCGATCATCTTCACCTTGTTGGTCTGAAGATGACCTATCATGTGCCACTCTATATCTGCGGGAAGCGCGGCTTGCTTGGCTGCCATCTCCTGAGGTCGGCTCTCACCAAAGATGCGCTGACCAGCATCGTAGGCCTCCTGAAGACGCTCGGCAGGGTGAAATTTCGATACGGCAACAAGACTAACCCCTTCGGGTAGTGTTGCTAATATTTTGTTTAGTCGCTCTTTAACTGTACTCATAAACATCTGGCTTCAAAAGTCTATCTGTATACACTCTACAAAGGTATGAAAAATATTCGAATTGCACTATTCGAAGTCATACAAATACGGTTATGAGGGTTTATAATTATCTATTTTGGGTGTATGAGTTTGTGGTTTCCGAAATTTTGAGTATCTTTGAGAGATTTTATGATAAAATTATAAATAACATAAACTTAAAACTACTATGAAAAAACTATTCACAATGCTCGCTTTGGTGGGCGCGATGCTCGGCACGGCACTCAATGCTGACGCCTGCACCAACTTTATCGTAACACGTGGAGCATCTACCGATGGCTCAAATATGGTTACCTATGCAGCCGACTCACACGGTCTATATGGCTCACTCTACCAGTATATCCCTGGTAAGTACACTCAGTATATGGATGTTACGGAGTGGGATACAGGTCGCTACCTTGGTCAGATTCTTCAGGCCGAGACTCGCTACCGCACACTCGGTAACTCTAACGAGCACTCGCTCTTCATTACTGAGACAACATTCGGTGGTCGTCCCGAGTTGGAGGACCCAAAGGGCGGTATCGACTACGGCTCATTGATCTATATCACATTGCAGCGCGCTAAGACCGCTCGCGAGGCTATCGACATCATCGTAGATCTTGCGAATACCTACGGCTACTGCTCTTCTGGTGAGTCATTCTCGCTTATCGACACCGAGGAGGCGTGGATTATGGAGCTTATCGGCAAGGGTCCAGAGGATAAGGGTATCGTATGGGTAGCACGTCGTATTCCTGATGGCTATGTATCGGCTCACGCTAACCAGGCACGTATCACTACATTCCCTTGGAACGATCCTGAGAACTGCCTCTATGCTCCCGATGTTGCGGATGTAGCTCGTAAGTTCGGTTGGTTCGATGGCGCGAACGAGGATTTCAGCTTTGCTGAGGCCTATGCACCACTCGATTTCGGTGCTATGCGTGGTTGCGAGGCCCGTGTATGGGCATTCTTCCGCACAGTAGCCGAGGATATGGATCAGTATGAGGATTATGCTATGGGTCATAACCCAGCTAACCGTATGCCTTTGTGGGTAAAGCCTACCGAGAAGGTATCGCCTAAGGTGTTGATGGATTGCATGCGTGACCACTACGAGGGTACAAAGATGGATATGACATCGGATATTGGTGCTGGTGGCGAGGGTTGCCCATACCGCTGGCGTCCTATGTACTTCGAGGTTGATGGCGTGGAGTACTGCAACGAGCGTGCAACAGCTACTCAGCAGACAGGCTTCTGGCTTGTAGGTCAGGCTCGTCCTGGCAAGGTGGGTATCCTCTGGTTTGGTACCGACGATGCAGCTACATCGCCTCTTACGCCTATCTACGTAACATCTACCGAGGTTCCCGAGTGCTTGAAGGAGGGTAATGGCTCAATGCTCAAGTACTCAGATACATCTATGTTCTGGATCACTAACCGCGTTGCTCAGTTTGCATATTTGCGCTACAATATCGTAGGTAAGTATGTTCGCGAGGTGGTGGATGCTTGGGAGAATAAGATGTTGAATATTGTCCCCGAGATGGATGCAAAGATTGCAAACGTATCTAACAACGATAAGAAGGCTCGCAAGGTTGCTACGGAGCTCTCAGTAAACAACGCACAGGGTATCTTCAATATCTGGGTTGATCTCGACAAGTACCTCATGGTTAAGTACATCGACGGTAACGTTAAGGGTGAGGATGAGAATGGCTTTATCGACAATGGCAACGGTAAGGATATCCCTGGCAAGATTGAGCAGCCTGGCTACACCGAGAATTGGAAGCGTGCGGTAGCTGCTGACAAGGGCGAGATTTTGAAGGTGGTAAAGTAATTGCACTAAACAACGACTAAAGAGTTATCATTATGGAAAGATACGATATTATCGTCATTGGCTCGGGCCCTGGTGGCTATGTAGCTGCTATTCGTGCTGCGCAGTGTGGCAAGCGTGTAGCTATCGTCGAGAAGGCCGATGCAGGTGGTGTATGTCTTAACTGGGGTTGTATCCCCACTAAGGCCTTGGTGCGCTCAGCGCAGGTATATGCCGACTGCAAGGCTGCTGCGACCTATGGCGTAGCTATCGAGGGCGAGGTTAAGCCCGACTGGGCGAAGATGGTGGAGCGTGAGCGTATGGTGGCAACCACGATGAACAAGGGTGTTCAGTTCCTCCTCAAGAAGAACAATATCGACGTTCTCGCAGGCTTCGGTAGCCTTAAGGCTGCTAATATTGTCGATGTCGATGGCGTGGAGTATGAGGCTGGTAATGTGATCCTTGCTACGGGAGCACGTCCTCGCGTTATGCCATTTATGCCTATCGATGGCAAGCATATCATCTCATCTAAGGAGGCTTTGGTATTGCCCGCGTTGCCCGAGACAATGGTTGTTGTCGGCTCGGGAGCTATCGGCTCGGAGTTTGCCTACATCTATGCTACGATGGGCGTTAAGGTGACCATCGTGGAGTATATGCCACAGATCATGCCTTTGGAGGATGAGGATACAGCTAAGGCTATGGAGCGCGCCTTCCGCAAGCTTAAGGCTACGGTTATGACCTCTACGACGGTTAAGCAGGTTGCTGTTCGTGAGGATGGCAAGTGCGTAGTTGAGGTTGAGGGTAAGAAGGGCGCTCAGACACTCGAGGCGGATATCGTACTCTCGGCAGTAGGTATCAAGTCAAATATCGAGAATATGGGCCTTGAGGAGCTCGGCATCGAGATCGAGCGAGATAAGGTCAAGGTCGATGAGCACTATAAGACGTCGGTAGATGGTGTGTATGCTATCGGTGATATCATTGCGACGCCTGCCCTTGCACACGTGGCCTCTGCCGAGGCTATCCACTGCGTGGAGCACATCTGCGGTTTGGAGCCTGAGGCTATCGACTACTCGACAATTCCTTCGTGCATCTTCACCTCTCCCGAGGTTGCCTCAGTAGGTCTTACCGAGGCTCAGGTTAAGGCTCAGGGTGTCGAGTATAAGGTCGGCAAGTTCCCATACACCGCATCGGGTAAGGCTACGGCTGCTGGCGAGCGTGATGGCTTCGTGAAGCTTATCTTCGACGCAGAGGAGAAGTTGCTCGGAGCGCACTTCGTGGGTCACAACGTGACAGAGATGATTGGTGAGCCTACGTTGGCTAAGGTGTTGGGTGTAAATGCTCACCGCATTGCTCGCACCATTCATGCACATCCATCTATGCATGAGGCGGTTATGGAGGCTGCGGAGGATGCTCTTGGTTGTGCTATCCACATGTAATTTCTTGTGATAAGGGGTCATCTTCGGCTCTTCAATCAAAATGGCGAATGGGAAATACGTCAAGTATGTCCCATCCGCCATTTCTCATGTCATAGCCAAATCTGACCCCTTCTAACAAGAAATTATGGTTGTGGTGCTTGGGTAGGGTGTTGCTGCGTTGTCGCTTGACGTTGAGATATTGGGGTGTATGGGGGCGGGCTAAAGCCCTGTTGAGGGCGCAAGCAGAGCTTGCTCTTGGGGATGCTTCGTGTTTGTTGCGCGTGAATGTCATGCTGAGCGAAGACGAAGCATCTCCTCAAAGCCGACAAGTGGCTACGTATAAAATAAAACACTCGCGCTACATTGTCGCGTAGGAGATCCCTCGGCTACGCTCGGGATGACCCTTTAGAAGAGGTGCTCCCCATAAGCACCGTCAGGTGCGCTCCCCATTAAATGCGTTAGCCCGTCCCCATAAGCACCTTTAGGTGTGCCCCCAAAGAGCAAGCCTTTGCTTGCGCCCCCAAAGCGTAACCCCCCCCCGTAAAGCGATACTCTTAATTTTCTCATTTTCATATTTTATTCCTATCTTTGTGCTCAATTAAACGCCAGACTATGCGATATTTCATTGAACTACAATACGATGGTGCTGCCTATTGTGGGTGGCAGCGACAGCCTGACGAGCCTACGGTGCAGGGCGCGATAGAGCAAAAATTGTCGATGTTGCTGCGCAAAGATACCGAGATTGTCGGAGCAGGACGTACCGATACGGGGGTTAATGCCTCGTTCTATATCGCACATTTTGACAGCGATGTAGCCGTCGATTGTCAGCAGCTCGCCTATAAACTTAACAAGGTGCTGCCCGACGATATAGCCATCATTCGCATCTACGAAGTCGAGGCCGACAAACACGCGAGATTTGATGCCAAAGAGCGAGAATATACCTATCTTCTCACGCAGCATAAGTCGCCCTTTAGGCGCTTCTCGGCGTGGCGTTTCGAGGTCGATTTGAATGTCGAGGCGATGAATAATGCAGCAGCAAAGCTCCTTGAGTACGAGGATTTTACGTCGTTTGCAAAACTCAATTCTAATAACAAGACGAATATCTGCCACATCACTCATGCCGAGTGGCTCAGAGAGGCTGATGGAACGCTTCGTTTCACAATTCGAGCAGATCGTTTCCTACGCAATATGGTACGCGCTATTGTCGGCACGTTGGTCGATGTTGGGCGTGGTCGCTACACGGTTGAGGAGTTCGAGGATATCATTCGTTCTAAGGACTTGTCGCGCTCGAGTGCGGGTGCTCCAGCGTGTGGACTCTTCCTCTCAGGTGTAAAGTACTAATTGGAAATTAGTAGCTAAAATATCTAAGTGATGCGCTATGTTTGCACATAGTGCATTTTTTTTGTAACTTTACCGCGTTTTAATTATAACTGATGTAAAAGTATGAAGTGTGCAATTATAGGTCATGGCAAAATGGGTCGCGAGATTGAGCGTATACTTGCCGAGCGTGGCCATAGCGTAGAGCTTGTTATTGATGAGGCAAATGCTGAGGAGCTTACTGCCGAGAATGTCGCTTGTGTAGATGTATGTTTCGAGTTCACCACACCCGAGACGGCTGCCGCAAACGTGGAGAAGGTGTTGTCGGCAGGCGGTAGAGTAGTGTGCGGCACTACGGGTTGGCTCAAGGAGCTCCCTACGATGGAGGCTCTTGCCGAGGAGAAGGGTGGCGCATTGTTCTATGCCTCGAATTTCTCGATTGGCGTCAATGTGATGTTCCGTCTTAACCGTCGCCTTGCCGAGTTGATGAATCCTCATAAGGAGTACGACGTGCGCATCGAGGAGACTCACCACATGTGGAAGAAGGGTGCTCCGAGCGGTACGGCTATTACGCTTGCCGAGGGTATCATCGAGAAGTTGGATCGCAAGGGCGAGTGGGTAAATGCCGCGACGGAGAACCCCGAGCAGCTATTTATCGAGTCGCACCGCGAGGGTATGGTGCCAGGTATTCACACCATCACCTACACATCGGCTGACGATGTCTTGGAGGTGAAGCACTCTATTCTCAACCGTCGTGCATTGGCTATGGGTGCGGTTGTTGCGGGTGAGTACCTCAATGGTAAGTGTGGCGTGCACACTATGGATAACCTCTTTTAAGATTGGCTATGAATTCGATTAAGAAGATATATTCGGCTGTTCGCAATGTTGTGGCAAGCCCTTGGGTGCTGGCCATAATTACGGCTGTTGTCGTTTCGGCCTTTGCGGTGTGGTATGGTGCTGCATGGTCGCTTATTGTTGCACTGCCATTCATCTACGACTACTACATTGGTCATCGCATGGCAACGCTACACCATAAGCTCTACGAGCGTTACGCATGGTGGCGAGTGGCCTATGCAGTCTGGTGCGCGCTATTCTTCGCCCTTGTTGTAGGTGTCATTATCCACATGCTTATATTCCGCTGGAAAGCACCATTTCTGCTCACCTTCTGTGTAGTCTTTGCCTATGCGTTGTGGAACGAGCTTAAGCGTCAGACGAAGGTCTACGTGTGGATATATGGCTGGGTAAATGCTATCCTTTGGGCCGTAGTGTTGGCTACGCTCATTCAGTCGTACTGGTTTCAGATGTTTGTCATCCCTACGGGCTCTATGGAGAGTACGTTGTTGGCGGGTGACTATATCGTCGTAAATAAGGTGTCGTATGGCCCACGTGTGCCTATGACACCGCTATCATTCCCGTTCGTACACAATACCTTGCCGATGAACGATAAGAAGGCATCGTTTTCGACAAAGTGGCAGCGTGATTATCGTCGTCTGGCCTCGACAAGCGAGGTGCAGCGTGGCGATATTGTCGTGTTCAACTTCCCCGAGGGCGACACCGTGGTTATGGAAATGCCTGCGGTGAGCTACTACCAGCTTCTTCGTGATAAGAGCTACGGAGCAACGGTGGCTGAGCGTAGAGCTAACCTTGCTGAGAACTTCCATGTCGTAGCGCGACCCTTGGATAAGAAGGAGAACTATATCAAGCGTTGTGTGGCTGTCGCTGGCGATACTATGCGCATTGTCGATGGTGTGGTATATTGCAACGATGTCGAGGAGAGTGCTATCCCCGATAAACAATACTACTACTACAACGAGGTTACGGGCAAGCCCCTCAAGATGGGTATGGATGCATCTATTGGAGGCTATGCAGAGTTGCCTGTGCGCGACTCGGAACTTTCGGCATATAGCGATACGACACGTTACCGCCTCGTAAAAATTGGCGATGGTGTGCGTAGTGGCCTTATCCCGCATACACGTCGTGGCGCATCGGCCGAGTGGACACTCGACAACTTTGGTCCGGTGTGGATTCCAGCTGCGGGCGAGGGTGTAGAACTTAATGCCGAGAATGTGGCTATGTATGGCCGCTGCATCGAGGTCTACGAGGGTCATAGTTTGGAGGAGCGCGATGGTCGCTGGTTTGTCGATGGTGAGGAGGCTACGACATATACCTTCGAGCAGGACTACTACTTTATGATGGGCGACAATCGCCACGGCTCGTTGGATTCACGCTTCTGGGGTTTTGTCCCTGCCGACCACATAGTGGGTAAGGCATCGTATATATGGTTCTCGGTAGACCCCTACGAGGGTGGTATACGCTGGGAGCGAATGTTTAGTGCGATAAAATAGCGAAGAGGTGGCAGCTGATAGTTATAAGACCATTGCACGACCTGCTGAGACGACATATCGTCAGCTCAGCAGCAAGTTCCTTACCTATGCCTACCCCGTAGAGACGGAGGAGGAGATCAAGGAGTATCTCGATGCGTTGCGTAAGAGGTGGTTCGATGCTACGCACCACTGCTACGCATGGCGCTTGGGCCCGCATGGTGAGCAGTTTCGAGCCAATGACGATGGTGAGCCGAGCTCTACGGCGGGTAAGCCTATCTTGGGTCAGCTCCTCTCGAACGAGATAACGAACTGTCTGGTTGTCGTTGTGCGCTACTTCGGTGGCACGAAGCTTGGCGTTCCAGGTCTTATCGCTGCCTATAAGGAGTCTACGGCACAGGTCCTGGCCGAGTGCGAGGTTATAGAGCGCACGGTGGATGTGGTGCTTAAGGTAGAGTTCTCGTATATTGTCATGAACGATATTATGCGTATCGTTAAGGATATGCAACCTAAGGTGCTCAGCCAGGAGTTTGACAACTTGTGTACGATGCATTTGTCTATTCGCGAGAGCGAGTCGGAGCAGCTTCTCGGCCGCCTCAGTAAGGTTGAGGATGCATGTGTGGATGTAGTAGAGTAGCTCTTATGATGGCTTATGTTATAGGTGATATTTTAGAATGTCATTCCGAGCTTGTCGAGGAATCTCCTAAAATATATCCTGTAATATAGTACTGGCTCGGAGGAGATCCTTCGACTACGCTTTGCTTCGCTCAGGATGACATTGTTGGTTGTAACGACTGCTTGTGTAAAAACAGTAAAGATAATGCGTAAGTATTGGATATACATTGTTGGAAATAAATACTTATCATCTCTATACACGGGGGTAACGAACAATCTTGTTAGACGAGTATGGGAGCATAAGTGTGGCAATGTTGAAGGGTTTACGCATAAGTATAGATGCTCAAATCTTCTCTATTTCGAGGAGTACGGAGATATAAATAACGCTATTGCTCGGGAGAAGCAGATAAAGGGCTGGCGAAGAGATAAAAAGATAGAATTAATCATATCAATGAACCCAGATAGAGTAGATTTGGTAGCAGATTGGTTTGTTGAAAGTTGATGGATAAGGTGGACAACAACAAGATAAAAATTAGAGGTGCGAGGGTGCATAACCTTAAGAGTGTGGATGTCGATATCCCGCATTCTAAGCTCGTCGTGATTACTGGTCTTTCGGGCTCGGGAAAATCGACATTGGCATTCGATACCATCTTTGCTGAGGGCCAGCGCCGCTATGTTGAGAGTCTCTCGGCCTATGCTCGTCAGTTCCTCGGTCGCGTGGAGAAACCCGATGTCGAGAGTATCGAGGGCATCGCTCCAGCTATTGCTATCGAGCAGAAGGTTATCTCGCGCAACCCACGCTCTACGGTGGGTACTACGACAGAGATTTATGACTATCTAAAGTTGCTTTTTGCACGTATCGGCACTACCTATTCACCTACGACGGGTCGCGAGATTCGCTGCTACGAGGTGGACGATGTTGTTGCTCGTATCCTCGAGTTGGAGGATGGCGAGAAGGTGGTTATCTCGGCACCGCTGCTGCTCAAGGGCTCCGAGGGTATCGTAGAGCGCATGCTTACGCTCATGGAGGATGGTATCAATAGGGTGAGCTACCGTGGCGAGGTTATGCGCGTTGAGGAGTTTATGCCTCGCATAGGCGATGATATGAATCTCGCGGATGTTATGGTCGTGGTCGATAGAGTTGTTGTCGATCATACTCAAGATACCATTTCGCGCTTGGCTGACTCTGTGGCACGTGCTATGGGCTATGGCTCGGGCGAGATGTTCCTCACTATTGGTGGCGAGGTGGAGAGACTATCTTCGCGCTTCGAGGAGGAGGGTATGACCTTTGAGCGACCCAACGAACATCTCTTCTCGTTCAATAATCCGATAGGTGCTTGTCCTATGTGTGAGGGCTATGGTAAGGTCGTCGGCATAGATGAAGATTTGGTGATTCCAGATAAGTCGAAGAGCATTTATGATGGCGCTGTGGCCTGCTGGAATGGTGCTACGATGGGTCGTTGGCGCAATGAACTTATTCTCGGTTCATCGCGTTGCGGCTTCCCGATACATACGCCATACTATGCCCTTTCGGCCGAGCATAGAGATATGTTGTGGCACGGTTGCTCAGATTTCTTGGGTATAGACAACTTTTTCGAATATGTAGATACACAGCGACATAAGGTGCAGTATAGAGTCCTCAAGTCGCGATATATGGGTAAGACTACCTGCCCTGAGTGCGGTGGCGCGCGTCTGCGCCCCGAGGCATTGTATGTCAAGGTGGGCGGAAAGAATATCGCCGAACTTGTGCAGATGACCGTGGGCGAGCTAATATCATTCTTCGATTCGCTACAGTTGGATGAGTATGCCGCAAAGACTGCCGAGCGTGTGATAAAGGAGATCCGTAGCCGTTTGGGTTATCTCGCCGATGTGGGTCTGCACTACCTTACGCTTGATCGTCTGTCTGCCACGTTGTCGGGTGGAGAGTCGCAGCGAATAAATCTCTCGACGTCGTTGGGTAGCAATCTCGTAGGCTCGATGTATATTCTGGATGAGCCGAGTATCGGTCTGCATCCGCGCGATACGCATCGACTCATCGGTGTGCTTAAGCAGTTGCGCGACTTGGACAATACGGTGATTGTCGTGGAGCATGAGGAGGAGGTGATACGTGCTGCCGACTGGATTGTCGACATGGGCCCCGAGGCTGGTATCGGTGGTGGTGAGGTGGTCTATAGTGGCGATGCAGCAGGTGTTGAGGGTGCTCAAAATTCACTAACGGCCGACTACCTTACGGGTCGTAGGCGTATCGCAATCCCCGAGCGACGTAGGGCACGTGCTGGAGCTATCAAGATATGTGGTGCGCGTCACAATAACCTAAAAAATATTGACGTAGAGATACCATTGGGTGTTCTAACCTGTATCACGGGAGTTTCGGGTTCGGGCAAGTCGTCATTGGCTGATGATATATTGTATCCTGCATTGCGTCGTAAGCTCTCTGATTCGGTCATTGCACCCGGAGATCACGACTCTTCGACGGGCGATATTGCGCTGTTGCAGGGTGTGGAGATGGTGTCGCAGTCGCCTATCGGAAAGTCTACGCGATCTAACCCCGTGACCTATCTTAAGGCCTACGACGAGATACGTCGTCTTTTTGCCGAGCAACCTTATGCCAAGCATAATGGCATTGCAGCTACGGCCTTTTCGTTCAATATGCCTGGCGGACGATGCGAGGAGTGTGAGGGCGAGGGTGTTATCAAGGTTAGCATGCAGTTTATGGCCGACGTAGAGTTGCAGTGCGAGGCGTGTGGCGGGAAGCGTTTTAAACACGAGATTTTGGAGGTTAAGTATCGAGGTAAGACGATACACGATGTGCTGGAAATGTCGGTGGATGAGTCTATCGAGTTTTTCTCGGCAGACTGCGATAACTCGCTGTGTCGTCGTATAGTAGACCGCATACGACCACTACAACAGGTGGGCTTGGGCTATGTGAAGCTTGGTCAGAGCTCCTCGACGTTGTCGGGAGGTGAGTCGCAGCGTGTAAAACTTGCGTCGTACCTCGTTAAGGAGAAGTCTATAGATAAGTTGATGTTTATCTTCGATGAGCCTACGACGGGTCTTCACTTCCACGATATAGGTCGTCTGCTTGGTGCTTTCGATGCGCTCATTGCGCGAGGTCATACGGTGGTTGTCGTGGAGCACAATATGGAGGTTATCAAGTGTGCCGACTGGGTTATCGACCTTGGTCCCGAGGCTGGTGCCGATGGCGGATATGTCGTTGTTGCGGGTACTCCCGAGGATGTGGAGGCTTGCGAAAAGAGCTACACGGGACAATTCTTAAAGATACACAATGAGAGAGTTTGATACATACGAGCTGCCGAATGGCATTCGAGGCATACATCGTCAGGTGCGTAGTGGTGTTGCCCACTGCGCTCTTGTGGTTAATGCTGGTAGCCGTGACGAGCTGAAAAACGAATATGGTATCGCCCACCTCACGGAGCATGCTCTGTTTAAGGGTACGCAGCGAAGAAAGGCCTATCAGGTAAACTGCCGCTTGGAGAACCTCGGAGGCGAGCTTAATGCCTACACCACAAAGGAGGATACCACGCTGCATGCTACGGTCATGCGTCGCGATTTTGCACGTGCTGTGGAGCTTATTGCCGATGTGATGTTCTGCTCGACATTCCCAGAAAAAGAGCTAAAAAAGGAGCGTGAAGTTATTGCTGATGAGATAAATACGTATAAGGACTCGCCCTCGGAGCGTATCTATGACGACTTCGAGGATTTGATGTTTCGAGGCTCGGAACTTGGTCATAACATTCTCGGCTCGAAGGCTACTATTGCACGCCTATCGACCGAGGAGCTACACCGCTTTGTGGGCCGCACCTATACCACCGACCAGATGGTCTTCTCCTCTATCGGTAATTTCTCGGTGGCTACGGCACGTAGTGTTGCCGAGCGCTATTTGGCGGGCTTTGCACCTACGAAACGAGAGTTTAGCCGCGTGGCGCCAGCACCGTATGAGGTGTTTGATGTCTGCCAGCAGCGACATACGCATCAGGCGCATGGTATTATCGGTGCGCGTGGCTATGGCATAGGTGATGAGCGTCGTTTGCCTCTTGCGCTGATGGTTAATATCTTGGGAGGCCCTTCGGCAAACTCGTTGCTAAATCTATCGCTCAGAGAGCGTTACGGCCTTTCGTATAACGTTGAGGCTACCTATACGCCCTATTCAGATAGTGGTATTGTTGGCATATACTTCTCGTCGGATCACGACAACAGAGAGCAGTGTGTGGAGTTGATACGTGCCGAGGTGGATAAGTTGCGCCGTGAACCTATCACACCACGTCGCTTGTCTATTGCTAAAAGGCAGTTTGTTGCGCAGATGGCAATATCTATGGAGTCGAACGAGGGCTATATGTTGGGTGCGGGCAAGAGCTATTTGCTCTATCGCGATATCGACACGTTGGAGGAGGCCTATCGCAAGGTTATGTCTATCACTCGTGAGCAGATTCGCGATGTTGCGGATGACTGTCTTGGTTCGCTCTCGCAGTTGATATATAAATAAAAGAATGAAACCTTGTATTTACGTGCTGACAAATGATAATCACTCGGTTTTGTATACGGGTGTGACATCTGATTTGTCGCAGCGCATTTTGCAGCATAGAGATGGTGTAGGTAATGCCTTTACACATAGATACAATCTACATAAGCTTGTTTATGTGGAGTATCATCCGACAATGAACTCTGCAATATCTCGTGAAAAGCAGATTAAAAGTTGGTCGCGAGAACGAAAGGTCGAGTTAATAGTGAAGCTAAATCCCACGTGGAGAGATTTGATACTTGACAATGAATAAATATACGTCATCCCGAGGAGGGGCAAGCAAGAGGGTGAGAAAAGGTAGCGCCTACCATGCCCCGACGTGGGGATCTACCGCTGTTTTAAGGCGGTGGATAGCATGATGTATCAGTATCATCGAAGATGCAGCACAAAGGTAGATTGCCGCGAAATTGCATAGAACGCATAGAGTATTAGTAAGCTCCTCAGTTGCAATTTCTCGCAATGACGATTAATGTAATAGTAGATATATGGATAAGTTAGAGCAGTATATATTGGCGAATACATCACCCGAGGAGGAGTTGATGCATAAGTTGGAGAGGGAGACATACTTGCGTGTTATAAATCCGCGTATGATCTCGGGACATTTGCAGGGTAAGCTCCTCGAGATGTTGGTGCGTATGATGCGCCCTAAGAGAGTGCTGGAGATAGGTACATTCACGGGCTACTCGGCGCTAAGTATCGCGCGAGGCTTGGAGGATGGTGCATATCTCGATACTATCGAGGTGGATGACGAGTTGGAGGATATGGCAGCAAAGTTCTTTGAGGCATCCAATTATGGCCACCGCATACGTCAGCATGTAGGCTCGGCATTGGAGGTTGTGCCACGTCTTGGTGAGGTCTACGATATGGTCTTTATTGATGGCGATAAGAGAGAGTATCCAGCCTATTACAATATGTTGATGGATGGAGGCTATGTACGCTCTGGCTCAATACTTTTGGCTGATAATATTTTGTGGTATGGCAAGGTGGCAGAGCCTATCGCGCGCAACGATCGTCACACGGAGGCTATCGTGGAGTTTAACCGCATGGTGGTTGAGGATGATAGGGTAGACAATGTTATTGTGCCGATACGTGATGGTATAAATATGATTCGAGTGAAGTAATCTCGCGTCGCAGTTTTTTTAGCATTGGGGGTGTTCAAACTTTTTAGGTTTGAGCACCCTCTTGTTGTAATGTGTGTCGGTTGGGTAGGCAAAGGCGTAGGCGAGATAGAAAAATGATGTTAAATGTGTAAAAAATAGCCTCGTAGTATGTACAACTTTTCGAAATAATCCCTATATTTGTATGATTTACATATTAAGCATTTCAAATAACCCCTTAAAGCTATGATACGACATATCGTTATGTGGAAATTCCGTCGCGATTTGGAGCAGACTCCAAGGCAGATTGCGGAAGAGATGAAGAGCCGCCTTGAGGCACTTAATGGCAAGATCGAAGGACTTTTGCGTGCCGAGGTGGGAGTGAATATCAAGGAGACAGCCTCGTCGTTCGATGCGGTGCTTACGGCCGACTTCACATCGTGGGAGGCTATGGAGGCCTACAAGGTAAATCCTCTACATGTCGTTATCAGCGACTACTGCAAGGCTTGCCGTCAGGAGCGCGTAGATGTAGATTACGAGCTATAACATGGAATCATATAAACGTAAATCTAAATAAAAACTAAAACTACTATGCAGAAAAGAATTATTGAGTGTGTGCCCAACTTCTCGGAGGGCCGCAATGCAGAGGTTATCAAGCAGATTACCGATGTTATCGAGGCATCGAAGGGTGTAAAGCTCTTGGATGTGGATCCAGGTGAGGCAACAAACCGTACGGTTGTTACCTTTGTAGGTGAGCCTGAGGCAGTATGCGATACAGCTGTAGCAGCTATCAAGCGCGCAACAGAGCTTATCGATATGCGTCAGCACAAGGGCGCTCACCCTCGCATGGGTGCTTGCGACGTGTGTCCTCTTATCCCAGTATCGGGTATTACATTGGAGGAGTGTGCTGAGTTGGCACGTGCTCTTGCAAAGCGTATCGCCGAGGAGGTAAATGTTCCTACGTACTGCTACGAGGCTGCTGCATTTACGCCCGAGCGTCGCAACTTGGCTGTTTGCCGTGCTGGTGAGTATGAGGCGTTGCCCGAGAAGATGATGGACGAGAAGCGTAAACCAGATTTCGGTGCTCGCCCCTATGATGAGGGTGTTGCACGTACAGGTGCTACAGCCGTAGGTGCACGTGACTTCCTCGTAGCCGTAAACTACAACCTAAATACTACTTCGACTCGTCGTGCTAACGCTATCGCATTCGATGTTCGAGAGAAGGGTCGTCCTATGCGTGAGGGTAATCCTATCACTGGTAAGATCGTTAAGGATGAGAATGGTAATCCCGTGATGAAGCCAGGTACGTTGAAGGCATGTAAGGCTATCGGTTGGTTTATCGAGGAGTATGGTATCGCTCAGGTATCTATGAATATGACCAACCTCTCGATCACACCTTTGCACGTAGCATTCGACGAGGTATGCCGTGCCGCAGATGCTCGTGGTGTTCGCGTTACGGGTGCTGAGATCGTAGGTCTTGTTCCTAAGAGCACGTTGGTAGATGCAGGTCGTCACTTCTTGCGTAAGCAGAACCGCTCTACGGGTCTTCCCGAGAGAGAGTTGGTGCGTATCGCTATCGAGTCTATGGGTCTTTCAAACCTCAAGGAGTTCAAGCCTGAGGAGAAGGTCGTAGAGTATATCCTCGAGGCTGAGGAGCAGAAGGGTGTTAAGAAGCTCGTAGATATGACTTGCACAGGCTTTGCTGAGGAGACAGCAAGCGAGTCACCCGCACCTGGCGGAGGTTCAATATCGGCATATATGGGTGCTTTGGCTGCAGCTCTCGGTACCATGGTTGCCAACCTATCGTCACACAAGGCTGGATGGGATGATCGTTGGGAGTACTTCTCAAATTGGGCAGATAACGGTATGGCTGTTATGAACGAGTTGCTCTACTTGGTAGACGAGGATACTGCGGCGTTCAACAAGATTATGGATGTCTTTGGTATGCCTAAGGGTACCGATGAGGAGAAGGCAGCGCGTGCCGAGGCTATGGAGGTTGCTACGCTCTACGCTACACAGGTGCCTTTGCGCACTATGAAGGCGGCATACAAGGCCTTCGATGTTGTTCGTGCAATGGCCGAGGAGGGTAACCCCAACTCAGTATCTGACGCAGGTGTAGGTGCTTTGGCTGCTCGTTCAGCGGTTATGGGTGCTTGCCTTAATGTTAAGATCAACGCTGCTGGCCTAAAGGATAGAGCAGTGGCTGATGCTTTGGTTGCCGAGGCTGAGGAGATTCAGCGTCTTGCACAACAGGCCGAGAAGGAGATTTTGGCTGTCGTAGAGAGCAAGATCTGCTAAACGTTACACTAAACTTTAATACCAAACCTTAACAATCTAATTACTACAATGACAGATTTTCAGAAAGATATACTCGCGGGTATCCCCGATCCATTGCCCGCAAAGCGTGAGTACGATCCTGCGGCAAATCATGCTCCTAAGCGTAAGGATATCCTTACCGACGAGGAGAAGAAGCTTGCCCTGGCTAATGCTCTGAGATACTTCCCCGAGAAGCACCACGCGGAGCTTGCTCCCGAGTTCTTGGAGGAGTTGAAGACCTATGGTCGTATCTATATGTACCGTCTTCGTCCTGAGTATGAGATGTATGCTCGCTCGATTGACGAGTATCCAGCACGTTCGCGTCAGGCTGCGGCTATCATGCTCATGATTCAGAACAACCTCGACAAGGCTGTTGCACAGCATCCTCACGAGCTTATCACCTATGGTGGTAACGGTGCGGTGTTCCAGAACTGGGCGCAGTATCGCTTGGCGATGAAATACTTGGCAGAGATGACCGATGAGCAGACTTTGGTTATGTATTCGGGCCATCCACTCGGTCTGTTCCCCTCGCATAAGGATGCGCCACGTGTTATCGTGATTAACGGTATGGTTATCCCCAACCACTCATCGCAGGACGATTGGGAGCGTTTCAACGCTATGGGCGTGTCGCAGTATGGTCAGATGACTGCAGGTTCGTATATGTATATTGGCCCTCAGGGTATTGTTCACGGCACGACAATTACGGTGATGAACGCTGCGCGTAAGCGTCTTAAGGATGGTCAGAAGGATTTGCGTGGTATGCTCTTCGTTACGGCAGGTCTTGGTGGTATGTCGGGCGCACAGCCTAAGGCAGGTAACATCTCGGGCGTGGTGAGCATCACTGCTGAGGTAAATATCGCAGCTGCCGAGAAGCGTCACAAGCAGGGTTGGGTAGATGAACTCTACAGTTCGTTGGATGAGCTTATCCCACGTGTGCGCAAGGCTGTCGAGCAGAAGGAGGTTATCTCGTTTGCCTACGTAGGTAATGTTGTGGATCTCTGGGAGCGTTTGGCTGAGGAGGATATCAACGTCGATTTGGGTTCGGATCAGACATCGTTGCATAACCCTTGGGCAGGTGGCTACTATCCTGTGGGCTACTCTTACGAGGAGTCTAACCGCATGATGGCCGAGGAGCCCGAGAAGTTCCGCGAGTGTGTTCGTGAGTCGTTGCGTCGTCATGTGGCGGCTGTAAATAAGCTCACGGCTCGTGGTATGTACTTCTTCGACTATGGCAACGCCTTCCTTTTGGAGTCATCACGTGCAGGTGCTGATATTATGACCGCTGATGGTAAGTTCCGCTATCCATCATACGTTCAGGATATTATGGGTCCTATGTTCTTCGACTATGGCTTCGGACCTTTCCGCTGGGTATGTACATCGGGTAAGGAGGAGGACTTGGTGAAGTCGGATCGCATTGCTGCCGAGGTTTTGGAGCAGATGCTTCGTGAGGCTCCTGCCGATATTCAGGGTCAGTTGGAGGATAATCTCCACTGGATTCGTGAGGCTATGGAGAACAAACTCGTTGTAGGTTCTCAGGCACGTATCCTCTATGCCGACTCGGAGGGTCGTACACGCATCGCATTGGCCTTTAATGAGGCTATCGAGCGTGGCGAGATCTCGGCACCTATCGTTCTCGGTCGTGACCACCACGATGTGTCGGGTACCGACTCGCCTTATCGTGAGACTTCGAATATCTACGATGGTTCGAGTTTCTGTGCCGATATGGCAGTACACAATGTCATCGGTGACTCGTTCCGTGGTGCTACATGGGTATCTATCCACAATGGTGGTGGCGTAGGCTGGGGCGAGGTTATCAACGGTGGCTTCGGTATGGTTATCGATGGCTCGGCAGACTCTGCACGTCATATCAAGGATATGTTGCTCTGGGATGTAAACAACGGTATTGCACGTCGTAGCTGGGCACGCAACGAGGGAGCTATGTTTGCTATCAAGCGTGAGATGGAGCGCACACCACTTCTTAAGGTCACGCTTCCCAACCTTGCCGATAAGGAGCTTATAGACCGTGTATTTGCTGAGAATAAGTAGTGTATAACCTAAAACTTGAAAAACGATGATTCATTATATTAGTGCCGATAGGCTTACTATTGCCCGTGTTGAGGAGATTTTGACTAAGGGCTATAAACTTGCCTTGAGCGATGATGCTAAGGCACGTATCAATCACTGCCGCGAGTATCTCGACCAGAAGACTAAGACCGTAGGTCGTCCTATCTATGGTGTAACTACAGGCTTTGGTTCGTTGTGTAATATATCTGTTGAGGAGGCGGGCTTGTCGCAGTTGCAGAAGAACTTGATGATGTCGCACGCCTGCGGTACAGGTCAGCGTGTTCCTTCTGAGATTGCACGTCTTATGATTCTTCTCAAGATTCAGTCGCTATCGTATGGCCATTCGGGCGTTCAGCTCATCACAGTTGAGCGTCTTGTAGATATGTGGAATAACAACATCGTACCTGTGGTCTACGAGCAGGGCTCGTTGGGTGCATCTGGCGACTTGTCGCCTTTGGCACACATGTGTTTGCCATTGTTGGGCCTTGGTCATGTCGAGATTGATGGTGAGGTCGTTGAGGGTAGTGTAATGATGGAGAAGATGGGCTGGGAGCCTATCACGCTCTGCTCGAAGGAGGGTCTTGCACTCTTGAACGGTACTCAGTTTATGTCGGCATACGGCGTATACTCGCTTATCAACGCGCAGCGCTTGAGCAAGTGGGCTGACCAGATTGGTGCTATGTCGTTGGATGCTTTCGATGGTCGTATGGAGCCTTTCGAGCACAACGTACACGCTATTC
Source organism: Alistipes sp. (assembly GCA_045659765.1). GTDB lineage: Bacteria > Bacteroidota > Bacteroidia > Bacteroidales > Rikenellaceae > Alistipes. Next base: position 70,690 of record JAZRCN010000019.1, read on the forward strand.
GTCCTCACAATGGTCAGATCGAAACTGCTAAGAACTTCCGCGAGTTGTTGGCTGGTAGCGAGATTGGCGCACGTGCTAAGAAGCATGTTCAGGATCCCTATTCGTTCCGCTGTATTCCTCAGGTACACGGTGCATCGAAGGATACTATCGCCTATGTTGCAAGTGTGTTGGAGACCGAGATTAACTCGGCTACCGACAACCCAACTATCTTCCCCGATAGCGATGAGGTAATCTCGGCTGGTAACTTCCATGGTCAGCCTATTGCACTTGCTATGGACTTCTTGGCTATCGCTGTTGCGGAGCTCGGTAATATTTCGGAGCGTCGTACCTATAAGCTAATATCTGGTGCGCGCGAGTTGCCTAATTTCCTCGTGGCTAACCCAGGTCTTAACAGTGGCTTTATGATTCCTCAGTACACGGCAGCATCTATTGTTAGCCAGTCTAAGGGTCTTTGCTGGCCAGCATCGTGCGACTCTATCCCATCGTCACAGGGTCAGGAGGATCACGTAAGTATGGGTTCAAACGCAGCAACAAAGCTCTGGAAGGTTTGCCAGAATACGGAGCGTGTATTGGCTATCGAGCTTATGAACTCGGCTCAGGCTTTGGAGTTCCGCCACAAGGAGAATGTGCGCTCGTCGGCCACTATCGAGGCTATGTTCGAGGCATATCGCAAGGTTGTGCCATTCGTGGCTGACGATACGGTGATGTATCCTCACATTGCAACATCTGTTAAATTCCTTGAGGAGTATGAGCTTGCTCGTTAAAAATATCGGAACACTTGTCGGAATTGACGAGAGTGGCCGTGAGCGTGTCGAAGGTCGCGCTATGGCCGAGGTAGCTACGTTGGAGAATGCGTGGCTCTTGGCCGATGGCGGTCGTATCGTCGATTATGGCACGATGGATTCTCTTCCCGGGGTCGAGGGGTGCGAACTCCTCGACGCTCGCGGAGGCTGGCTCTTCCCCTCGTTCTGCGACTCGCATACGCATATTGTCTTTGCAGGTAGCCGCGAGCGAGAGTTCTTGGATAAGATCAACGGCTTGTCTTACGAGGAGATAGCAAAGCGTGGTGGCGGCATTCTCAATTCGGCTGATAGACTGCACGATACGTCGGAGGATGAACTCTATCGTCAGGCTATGGAGCGTATCGATGAGATTGTTGCGATGGGTACAGGTCTTGTCGAAATTAAGTCGGGCTATGGTCTTACGTTGGAGGATGAGCTCAAGATTTTGCGTGTCATCCGTCGCATCCGCGAGACTGCACCACTCGATGTTCGTGCTACGTTCCTCGGTGCGCATGCTGTAGGTCGTGCCTATAAGGGGTGTCAGGAGGATTATGTCGAGCACGTATGTCGCGATATGATCCCTGCGGTTGCCGCCGAGGGCTTGGCTGAGTATGTAGATGTATTCTGCGATAAGGGATTCTTTACGGTGGAGCAGACCGAGCGTATTATTCGCGAGGGTGCTAAGTATGGCCTACGTGCTAAGATTCATGCCAACGAGCTTGCTATCTCGGGCGGTGTTGAGGTTGGCGTGGCTAATGGGGCATTGTCGGTAGATCATCTCGAGTCGATGGGCGATGAGCAGGTTGAGGCGTTGCGTGGTAGTAAGACTATGCCTACGATGTTGCCTGGTTGCGCCTTCTTCCTCGGTATCGGCTATCCCCCAGCACGTAAGATGATTGATGCGGGCTTGGCTGTAGCTTTGGCTTCGGACTTTAACCCTGGTACAGCACCTTCGGGCAATATGCGTTTCGTGGTGTCGTTGGCCTCTATTAAGATGAAGATGACGCCTGCCGAGGCCCTTAACGCTGCTACGCTCAATAGCGCAGCGGCTATGGGCGAGAGCAAGGACTACGGCTCGATTACACGAGGCAAGGTTGCTAACTTCTATATTACCAAGCCTTTGCCATCGTTGGCATACTTGCCATACGCACACCAGACTCCCGTAATTCGAGAGGTGGTGCTCAGAGGTAAACACATTAAAACCTTGTAAGCTATGAAGAGATTTTTTAAGTTTGGTGCAGCTTTAGCTTCACTTTTGGTAGCTGTAGGCTGCTGCGCAGATTGCGTTAAGGAGTGTTGCTCTAAGGAGCAGGTTGTGATGGAGAATATCCTCACACGTCGCTCTATCCGCGACTATAAGGCAGAGCCCGTATGTCGTGAGCAGATGGCTAAGGTCTTGGAGTGCGGTCTTTATGCTCCCAATGCTATGAATAAGCAGACATGGGCGGTGCGTGTTGTCGATGCTCCCGATTTTATCGAGGGTGTTACGGCTATCGCTGTCGAGCAGATGCCAGCAATCGCTGAGCAGGAGGGATTTAGAAACATTTTCCGTAATGCGCCTACTGTGGCATTTATTGCGTGCCCCGAGGAGAGTTATAGCGGTGAGTATGACTGTGGCTTGTTGTCGGAGAATATGATGCTTGCTGCGTGGTCTATGGGTATTGGCTCATGTTGCCTTGGTAGCGTGGTTCCCGTTATGAACTCCGAGGCTGCGAAGCCCTACTTGGAGCGTTTGCAGCTACCTGAGGGTTATAAGCTTTTGGTGGGTATTGCGTTTGGCTATCCCGCTCAGGAGATTCCTGCGCCTACGCCACGTGATATGTCTAAGGGCTACTACGTAGAGTAGAAACATCGTATAAATAGCTAAATTTGATGTCGCTCAGCAGTTTTTGCTGGGCGACCTTTTTTTATTGTTGTGTCCAATAATTGGACGAAAGAATGGTGTATTGGAGTATTAAATTGGTAAAATTGATGAAAATATCGAGGTAAAATGAGCGTATCTACTGAAAAAATAGTAACTTTGCACGCTATATTCTATTGCGCTGACAAAAAGTGTGCTACAATAAGCGCATAGGATTGTAAAACGAAAAATAGATTAAAATAGTAAGTTATGTTTTCGGAGTTGATATCGTTGGAGAGCTATAATATTTTTCTTATGGTGATGGCTGTTGTGGCTCTATTTGTATTCATCGCGCTCTACTTTGTAGAGGCTGGCTATGGATACCTCTTCAATCCTAAGTTTGGTTTCCCCGTTCCCAACAAGATCGGTTGGGTGCTTATGGAGTCACCAGTATTCTTCGCTATGGCCGCTTTGTGGTGGCTATCGCCTGCGAAGTTCGAGGTTGCACCCTTGGTACTCTTCGCAATCTTCCAGACCCACTATTTCCAGCGTTCGTTCATCTTTCCGATGTTGTTGCGCGGTAACTCGAAGATGCCCTTCGGTATTGTGCTTATGGGTATGGTCTTCAATACGCTTAATGCTGTAATGCAGGGTGGCTGGATCTTCTACTACGCTCCCGAAATGGGCTACTACGATGGCTGGATGTCTAAGCCCTATATCTACATTGGTGCAGCGGTATTCCTCTTCGGCTTTATCACAAATCTACACTCAGACTATATCATTCGCCACTTGCGTCGTCCAGGTGATACGAAGCACTATATCCCTAAGGGTGGAATGTTCAGATTCGTATCTTCGGCTAACTACTTCGGCGAGTTCATGGAGTGGGTAGGCTTTGCTATCGCTTCGTGGTCGTGGGCAGGTGTGGTCTTCGCATTGTGGACATTCGCTAACCTTGGCCCTCGCTCGGCATCGTTGTATAAGCGTTACGAGAAGGAGTTTGGCGAGGAGTTTACGTCATTAGGCCGTAAGCGCATAATCCCATTCATCTATTAGAATAAAATAAACTACACATACAATGGAAAATATGAAGGAACTAAAAGAGTCAAAGCTGTTTACGCCCTATAAGATAGGTAGCGTAACGCTTCGCAACCGAGTGATACGCTCGGCAGCTTTCGAGTCTATGGGTAAGGATTTTGCCCCAACTCAGGCTCTTAAGGATTATCATGTTAGCGTTGCACGCGGTGGCGTAGGTATGACTACCGTGGCATACGCTTCGATTAATCGTAGCGGTATCTCGTTCAACAAGCAGCTTTGGTTGCGCGACGAGATTGTGCCACAGTTGCGCGACCTTACCGATGCAGTACACGCTGAGGGTGCTGCCGTAGGTATTCAGCTTGGCCACTGCGGTAATATGACACACTGGTCTACGGCAGGTAGCTTCCCTGTGTCGGCATCTAATGGCTTTAACCTCTACTCACCTACGTTCCATCGTCGCATGACTAAGAGTGAGATTTCGGAGTTTGCTAAGGACTTCGGTAAGGCCGTAGATACTGCCTACAACGCAGGTTTCGACTCTGTAGAGGTTCATGCTGGCCATGGTTATCTTATCTCGCAGTTCCTCTCACCCTATACGAACCATCGTCGCGATGAGTTTGGTGGCTCGTTGGAGAACCGCATGCGCTTTATGAATATGTGCTTGGAGGAGGTCGTAAACACGGCTCGTAAGCGCGGTATGGGTGTTTTGGTTAAGCACAACATGGAGGATGGCTTCAAGAGTGGTATCCAGGTTCCTGAGTCTATCGAGATAGCTAAGCAGATCGAGACATTTGGTGTGGATGGTATCGTATTGTCATCGGGCTTTGTGTCGAAGGCTCCTATGGCTGTTATGCGTGGCCGTATTCCCACAAAGACTATGGGCTACTACATGGGTTGGAACGAGTGGTTGCAGAAGATCGTTGTGACACTTGCTGGTCAGTGGCTTATCAAGCAGTACGACTTCGAGGAGTGCTACTTCTTGGAGAATGCCAAGAAGTTCCGTGCAGCACTTAAGGGTCCATTGGTATACGTAGGAGGCTTGGTGTCACGCGAGGGTATCGAGAAGGTGTTGGATGAGGGCTTCGAGCTTGTGCAGATGGCGCGTGCGTTGGTCAATGACCCTGCATTTGTGAATAAGCTTAAGGCTGGTGATATGACCACACGTAGTGGCTGTGATCATCGCGATTACTGTATGGCACGTATGTACTCGGTAGATATGCAGTGTTGCCATAACTGCAAGGAGCATATCCCCGAGCGATTGTGGCGTGAGATTAATAAGATTAAGTAGCGATGTGTTGTAAGAAGAATCTCGGAGAGGTGCGTCGTGGCTCAGCCTGGGCGTTGGTTACAGGTGCAGCTTTAGGTATTGGCCGTCAGTATGCCGAGCGTTTGGCTATGTTGGGCTACAACCTCGTGTTGGTCGATATCTTAGACAGTGTCGAGCAAGAGGCGCAGATTGTTGCTCATAAGTATAGCGTAGAGTGCGTGTCGCGCGTTATGGACTTGGCATCAACCGAGGCTGCTCATACGTTGCATAGTTGGAGTGTTGAGGCGGGTTATGAGTTTGATGTTGTCATCAACAATGCGGGTATCTTCTCGTTCTGCGACATACTAAACACCCCTGTAGAGCGTTTGGAACGTATCATCCTGCTTCACGATTTCGCTCTTACGGTTATGTGTCGCTTGTATGGCGAGGATATGCGTCGCCGAGGTAAGGGACGCATCCTCAATATGAGTTCATACTCAATATGGATGCCATTCCCAGGTTTGGCCTCATATAGCGCAAGTAAGGCCTATGTCAAGAGCTTCACTCAGGCATTTGCCAAGGAGCTTAAGGGTACGGGTGTGAGCATCACGGCAATATGCCCTGCGGGTATTGCAACCGATCTTTACGGCTTGCCCAAGAAACTACAGGAGCTCGGAGTAAAGATTGGAGGTTTGATGACTCCTGCAAGCTGTGCACGTCGTGGTCTTAATGCGATGTTTAAGGGTCGTAGTGTTGTGGTTCCCGATTGGTGGTTCCGTATATTGATACCTGTTTGTCGCTTTTTGCCAGGATTCCTCATTCGTCCGTTGCGTAGCTTTACGATGAAATGGCAGAAATAGAGTATAGCAGGTGTTAACTATTTTATAGACTTGATATATAAATAATTAATAATAATTAAAACTTGTAATAAGAATGAAGAAGATGTTTTTTGCTGCTGTGGCAGCTGTGGCAACACTTTCGATGACGGCTTGTGAGGGTACAAGCCTTGGTAAGGGTGAGATTGATACTATCTCGTATGCTATTGGTGCAGACCTCGGTTTCAACCTCAATTTCGGTATGGCAGACCTCGAGCTCGATAACGAGATCGTGAAGGATGCTATCAAGAAGTTCTACAAGAGTGGTGATATGGATGGCGAGGCACTTGCTGAGGTTCGCAAGCAGATGACAGAGTTCCAGTATACTCGCATGATGCCTTATCTCAATGCAAAGCATGTGCAGAGCACAATTCAGACCGATTGCCCCGATACTCTTCCCGCACTTCCTGCGCTCTACGATGAGGAGTTCACACGTGAGGATGCGTCACGTCTTATCGGTACAAACATGGGTGCTTGGGTAAAGAGCATCGACCGTGAGATGCACCTTAAGAGCGTTATGCGTGCTATCGAGGATGGTCTTAAGCTCCAGTCTGAGGAGGAGATCGACTCGTTGATGCTTCTCAATACAGACCAGATGCGTGAGGCTTATATGGCTTTGCAGGCAGAGCAGCAGAAGAAGGCTATGGAGGCTCGCGAGAAGGCTTTGCAGGAGAATCTCGAGGCTTCTAAGGCATGGCTTGCAGAGGTTGAGAAGATGGAGGGTGTTGTAAAGACCGAGTCAGGTCTTCTCTATCGCATCGACCGTGAGGGTACAGGTATTCAGGCTACTGCCGACACTAACGTAGTAGAGGTAAACTACGAGGGTAAGACTCGTACAGGTAAGATCTTCGACTCAAGCTACGAGCGTGGTGAGTCTATCTCATTCCCTCTCAACGGTGTTATCAAGGGTTGGACTGAGGGTATGAAGTATGTTAAGGAGGGTGGTCAGATCACTTTGTGGATCCCTTCTGAGCTTGCATACGGTGAGCGTGGTGCTGGTCGTGATATTGCACCTAACGAGGCTTTGGAGTTTAAGGTGGAGCTTATTAAGGTTACCGAGTAAATCTCTAATTTCTTGTGATAAGGGGTCATCTTTGACTCTTCAATCAAAATGGCGAATGGGAAATACGTCAAGTATGTCCCATCCGCCATTTCTCATGTCATAGCCAAATCTGACCCCTTCTGACAAGAAATTAATTTCTCGTGATAGTGTCGCATCTG
>JAZRCN010000020.1:0-13313 GCA_045659765.1 Alistipes sp.
ATCACGCGCACCGCGAATCTGCTTAGGATTGATAGAGGAGATACATTCCAAGGCCGCCTCAGGCTCTTGCTCGGCACTCTGCAACACATATTCGACGCGCTCCATAGCCGATTTATTGCTACAGCCGACAAGCAGCGCAGCGCAACAGAGCATCACGCAGAGTACAATTCTTCTAATGCGGAATAGACTTTTAGTTATCATTGGTTGGTATGGTTTGGTTGATATGTGCAAAGATAAGAAAAAAATCGCAATAACACACTTCGTGACAACAAAATAACTGTACAAAAAATTAGTGTATCGCGGCATTTTACCGAGCATCAGCATCCAAGACGAGAGTTTCAACCATGTTAAATTTATGTTACAATCGTTGTAACACCTTGCAAGCTCCAATTCCGCATACTACATTTGCATCGTAGAAAACCGAAAAATAGAAACTATATAATATTAATAAGTATGATTCAAGCATTGACATTACTTGGTGCTCTCGGAATGTTCCTCTACGGAATGAACCTTATGAGCGGAGGCCTACAGAAGGCTGCGGGAAGCAAGATGCGTAACTTCCTAACAGCAATGACCTCAAACCCCTTTAAGGGCGTGATGACGGGTCTCGGCATCACAACCGTTATTCAGTCATCATCGGCAACGACTGTGATGACCGTAGGTTTCGTAAACGCTGGCCTTCTGACGCTCTCGCAGGCGGTAGGCGTAATCATGGGCGCAAACATCGGTACGACAGTTACAGCATGGCTCGTATCGTTGCTCGGTTTCAAGGCCGACATCTCGCTATTTGCTGTGCCTCTGATGGCCGTAGGCTTCATCCTTAGCCTCTCGAAGAGCGATCGTCGCCGCCACATCAGCGAGCTTATCGTGGGCTTCTCGCTGCTCTTCCTCGGTCTTTCGCTGATGAAGGAGTCGGTGCCCGACCTGCGCGAGACACCCGAGGTACTCGCCTTCATACAGAATTGGACAAGCTACGGCTTTGGCTCGGTGATTATCTTCCTACTATTCGGAACAGTACTAACCCTCGTACTACAGTCGTCATCGGCGACAATGGCCCTAACACTTATCATGGTAAACATGGGCTGGATACCCTTTGAGATGGGTGCTGCAATGGTACTCGGCGAGAATATCGGTACGACAATCACAGCGAACATCGCAGCGGCCGTAGGAAATGCCAACGCACGACGTGCAGCCCTCGCACACACACTCTTCAACGTATTTGGCGTATGCTGGGCATTGGCACTCTTCCGCCCATTCCTCATGCTCGTAGGCACGACAATCACATGGCTTGGCCTGCCCAACCCTATGGACATCGTACACTCTACAGATGTTGCGATGACAACAGACGAGAGCATGGCGACACTCTACGGCATATCGATGCTTCACACGCTGTTTAACCTCTTCAACACCGCAATTCTTATATGGTTCGTACCTGTAATTGTCAAGGTGGTTACAACAGTTATCACGGAGAAGAAGGGCGCAGAGGAGGATAGCATAAAGCTCAAGTATATCAATGCTGGCCCTATCGCAACAGCCGAGTTGGCCATTGGCGAGGCACGCAACGAGGTGGTACACTTTGCCGAGGTTTCGCGTCGCGTGGTGGGCTTCATCCGCAAGGCGGTAACTGCCGAGAGCAAGGAGTTCGATGCTATTCGCTCGAAGCTCGTTAAGTACGAGGAGATTTCGGACCGCATGGAGTATGAGATTGCCACATTCCTCAACTCGCTACCCGAGGATAGCATCAGCGAGGATACACGCACCGAGGTAAAGCGTATGTACAAGGTTATCGGTGAGCTGGAGAGCTTAGGCGACTCGGGCGAGGCCATCAGCCGCATCCTCACACGTCGTAATAGCCACAAGCGCACATTCACACCCGAGCAGGTGGAGAAGCTCGGCACACTGCTTACAGCCGTCGAGCGCGCCTACGACGTGATGATTGAGAACCTCAAGGCCGAGAAGTGCAACGAGATGGGTCTACGCCTTGCTACCGACTGCGAGATCGAGATAAACGAGCTACGCAACAACATCCGCGAGGAGGAGATTATGCAGATCGAGCAGGATGGCGCAAACTATCACTCGAGCGTCTACTACCTCGACACCGTGTCGGAGTTGGAGCGAATGGGCGATTTCATAATCAATATTTCGCAGGCTCTCAACAAGTAGCCTGGCGCGATAGATGAACGATAGGTGGCAGTGTTTCGCTATGGAGCATTGCCGCCTATTTTTTTGTTTTGTAGCGAAATATTTGTATATTTGCGAAGTATTGCAATAAAGCGTGCGTAAATGCGTTAATCATTAAAACAAAACTTATATTATGGCAAATTATGTTACTTCGGAGGCTCGTGCGCAGTCGATGGTCGCAACGCTCTTTAAGAGCCTCTATATGCAGATGGCGGCAGCCCTCACTGTTACAGGTCTGACGGCATACTTCCTATCGCAGTCGGAGGCATTTTGGAATATGCTCGCCACAAACCCATCGTTGATGTGGATTATTATCATCGCACAGCTCGGCTTGGTAATCCTACTCTCGGCTCGTGTTATGCATATGTCTATGGGTGCTGCAACGACGACATTTATCCTCTATTCGGTACTTACGGGTGTTACGCTGTCGTCGATATTTATGATCTATAACATCGGCACTGTTGCCACGGCATTCTTCGTAACGGCAGGCACGTTCTTCGTTATGAGCCTCATAGGATATATCACACGTATGGATCTGTCGCGCATCGGCAATATACTGTATATGATGCTTATAGGCTTGGTCATCGCTACAGTGGTAAATATCTTCGTAGCCTCAACCACGCTCTACTGGATTACAACATACGTAGGTGTTATTATCTTCGTTGGTCTTATCGCATGGGATACCCAGAAGTTGCGCAACATCTTCTTGGAGCACGGTTCGGCAGACGAAGTAGGCCAGAAGATTGCCTTGTTCGGTGCACTAATCCTCTACCTTGACTTTATCAACATCTTCCTCTATCTTCTACGAATCTTCGGCGGGAATAGAGAGTAGAGGGTCTTATTTGAAGCATATAGAGGCTGTCCAAACATTTTGGGCAGCCTTATTTATTCGAGTCACAACATTCACGGAAGCAGGTTTGCAGAAGTAATAAGCTGGAAAGAGACCCTACTAAGCCGATAAAACTTTTCTCCAGGATGGGTCAGATGTGGACTCGATAAAGAAGTTGCCTAGGTAGCAAGACGATAAAAGTTGCATAGCAAGAGCCGATTTTAGGCACACGATAAAGCGAGAAACCGCAGTTTACTGAGCGTAAATGAGGATTTCTCGCTTGAGTGTAACGCCAAAGCAGCCTTGCTATGCAACTTTTTGTAGCCCCTCCGGGACTCGAACCCGGATCTAAGGTTTAGGAAACCTCCATTCTATCCCTTGAACTAAAGAGCCAAACCGAACTACAAAGATAACATAAAATTTACAAATAACAACCTTTATATTTAAAAATCGGCTATCGGTGATATTTTTCGATAATATTGGGCATAACGGCAGGGCTCTTGTAGAAAAATAACACAATAAAAGTTTACCTATTAAGAATAGGATATTTTATTGTGTTACAATGTATTACAACTACAAATATGTCGACAACACAACTAAGCACATGAGAAAATCGGTTGAATTGCGCACATAGTCACGAAAAAAGTTATATCTTTGCATCATTATAAAGTTACAAACTTGTCCAAAACAGATAGATTATGTTGGAACAGAACTTAATAAAGATTTACGAGCAGAGCTTCCGCAATAACCGCGAGATGGCAGCTCTTACCGACTACTTCAAGGGCGAGACATTCTCATACTACGAGGTAGCAAAGGAGGTGGCTAAGCTCCACCTTATGTTCAAAGAGGCGGGTATCAACCCTGGTGATAAGATTGCGCTTATCGGTCGTAACAATACTCGCTGGTGCATCAGCTACATCGCAACAATCACATACGGCGCAGTTATTGTACCTATCCTTCAGGACTTTAACCCCAACGATGTGATCAACATCATCAACCACTCGGAGAGCCGTTTGCTCTTCCTCGGTGACAACTTCTGGGATGATATCGAGGGGGATCAGATTCCAAATATCGAGGCTGTATTCTCGCTTACTGACTTCCATACGATTTATGAGAAGGAGGGCGATAAGCTTACCAACTACATGAAGAATATCATGATGCACTACCGCGAGGCTTACCCACGTGGTTTCAACATCGACGATATCTGCTACCCAGAGATTTCAAACGATGAGATCTGCTTGCTCAACTATACATCTGGTACTACGGGTTCGTCGAAGGGCGTAATGCTTACGGTAAACAACCTTACTGGCAACGTAGTATTCGCTATGGAGATGGTAAACCCTGAGACCGGAGATCACTTCTTCCGCAAGGGTGGCCGCACATTGTCGTTCCTCCCATTGGCACACGCCTATGGCTGTACATTCGACTTCCTCGCTCCCTTGGCATGCGGTGCCCACATCACACTCCTCGGTCGTATTCCTTCGCCTAAGATCTTAGTCGAGGCAATGAAGATTACGCGCCCAACAATCGTATGTTCTGTACCTCTTATCTTAGAGAAGGTATACCGCAAGAGCATCCTCCCATTGTTGGAGCAGGGTCCTATGAGTATTGCTATGCGTATTCCACTTATCAACACCGCAATCTACTCTACAATTCGTTCACGTCTTATGGAGCAGTTTGGTGGTTGCATCGAGATATTTATCGTGGGTGGCGCAGCCCTCAACAGCGAAACTGAGGATTTCTTGCGTAAGATCAAGTTCCCAATCACCGTGGGTTATGGCATGACCGAGTGTGCTCCGCTTATCAGTTTTGAGCTTCCTACACTCTTCAAGTCAGGTTCATGCGGCAAGGTGTTGCCAGGTCTTTTGGAGGCTCGCATCGACTCGCGTGATCCTCAGAATATCCCAGGTGAGCTTCTTATCAAGGGTGAGCACGTTATGCGCGGATACTATAAGAATGAGGCTGCAACAAAGGCCGTATTGGAGGAGGATGGCTGGTTGCACACTGGCGATATGTGTACTATGGATGAGGATAGAACCCTCTACATCCGTGGTCGTTGCAAGACTATGATTCTTTCGGGCTCTGGTCAGAATATCTACCCTGAGGAGATCGAGGAGCGTTTGAACAACCTCTATATGGTTGCCGAGTCACTCGTTATTGAGAATAACGGCCGTCTTACAGCACTCGTCGTACCCGACTACGAGTTGGCAAATGCTGAGGGCGTAAACCTCGAGAACTTGCAGGAGATTATGGATAAGAACTTGCAGCAGCTCAACTCAATGGTTGCATCATATGAGAAGGTTGCAAATATTGTTATCCACCGCGAGGAGTTCGTTAAGACCCCTAAGCGTAGTATCAAGCGTTATTTGTACAGCGCAGAGCGTCTTAACTTGGGTTAATCGACCAAGACAGAATATGCAAACGGAGCTATCCTAAGACTGGGATAGCTCCGTTTTTTTGTATACGACATAAGATGCTGTTGTTGTACGCCTTAATCTTTGATTAGAATGGCATATCATCCACAACTCCTGCTCCAGCCGAGTATGAGGGCTGTGGTTCCTCCATAAAGGGTGGCATATCCTGCACAGGAGGCTGCGATGCAGGCTGCAAAGGCTGAACACGCCAAGCACGAACATCGGTATACCAACGACCCTGATAGTTACGTGACTCGATATCGAACGACACGGTATAACTCTCGCCAACACGAAGTGATGCAACATCCTGACCCTTGTTCATAAACGTAACGGCGATCTCCTTACCATACTGCTTATTAGCCTGCTCAAAGACTACCGTCTGACGCTCCCACGTACCACGTGCCGACTGACCCGATACGGGAGGGAGAATCTCCAAAACTTTTCCTTCAAAATCCATAATTCTTATATCTTTAATCGTTATTAATCATCTATTTATGCTACCGAACAAGCTATGCCCAGTGCCTCGACACGCTCAGCAATAGCGCGTAGTTCATCCTTCTCGACCTTTTCGAGAGTTTGGCAAGGCGTATCACGATCAAGCGAGTAGACCATAACCTGCTTAGGTGCAATATCAGCTACGAGCTTAAGCCATGCCGACACCTCCTCTTCAGTAGTGTTATCGACACGCTGCCCGAGATACTCACCACGTAGAAACATAGTTTGGACAATTAGCTGACCCTCGAACATCTTAAGGAGCTCTACGGTGCGTGCTACAGTATAGTTACCCTGAGGCTTGTTTACAAGCTGTACAGTGGCATCAAAGGCCGAGTCGAGCTTGAGGATGTTGTTATCGACACGCAGCAGCGCACGACGTACATCCTCACGGTGAATCTGCGTAGCGTTAGAGAGTACCGAAACCTTAGCCTCGGGAGCATGCTTATCGCGCAGTGCCAAGGTATCCTCGATGATATTCTCAAAATCGGGATGCATCGTAGGTTCGCCATTACCCGCAAAGGTGATAACATCGGGAGGTGTACCCTCTGCCACCATGCGTGCAAGTGTTGCATCAAGCATAGTACGTACATCCTCGCGTGAGTTGAAACGACGCTGACCAGGATGATCGGCATTCCAGCCACACTCGCAGTAGATACAGTCGAAGCTACACAACTTTGACTCTATAGGCAATAGATTTACGCCTAACGAAAGACCCAAGCGACGTGAACGTACCGGACCAAAGATTATATTATCGTATAGTGATGTCATAATTCTTAATTTTTACTTCTTAGCACCCTTTGCACCACCGAGCTTTGCACCATGCGCCGCCTGATATGCAAAGATATTCTCCGAGTAGCTCGTAGTCTTAAACTCCGAGTCGCGCTTACGACGGAAGGCGATAGAAATGAGTCTATCAACAAGCTCATCGAACTTCACACCCGTAGCCTCCCATAGGTAGAACGACAACGAACCAGGGATAGTGTTAATCTCATTAACAAATACCTCACCCGTAGCCTCATCGATCATAAAGTCGATACGCGACACACCGTCACATGCCAAGACACGGAAGGTCTTGCATGCCGTCTCGCGGATGTAGTTTGTTGTAGCCTCTGGTAGATTTGCGGGAATCTCACGTACCGTAGAGTGCATACCCTCCGATGGCTTATTCTTACCGCCACCCAAGTACTTATCCTCGTAGCTAAGGATCTCACCACTACGCACAGGAGCCTCGCATACCGAAGCCTCGCAGTCGTAGTAGTCGCCAAGTACCGAGCAGTTAATCTCCTTCAAACGCTCGATAAGGCGCTCAACGATGATACGCTTCGAGTACTTGATCGCGTTATCCGTAGCCTCGATAAGCTCCTCGCGGTTGTGTACGGCCTTGATACCCACAGACGAGCCAAGATTTGCAGGCTTAACGATAAGCGGATAACCTATCTTCTCGCAACGCTCGATAGCAGCCTCACGCTCCGAGAGCCACTCCTTATCCGAGAACCACTCGTAGCCAACAACGGGAATACCACTCTCGGCCAAGATCATCTTCATCGTAATCTTATCCATACCATTTGCCGAGGCAAGAGGATTAGGGCAAGCATAGGGAATACCCGTCATCTCGACCATACCCTGGAACGAACCATCCTCGCCCGATGTGCCGTGCAAAGCGGGAAGAATCACATCAAGCGTAGTCACCACATCGCTACCAAATAGAGGCTTACGCACCTTGTATAGCTTGTTATCGCCATAGATAGGACGAAGATACACCTCCTCGACAGAGCTGAGCAGAGCCGCCATATCGCGATAGTTATCCGTCGTACGGAGCTTATCACCCGTATACCAACGGCCCTCCTTCGAGATATAGATAGGCACGATGTTGTACTTATCGCTATTCATCGCCGCCATAGTCTGTGCCGCCGTAATCACCGAAATCTCATTCTCGACCGAACGGCCACCAAAAATTACACCTACGTTAATCTTCATCTTTATTTTCAGTTTTATTAGTTACTTGAACGAATCGGGCAGGTCGTTTTCATACAAAACGACATCACCCGCACGAAGTTTAGGCTGCAACTCCATCATAGCCTCCTTGAACGAGGCTACACAGTGTGTACGTGTCACATCGAAACCGCCATCGCGAAGACCTGTGGTAATAGCTTCGCGGTTTACCTCGTTTACAACATATACTTCATCGGCCTTCGACGCTGCAATATCGCATCCAAAGGCTCGGTTATTATCATACTGCTTGGCACCCATCTCCACAAAGCCTGGAGTAACGACGTATCTACGGCCCGTAGTCACAAACTGCGACAACACCTCCAAGGCCATACGCGCACCCTCGGGATTGGAGTTATAGGCATCATCGAGCGTGGTGATACCACCCGCACGACGCACACTAAGACGATGCACAACCTGCTCGAGCTGACGGATAGCTCTACGACGCATCATAGGAGCAACTCCCAAATGGTCTGCGACAACCACACCAGCAACGATATTTAGAATATTGCCACGACCAAGCAGATGTGTTGCATACCCTCCATCGACCAGGCCTCCACCCTCAATATCGAACGTAGTCTCTATCTCGCCATAGGCGATGTTTGTAGCACGATAATCTGCAACCTCGGAGCGAATACCATAAGTGACGATATTTGCACCATATTGCGTCTTATCGAGATACTTCTCAACACCATCCGAATCGAGATTCACAACACCTAAAGCACCCTTAGGCAGAGCCTCCAATAACTCAAATTTGGTACGCGCCACACACTCTACCGAGCCAAATGTCTCGAGATGCATCTCGCCAACAGATGTAACTATGCCAATATGAGGCTGCACCAAATCGCAAATCTCCTTGATGTCACCCCTCTGCTTTGCACCCATCTCCACGATGAATACCTCGTGCTGAGGCTGCAAATGCTCTCGAATGGTACGCACCACGCCAAGCGTTGTATTAAAGTTTCCTGGCGTCATCAACACGTTGTACTTCTCCGAAAGGATACGATGCAAGAAGTGCTTAGTAGATGTCTTTCCGAAGCTACCCGTAATACCAATGATGATAAGATTGGGCATCGAGCGCAGCTTACGCTTAGCATCGTTATAGTACCAACGGCTAATAGCACGCTCCAAAGGTTGATTAATAGCATTGGCGATAATCGTCCAATAGTCGAGCGTGAGAAGCATCATCGCAACAAGCGTATAGGCCTCGAAGTAGATGTGCGTGAGTGTAACGACTGCGAACGTAACGATCAGACGTGTAGCGATAAGACGCTTAACACGCATCGTATAGACCAACTTGAGCTTATACTTTATCGAAAACTCCGCCACAGCAATAATCAACATCCACACACCGAAAATAGACAACGCTACAGGATGTTGAGTGCATGCAAAGGTTGCCGCAGCAGGGATAACGAGCATGTTCATATACGAATGCCACTCGCCCGTAGAGCGCAACCAACGGTTGTAACGCTCCACACGATAGCTATTCTGCTGGAACATCTGCACCGAATAGCGCATCGTAGCCCACAGATATACGAGCCACGCAAGCGTAAATATGTATAACCAAGTACTCATCGCCTAATCGAGTTTAAGAAATGATTTTAGTGAGGCCTGCCACAACTGCGGCTGCTCCAACATCGCATAGTGGCCAGCACCATCGGCAATGACCAATCCAGCATTGGGCATAAGGCGCTCCATCTTGCGAGCATCTGAAATAGGTGTTGCCGTATCCTTATCGCCCCAGAAGAGCAATACGGGAGCCTTGACCTTAGGCATTAGGTGGCACAAATCCTCATTGACACACTTCGACAATATAGCGCGCATCATGGGCGTTGCGCTATTGTAGTCCGACGAGCCCGCAGCAGCACGTCGCTGCTCGACAAGCATCTGAGCCTTGCGCTTACCGATAAGCAACGGCAGAGCATAGCGCATAGCCTTAAAGCTATAGACCTTGTAGTAGTAGCGCCATGTGCGACGTGGCTTAACACCTGCAACATCGGCAAATACCATTCTATCCACCGCATTACGCGAAGCATAGACAATGGCTACCCTACCACCAAACGAATGAGCTACGAACGAAGGACGCTCGACACCCAAATGGGCTACAAGAGCCTCAATCGAGCGGGTATACTCCTCGACACCCCACACCGTCGTAGGCTCCTGACTACGACCAAAACCCGCGAAGTCGATAGTGACAACGCGATAGCGGTTCTTCAACAGCAACACGGTATTGGCCCATATCGTACGATCGCAACCCCAGCCGTGCATAAGTATAATTGTATCACCCTCACCCTCAACAGAGTAGCAGAGCTCTATATCGCCATATTTATAACTTGCGTCCATAAATGCAAAGATAGATAAAAAAGCTGAAACTTATCCCCTTTAGATCGACTTTTTACACCAATAAACACAAAAAACATGGGGCTATTCCGAAGAATAACCCCAAAGTGTTATAACGCCGATATATGGCATGCGACTCTTATATGGCCTCCGCATTATGATATGTGTGGAGCAGCGAGATTCTCTGGTGCATTAAGCTCCATTTCGTTCTGCATAGCTATCATCTCGACAATGTTTGCCGCAGTCTCGCGACCACCGATAGTCACAACCATATTCCACTGCAACTGAATCTGCACAATACCATTCATCAACGAGAGCATACCCATAACCCTATTCTCGGGAGCAAGGATAATCACACCATCGACATCGGTATACTCGGCGAAGAACTGCGTGGCAATAACCACATCGTGCAGTTTAGGAACCGTGCGTACCACGATATTTGAGGGGGCACAACCCAGATCCGAAAGCTCGCTGATAGCAGCGATAAGATGGGTATCGACAAACTCCTCAAACTCACGGACTACGACCACACCGAACTTCATGTTCGTTGCAGAACCCTCGCTTGTTGCAACCTCGATATTCATTCTCTCGTCGTTCACGACTTGTATCAGATAAAGTCTTGAGCCTTGTCTAATTACTTAGAGATATACTTAGAGTAAGCGCGTGCCTGCTCAGGATACTTAGCAACGATATCCTTGTAGCACTGCTCAGCCTTAGCCTCATCACCCATAGCTGCGTAAACCAAAGCAAGCTTCTGAGCACCCTCAGTATAGGTTACAGGGTCGTTGCTGCATGCCATAGACTCGAGGTAGAGAGCCTCTGCGCTCTGCAAATCGTTCTGCTCTACAGCCAAGTCACCACGAAGCATCAACACCAAAGCGTTGATAATCTCACCTGCAACGCCCTTTGCGTTGTTGTACTTCTCAAGATAGAGCTTTGCGTTCTCCATGTCGCCAGCCTCGAGGTATGCAGCACCTGCAAGGTAAGCAGCTGTGTTACCAGCCTTAGTCTTACCATACTCCTCAACAACTGCTACGAACTCCTCAGCTACGCCCTCACCATTGAGCGCCACTGCCAAAGCTGCGTCGGCCATAGCCTCACGCTTAGCATTGCGGTTCTCAGCGATGCTTGATACGAGGAAGAAGCCAATAGCGATAACTGTGATGCAACCAAGACCTGTAAGGAGCTTGTTACCATACTTGTCAAAGAAGAGTTCCAACTTACCTTTGGTCTCTACCATAATGTCGTTCTCGGGCTGATGTACTTTGTTTGTCATAGTTAGTTTATGTTTTTAATTATTACGTTTGCCAATATTGTGCCTTTGCGTTATGCAATTCAACCTGCAAAATTAAAACAAATAGTTCTAATTTCATAGCTTTAGCACGAAAAAAAACGCTATTTAACAAATTAGCTTGCACCAAAGCGCAAAAAGTGGTATTTTTGTTCGATAAAGAAAAGCGTATGAGACTCGAGAATCTATCGATAATAAACTTCAAGAACATCGCAGAGGAGCGTTTGGAGCTCTCCGAGGGTATAAACTGCTTCGTAGGGCACAATGGCGCAGGTAAGACCAACATCCTCGATGCCATACACTACCTCTCCTCGGCACGTTCGATGCACACCATAACCGATACGCAGAGCGTGCGCCACGATGAGGATTTTTTCCTTATCGACGGCGGCTTCAAACGCGATGACGACCGCCCCGAGCAGGTCGTATGTTCCTATGCCCGCCGCAGCGGTAAAACACTGAAACGCAACGGCAAAGAGTACGACAAACTATCGGATCACGTGGGATGCATACCTATTGTCGTGGTATCGCCTGCCGACAGCTCGCTAATCAGCGACTCGGCCGAGGAGCGTCGTCGCTACTTCAACCGTCTACTTTCACACCTCGACCGTGGCTACCTCGCGGCGCTCATGCGCTACAATACAGCACTTGCCGAGCGCAACAAGCTTCTGAAGATGAACCCCTCGGAGGAGATGCTACTCATCTACGACCAGATAATGAGCATCGCTGCCGAGACCATATTCACGGTACGCACCGAGGTTATCGAGCGTATGCGCCCACTCGTGGAGCACTACTACTCTCTACTTTCGAACGAGCGCGAAACGATAGATATGGAGTATCGTTCCGAGCTGCAAACTACCCCACTTGCAGAGTTGCTGCTCGCCTCACGCCGCAAAGACTTTGCCAACGAGTTCACCACATCGGGCGTACATCGCGACGACGTGCTATTCTCGATTGCGGGCTTTCCGCTACGTAAGTTCGGATCTCA
This sequence comes from Alistipes sp., assembly GCA_045659765.1. Taxonomy (GTDB): domain Bacteria; phylum Bacteroidota; class Bacteroidia; order Bacteroidales; family Rikenellaceae; genus Alistipes. The sequence continues at coordinate 12,525 of JAZRCN010000020.1, forward strand.
GGGACAGCAAAAATCCTTTCTCATAGCCTTAAAGCTTGCCGAGTATCGACTCCTTGCCGAGAACGGGCAGGAGCGACCTATGCTACTCCTTGACGACCTCTTCGACAAGCTCGACATGCAGCGCGTAGCTGAATTATTGCGTCTTGTCGGAGGAGAGATCTTCGGACAAATATTCATCACCGACTGCAATAAACATCGCCTACAGCACACCTTAAGCGAGGCAGGTGCGGAGTATCGTCTATTCCACGTAAAAGAGGGAGGTATAGAGCGATGAAACGAAGTAATACCGTAAGAATTGGCGAGGTATTGGAGGAGTTCTTCAAGCGACCATACGTCGCAGCGAAGCTCGCCGAAGGACACCTACCCGACTATTGGCGCGAAGTGGTGGGTGTGTATGCCGCAGATCACACCATCGAGTTACGTCTTGACAATCACATTCTACACGTTCGCATGGCCTCGAGCGTACTCCGCCAGGAGCTATTCTACCACCGCGAGGAGATAATGAATCGTCTGAACACCCGCGCTGGCATGCGCCTCGTAAACGCGATAATTGTCAGATGAGATAATTATAAAAATTAGTTAAGGCTGCCCATATGGGATAGGTATTTTAATTTTTAACTGATTGATTTTCAGTGTTAGTTTTTACGAAAATTGCAAAATCCTACATAGAAGACTACATCGAGGTCGTAATTAAGCCTAAAAATTACGAGAGCAAAGGGTAAATAAGACTTTTGAAAGTAAACCGCTGAAACAGGGCATCTTTCGAAGATGTATTGCAAATGAACAAAG
>JAZRCN010000021.1:0-22950 GCA_045659765.1 Alistipes sp.
GACTACCGTAGCGTTCGTTATTAAGTCTTTCTCGCAAGTCATTATATTTCCCCCTAATAGCTTGAACACGAGCATACTCTTCTCGAAACTTTCTCTTATCCTCAACAATGGTCATGTTGCTATCGGTATAGTTAAGCACAACTGAATCGCCTGGCCCGATAGTTAGTCGGTGCATAGTCTTCTGCTTATCTGTTACTAACAACATTGTCACATCAGTGTCATCATCCATCGTAAAAGATAGAGTGCCACGACCACACTTCACGCGACAGCTATCCTTAAACACAAACTCGCAGCTGCCATCGTATTCATATCCTTGAACATAGGCCATACCATTGTCCTGCTCAGCAATGATTTTTACCGATGTACGCTGTGCACTCGCCGTGAGGGCAATGAGAATTGCAAAAAATAGAGTAAGATGCCTCATAATCAACTATTTTAGACTGAATCTTATTTTGAATACTATAGATGCTGGACGGAGTTCGTAAGAATAGACATATCCAGTGATATCGTTATTAGTGGTATTAACAAATACTCTGTTGTTTAGGATATTACGAGCCTCAATGGAGTACTCCACTCGCTTAGCTTTGAGCCTCACACTCGCATCAACAAATAGAGCATTCCGACTACGACCCTCAATTGAGGTATTTAGATAGTGCTCTGCGCCGAGGCGACATATCACTTTCTCAGCGATGATAAAGTCAAGGTCGGCTCTCTGCTTAAAAATATCTATTGCAGATAGTTGCTCATCATCGATATATGAGATACCTCTATTATATGCCGCTACATAGTCGAGTCGCACAGCACGCGTAAAGCGCGTGTTGAGTTTTAGCTCGCCATTGAGCATACGATAATCCGACAATATCAACTCATTATCGCGTAGCAGTTGCGACCAGGTCTGCGTCCAGCCTCCCGACAGCGTTGCAGTTGTACCAATTACATCAAAACGCTTGCTAATATTTCCACTCGCACTATATCCATTTGAGCGTGAGGGTATATCCACCGCCTCTATCTCGCTTAACAACCCTCGGTAGGAGGTGTTATACATCAAGTTTCGATGAGAAATAAAGTAGCCAGCATCAAAATTCGCGAAGAGCACATCTATTGCATTACCATAAGATAGCGACAGAGTGTAATTTTGGTACTGCGTTCTGCTGATATCTCCATCTTTACGCTGTATGACACGATAGTCGGTCATTATGTAGCCAGGGTATGAGTCGTAGAGTGTACCATAAAACTCGTTGTAGCCAGCTTGTGCTGATAACTTAAGGTTGTGTGTGATGTTGCTATTAAGCGAAACCGATGGCGAGCATATCAATTTTGTTTTGTTGGCAATCGTGGTTTGCTCTATTCTACTCGCAGATCTCAGCCACATAAGGTCGAGTGGTACATCTGCCTGAATAACCAACTTCTGGCCAAGCGAGTACTGCACTGATGGTGTTACTGCGATGTCATACCTCGACCAAAATATATCGTTTCGAAGTGAGATAGGAGCAGGGAGTGTATAGCCACTATCTGACATCGCATTTAGCGACGACTTCATCCACTCAACATTAGCATTGAGCTGTGTGGTGAGCATAAAGCTCCAGCGACGCAATTTATAGGTTGTTTGCATATTGTTATTTGCCATAAACCTACGACCATATAGTGTCTGCACTGCATTCGGATGCTCATCATCATCCTCTATGACCTCTTCAAACATCATCGGGCGAACCTCGAGTACAGCGGGCTGCGTGTCGTAGTTGATGTCCGAGTAGAAGTTTATAATCCACTTATCCCAACGCCTTGCGATGTTTAAGTTGTTACCAACAGATATTTTTGGCAGTTTGAAATACTGCGAGATAATCTGACCATCACTATCTACCACACCATTATCCCTATTCCACACTCCTGCAAATGATATACGCTCATTTAGATAGTGTTGCTCGGTGTTTGACTCCAGCTGCGCAGTGAAGTCGCATATATCAACGAGATGGCTCGCCGTAGTAGCCTCACGAATAGTTATAGGAGTGCTATTGGGTAGATTATATGTGGTAACGGAGCTGCCTTTTGAGTGTTGCATATCGTGCAAATAGTTGGCATTCACCGAGAAGGTAAGTTCTGAACCTAACTTCGATATAGTATTTATGGAGGATGCAAAAACATTGTTATTAAGGTACCTATCCTGTCTGATGTTGGGTGCTGTTGGCTTATGTATGCCGAGCATTGACTCCACACCACCAAAACCGCCGTAGTGCGAACGAAACTCACGCGATACATCTTCGCCCATATTGTTAGTTTTAAAGATATTTAGGGTTTGGAACTTGCGACTAAAGAACATAGCAATAGCCTCGCCATTCCACATCCACGGCTGATATCCGCCTCCGAGTTGTAGTGTGCCATTCCACGTCCCCTTTACACCCTCTTTCAGACGTATGTTGAGTGCCGCTTGCGTTGGCATAGTGACACCTCGCAGTGACTTTATTGCCTCGTGATTCTCGTAAACTTCCACGCGAGCAATATCCTCGGCGCGAATGTTGTTTGTGGCAATGCCATAACTACCGCGCAACATATCTAACCCCTCGATATAGAACTTACTGATGGGCTTGCCATTGTACTTCACCTCGCCCGATTCTGTGACTGAAAGTCCTGGCATCTTGCGTAGGACATCGCCAATTGAGCGGTCTGTAATATTTATAAAGCTCGATACATTGTACGTTAGCGTGTCGGCCTGTCTATGTACCGACTCTGCATTTACCACAATCTCTCTGATTTCCAATGCCGAGTACTCAACTTCGAAATCTACTTGTTGTGATTTTACTATAATGCTCTTAGATTCTCCTTTTATATTAAAGCCTGTAATAATAATTTTGATTGTCTGGTCATCGCCGCTATATGATACCGAGTAAGTGCCATCAGCATCACTTATCGCATAGTCATATAACAACGTGCAATTGTCATTTTGTAACATTACATTAACATCTGCTACACCCTTGTCGGAGTCCTTCTCTCGTATTTGTCCAGATATGGTAACTTGCGCAGATAGGCTAATCGCACAACTCATAAGCCATAATAAAGATAATAACCTTTTCATATCTTAATTGATTTAAGCTACTACAAAGTTAGAGTATGCTATTTCGGGAATCAATAAATTTATGTTAAAGAGTGTTAAGGCTTTTGTTAAAAATTGTTAAGGCATATCTTAGTACCTATATCATTAATCTGGATTAATAAGGCTCTGTTCTGAGATAAGATTAAGTTTTATGCTTAAATACTTGATTGTCAATATATTATATCGTATAATTATAAGTGTATTGATGTACGCGCGCAACTTATTGATAATCAATAAGTTGAAAAACTTTCAAAATTACCATGTGTAACTGCTTGATAATCAGTAGGGTTTAGAGTGCTTTCTGGAAAAAAAAACAGTCTTGAAAATTTTGTTGAGAGTATCTTTTACTCTAACTTTGCAATAGAACAAGGTGGATGAAAATAGGATATTGAGGTAATTTGCTACAAATAGCGGTGATACCTATATATTATATAGAGCGATGATTATTAACTAAAATACCTACGTTTATGAGAAAGCTATTTTTAATTTTAGTTGGGTTTGCACTCGTTGCGTGCAGTGCTCCGTTTGGTGAGTTGAGTGATATTGCGGATATACCTGGTGTCGAGCCAGGCAAAGGCAAGAATAACTACAATGAGTATACTACCTACAAAGGTGCTGTTCTCCCCTATGAGGATTATCAAGCAGATAGTCGTGCAAATATGATTGCTCTGCTTAAGTTAATCAATGAGCAGAAGGGAGAAATTGACGATGCAGGTTTTGTGCAGCTACTCGACGAGTATATCTTCTCGTGCACGGAGCGTTTTATGTACATTCACGATCCTGAGCCTTACGAGGGAGAGCCTACGGACTGTTGGTCTGATGCGAGTGATTGGGTTGGTGGTACGATGCGTTATAGTCTGGCCATGTACGACGATTCAACATTTGCGATACGCCATCATCCATCATGCGCATTTATCGCAGAGGAGGCCTATATTCATGAGTTAGGTTACGACGGCTGGAGCTCGCGTGGCGTGTGGCACTACGATGCCGAGAATGATATGCTCTACACCAGCGAGGATATGAAGTATGCTGCTAAGGTGCTATACTTCGATGGTGAATGTGCAGTATTGGAGGGCTTTGTATATCCAATGTGGCTCTACAACGATCCAGACTATAGGTGTAGTACTCCTATGGAGTTGTACAGATTTGAGTTTGTCGAGGGTAAGGATGAGTACTTGAACGGCTACGAGATTTCGTATGAGGAGTATATGGCCTTAGTTGATGAGTACCACGAGAAGTTTGAGATGTTCGAGGGTAAGGATATGCCTTACAATGGTGCCGCTGCGCAAGAGAAGATGCGCGAATGTATAGCATTGTTGGATAAGCAGCAGGCAGAGGATATTGATGACGAGGCCTTTGTCGAGATGCTAACAACTATGCGCCTCAATGTCGAGGATAGATTTGGAACATCGAGTGATTTGGATTATTGGGGCTGGGGTATATATACCTTATACGAGAATTTTAAGGAGGTGTCGTTCAACGGTGATATGTTTGCTTATGAGGATGGCTCGTATGTAACGAAACGCTCTATATATAAGCGTAACGACTACTACGAGGCGGCTGTGGCAGCAAACTGCTTTGGTTGGCATTGTCGCGGTGCGTGGAGCTACGATGCTGAGAATAACAGGCTAACTATGACTCGTGATGATATGGTATATGATGTGGTAATTCTCTACTACGACATCGCAAGCCGAGAGTTAGTATTGCGCGGAAAGTCCGATTTTGTTCTCGATGTGGGCTATGAGGATGAGATATATCGTTGTAAGTTCTACGATGAGTCGCCGATTAACTATCTAAAAGGTTATGTCACTTACGACGAATTCAAGGAGTTCTGGGCGACGCTATAGAGGGCGTGGTGTGTGAAAGAAATAAGAGGTGTCCGTTAATTCGGGCACCTCTTGCTATTTGGGATTGCTAATGACTACTCCTCACTCTCCATCTCGGGGAGCTTGAACTCTGTGAAGCCAGCCTTAACGAGGATGTTGTACCATGCGAAGCACTTCTTCATATCTGAGAGGTGTACGCGCTCGCGGTCATACTCAGGGAGTACCTTTGCGAACTCAGCCTCGATCTTAGCACCAGACTCCTTGTGTGAGATGATCTCCTTACCGCCTGTATAGTTCCAGATGTTGGTGAATACGTCAGCCAAGGCGATATCCTCACCCTCGGTGAACATCGAAATCTCTGTAAGTGCGCTAACGCGAGATGTTACAGCAGCATTCATTCGCTTGCCGTCGATGAGCGACTCAACGATGACACCACGCATAGACTGTGCTACATACTTATACAAACCGGGCTGTCCAGAGATAGCCAAAATATCTTTCAATTCCATACTTTATAAGATTGTATTAAATGCTTAACAAAAATTTAACGCTACAAAGTTAATTATTTTTTGCAAAATTTCGTATATTTGTAGGTACGTTAAAAATTTAATAGCTTAAAATAATGAAGCAGGATAACATAGAGATTATTCAGATTAACATTTCGGGCGAGGATAAGCCAGGTCTGACATCGGAACTTACCGAGATTTTGGCGCGTCACGATGCCTTCATTCTCGATATCGGTCAGGCGAATATTCACCGTTCGCTGACTCTTGGTATCCTGTTTATGACTACACCTGAGTCTTCGGGTACGATTATGAAGGAACTTCTGTTCAAGGCCTCGGAGATGAACATTGCCATACGTTTCACGCCAATTACGGCGGAGGAGTATAGCAACTGGGTGTCGGCACAGGGTAAGAACCGCTATATCATCACGTTGGTAGGTCGTATGATTACGGCAGAGCATATCTCGAAGGCTACGAAGGCTATCTGCGACGAGGGCCTCAATATCGATATGATCAAGCGTCTGACGGGTCGTGTGCCTTTGGATGAGGATGAGCGAGCACCTAAGATGAGTGTTGAGTTCTCGGTACGTGGAACGTTGGAGGATAAGAGCCGCATCCAGAATGCCTTTTTGGAGCTTATCGACACTGGCGAGGTGGATATCTCGTTCCAGGAGGATGGTATCTTCCGTCGTTCACGCCGCTTGATATGTTTCGATATGGACTCTACGCTAATCCGCACGGAGGTTATCGACGAGTTGGCTGATCGTGCAGGTGTTGGCGAGCAGGTACGCGACATTACGGAGCGTGCTATGCGTGGCGAGATAGATTTTCGCGAGAGCTTCAAGGAGCGTGTTGCTCTGTTGAAGGGCTTGGACGAGAGCGTTATGGAGGACATTGCAGTGAATTTGCCTATCACAGAGGGCCTTGACCGCATGATGACCATCCTCAAGCGTGTGGGTTATAAGACTGCAATCCTTTCGGGTGGTTTTACATATTTCGGCAACTATCTGAAGCGTCGCTATGGCTTCGACTATGTCTACGCCAACGAGTTGGAGGTGGAGAATGGTAAGCTTACGGGCCGCTACACGGGCGAAATTGTTGATGGTAAGCGTAAGGCGGAGCTTTTGCGTCTGTTGTGTCAGTTCGAGAATATCGATATTCAGCAGTCTGTAGCTGTGGGTGATGGTGCTAACGACCTCCATATGCTCAATATCGCAGGCTTGGGTATCGCCTTCCATGCAAAGCCTAAGGTGCGAGCTACGGCGCGTCAGTCGCTATCTACAGTAGGTCTTGATGGTATCCTCTACTTCTTGGGTTTGAAGGATTCGTGGGTAGAGCAGCGCGAGAAGTAGCAGGAAGTCGGGCGGCAAGGACAATATAGACTCTTGTAATAAATCTTCTTATAAGTAGGGGTGTTTAGGCACCCCATTCTTTTAATATATATATGTATAGACTATTTCTCATACCGCTTCTCTTGGTGCTTGGTTGTAGCGACATGGCAGAACCTGCGCTTGGTGGCCTGATGCCTATGGCCACTACCACAATGGAGCGTCTCCGTGATGAAATTGTCGGCAATCGTTCGGCACTTATAGCCGAGGATGTCGTTGTCGAGGGATATGTCATATCTTCGGATGAGGATGATAACTTCTACCGTACGCTGGTTGTCGATGATGGCACTGCAGCAGTGGAGGTGATGATGGGTCTTACACCTCTTCATGCGACCTATCCTATGGGACTGCGTGTAGCGTTGTGTCTAAGAGATTGCTATGCCGCCTATTCCTATGGAGTGTTGCAGATTGGTCGTCGGGCTGAGGAGTATGAGAGTTATGCTGTAGAGTATCTCGGCTCGCGTGAGGCGGCTGATCGTGTTGTCAGGCGAGGAACGGAGGTTGTCGATATTAGGGCTATGCGTCGAGCAATTAAGGAGCTGAGTGATGCAGATCTTGGACGCTTTGTAGAGATTGGGGGACTACATCTGGTCGCCTCCTCGTCGGTAGATACGCATGCAGGCGAACAGCTGGAGGATGCTCTATGGGGAGGGTACGCAATGTTTAAGGATGAGCATGGCGACTCTGTGGCTGTGTATACACGTAGCTATGCTCGCTATGCCGAGAGGTATATACCCTCGGGAGAGGTTACGCTACGTGGCCTTGTGCAGTGGGGACGATATAATGGTGGTAAGGAGTGTTACCAACTAAAGATGCGCTATGAAACAGACTGTACACCTTATTAGTGCAATTATGGGGCTATTGTGCGCCATCTTGCTAACTTCGTGCGCATCTTCGCTCGAAGATGAATCGAGATACGAAGGTCGCGAGGTGTCGATAGCCTATCTAAAGTCGTTGTGTATGTCGCAGGCCGAGGCTATCAAGGAGGATCTGATAATTGTTGGACGTGTGGTTGCCAACGATAAACTCGGAGAGCTAAATAGAGCTATTGCCATTATGGACGATACGGCGGGTGTCGAGCTAAAGATTGACGTAGATTATGTAGACCTTGAAATACCCCTCTATAGCGAGGTGGCAATACGTTGTTCAGGATTGTGGCTGGGTCGTGAGGGCGAGAAGATTGTGCTTGGCTCGGAGCCTACGTCGCACTATGTTGTCGATAGAGTCGCAAGCGAGGAGTTACGCAATGTTGTAAAGAGTGTGACTCTGCCTGATGATATGCCCGTGTCGCGTAGGCGTACAATAGCTGAAATAGAACCCCTGGATATGAACTGCTTGGTGCGTATCGAGAATATACGCTTTACCGAGGCCGAAGATGGCCTAAGGTGGTGTGACGAGGATATAGAAACGGGAAGATATATCACCACGCTGCGCTATGCCGAGGATGATACGGGTGTGATAGGCGTTGTTGTAGATGGCGACTGCGACTATCGCATGGAGAATATTCCGACGGAGGTTGTGACCTGCTATGCCATCGTCGATAGCTATGCCTCGCAGCGCGTGCTACGCATAACAAATCATGGTGTAATACGCCCTTAAACCATCCTCTCTTGTAGAACTTATTGTAAAAAAATAGTGTGCTCCAAACATTTTGAGCACACTATTTTGTTTTACTCAGCCTCAGGCGTGGTGATAACGATATTCTTCAGAGCCCACTCCTTTACGGCCTTGCCAACCTTGGCCTTGTCCTCATCCGAGAGAGAGTTCTCCCACACCTCTATTTCGGCTGTTAGCTGCTCGGCAAGCTCAATGTTGCCAGCCTTCCATGCTGCATCAATCTCTGCAAGGCGATCAATAGCCTCGCGCTCTACGCTGTTGCAAGCGGCAAATAGTGCGCACGCTGCAAGAATCATTAATACCTTCTTCATATATTCTAATTTGTTAATTTTAAACTATTTGTGTGTGTCTACCCACTGTGTGAGTTCTACGAAGTCGGCAACCGATAGCTGCTCGGCACGCATGCTAAAGAAGCGGTGCTCCTCGCCATTGAAATTGCCAAATACGGCCTTGAGCGAGTTGCGTATCATCTTGCGACGCTGACCAAACGAGGCCTTTACAACCTTGATGAAAAGCTGCTCGTCGCAATCCAACTTCTGAGTGTTGTTACGCACCAATCGAATCACGGCACTCTTAACCTTTGGGGGAGGATTAAATACCTTCTCGCCAACCGTAAAGAGATACTCTATGTCGTACCATGCCTGAAGTAGCACACTCAAGATGCCATACTCCTTAGAGCCTGGGGGCTCGGCAAGACGCACGGCCACCTCCTTCTGTATCATGCCTACGCACTCGGGAACAATATCGCGGTTCTCCAACACCTTGAAAAATATCTGTGATGAGATATTGTAGGGGAAGTTACCGATAATCTTGAGCCTATCGCCATACGTTGCACGAAGATCCATCTTGAGGAAGTCGCCCTCCGTAAGCCTCTCGCTAAACTCGGGGAAGTGGTTGTGGAGATACTCCACCGACTCGCTATCAATCTCGGCACCATAGGTCACAACATCCTTACGCTCAAGCATAAACTGTGTGAGTACACCCATGCCGCAACCCACCTCCAACACCTTGTCGGGATGCTCCTCGCTACCACCCGAGAGTGACGTGGCAATCTTGCGGGCTATGTTTAGGTCGGTCAGGAAGTGCTGGCCGAGTGCCTTTTTTGCTCTTACCTCAGCCATTAGTTCGCTACTTCTGATATAAATTTGATACGTACCAAACGGATCTCCTCCTCGCTATACTCCGAGCCAAGCTCCTCGAGGGCATCCTCCATAGAGTCGGTCTCGGCATCCTCCTTGAAGTAGAGATAGATGTCGTTCACCTTATCCTCATCCATAAGCGTATTGAGGTAGTACTGAATATCGAGACGTGTTCCCGAATTGACAATAGCCTCAATCTCGGTGAGAAGCTCATCCATATCTAAGTTACGTGCGCGCGCGATATCCTCGAAGTCCATCTTGCGGTCGATAGACTGGATGATAAATATCTTGTTGTTCGACTTGCTTGCAACCGAGCGCACCACCAAGTCCTGAGGACGGATAATCTCCTTCTCCTCGACATAGGCCTTGATAAGTTTGATAAACTCAGCACCGAACTTCTGGGCCTTACCAGCACCTACACCCTGGATTGTTTGCATCTCCTCCATAGTGATAGGATACTGTATAGACATATCCTCGAGCGATGGATCCTGGAAGATGACGTATGGAGGTAGGTCGTTCTGCTTAGCCACCTTGCGACGCAAATCCTTAAGCATCGCGAAGAGCTCCTCATCGGCTGCACCGCCACCCTTCATCGCAGCAGCTGGTGAGTTCTCCTCCTCGGTGTCGTAGTCGTGGTCAAGGGTGATCGTAACACTCTTAGGCGACTTGATAAACTTCTCGCCGTGCGTGTTGATAGATATAAGACCATAATTTTCAATGTTCTTGTCTATCAAACCCATAATCAACGACTGGCGAATAACGGCGTTCCAAAAACGTACATCCTTATCAGCACCAGCGCCAAATATCTCGAGCTTGTTGTGGCCATAGCTCTTGATCATCGCCGTAACCTTACCCATAAGCACTGCTACGAGATGGTCGATCTTGAACTTATCGCCAATCTCCTGCAACGTCTCAAGTGCAAGTTGCATCTCCTCGCGAGCCTCCACCTTAGGTTTGGGGTTGCAGCAGTTGTCACAGTTGTTGCAATTAGTCTCGCCATACTCCTCGCCAAAGTAGTGTAGCAACGACTTGCGACGACACATCGAGCTCTCGGCATAGGATACAGTCTCGAGAAGCAATAACTTGCCAATCTCCTGCTCAGCAACAGGCTTACCCTGCATAAACTTCTCGAGCTTCTGTATGTCCTTGTAGCTATAGAACGTTAGACAGTGACCCTCGCCACCATCACGACCAGCACGTCCTGTCTCCTGATAGTATCCCTCCAACGACTTGGGAATGTCGTAATGTATTACATATCTTACATCGGGCTTGTCGATACCCATACCAAAGGCAATCGTAGCGACAATAACATCTACTCTCTCGTGTAGGAAGGCATCCTGATTGTCGGCACGAGTCTGCGCATCCATACCAGCATGGTAGGCCAACGCCTTAATGCCGTTTGCCATAAGCAACTCTGCCAACTCCTCCACCTTTTTGCGGCTCAGACAGTAGATGATACCGCTCTTACCCTCGTTCTGCTTGATGAAGCGGATGATGTCGTGATCGACATTGTGCTTTGGGCGTAGCTCGTAGTAGAGGTTGGGACGGTTGAACGAAGAACGGAACACCGAAGCATCGGTCATTCCGAGGTTCTTCTGAATATCCATCTGTACCTTGGGCGTAGCCGTAGCGGTGAGGGCAATCAACGGAGCAGTGCCTATATCGTTGATAATGGGGCGTATGCGTCGATACTCAGGACGGAAGTCATGACCCCACTCCGAGATACAGTGTGCCTCGTCGATGGCGTAGAACGAAATCTTTATCTTGCGCAAGAAGGCGATGTTGTCCTCCTTGGTTAGTGACTCGGGAGCGAAGTAGAGCAACTTGGTACGTCCCTCCAAAACATCCTGGCGCACCTGTGCAATAGCCGACTTATTGAGCGATGAGTTGAGGAAGTGTGCGATGCCCGACTCTGTCGAGAAGGTACGCATCGCATCCACCTGATTCTTCATCAGCGCAATAAGTGGCGATATGACAATAGCCACGCCATCCATGATGAGAGCAGGGAGCTGATAACACAACGATTTACCGCCTCCAGTGGGCATTAGGACAAATGTATCCTTGCCAGAAAGGACGTTGCGAATGACAGCCTCTTGGTTGCCTTTGAATGATGTAAAACCAAAATATTCGTGCAATTTTTCGTGCAACAAATCTCTCTCTTCGGTACTCATAATTTTTGCTCTGAAAAATTTTACTCAAATATAATATATTTTTTTGAAAAAATAGTGATAACTTTGTGAAAAATTTGTAAAAAAAGTAAAAAACGATATGCGACTATTCACCAGCGAACTGATAAAATCCTATAAATCACGTACTGTCGTTAATCACGTCTCGATAGATGTGCGCCAGGGAGAGATCGTAGGATTGCTTGGCCCTAATGGTGCCGGTAAGACCACAACCTTCTATATGATAGTGGGACTTATCAAACCTAACGAGGGACGCATATTCCTCGAGGATGACAACGGCAAGGTTACAGATATTACCAGCCTACCCGTATATAAACGTGCCCAGATGGGTGTCGGTTACCTCGCTCAGGAGGCTTCGGTGTTTCGTCGCTTGACCGTAGAGGACAATATTCGCGCCGTATTGGAGATGACCAACTTCTCGAAGCAATATCAGAAGCAACGCTGCGAGGAGCTTATCGAGGAGTTCCGCCTACAGAAGGTGCGTAAGAGCTACGGTAATCAGCTCTCGGGTGGTGAGCGTCGTCGTACCGAGATAGCACGTGCCGTGGCAATCAATCCATCGTTCATCCTCCTCGACGAGCCATTTGCGGGTGTCGATCCTATTGCTGTGGAGGATATTCAGAGTATCGTAGGTACGCTTAAGGATAAGAATATCGGTGTTATCATCACCGATCACAACGTAGATGAGACGTTGGCTATTACAGACCGTACATATCTGCTCTACGAGGGTAAGATTCTGAAGACGGGTACGGCCGAGGATTTGGCTGCCGACGAAATGGTGCGCCGCGTATATCTGGGTAGCAACTTTGAGTTGCGTACTTCGCCACAGATTGCTCGTGAGCGTAAGGAGAGAGAGGAGCGTGAGCGTCAGGAGGCATTGCGTGCTTTGGGTCACTTTGCAAGCGAAGAGGAGGCTACGGATGAGCAGCTTGATGAAGAGCGCGCGGAAGGTTTGCTCGGTGAGGAGAGAGTTGAGGCTCTGGTGGAGGAGCTCGCTGCGGTCGATACTTTGGTAGAGGAGTTGCAGACAGCACAGAATGAGTCTGTCGCATCGGAGACTGAGATCACAACGGATGTAGTAACTGATGTAGCAACGGAGGCCCAGCCAGAGATTGAGTCGGTGGCAGACGAGGAGCAGGATAGACAAAACGAATAATATTATATATGGATAGTTCAGTCCCTTTAGGGAAGAGGTTGAGGGGAAGCATTACGCCCCCATGTTCTAAGAGTTACGCACAGCGAGCTTTGGCCGCGGCACTTCTTGCCGAGGGCCGCTCGACACTTCGTGGCATAGAGCTATGCCGCGACACCCGCTCGGCTATCGAGGCAGTTCGTGCTCTCGGTGCTAATGTCGAGATTATCAACGAAAACACACTTGTAGTAGATGGCGGTCTTAAGCCCCGTGTTGAGCGACTAAATGTCGGCGAGTCGGGTCTTGCGGCTCGTCTTTTCACGCCTATTGCAGCCTTGCAGTCTGCATCTATGGTCATCGATGGTGAGGGTACGCTTTTGCATCGTCCAATGTCGATGATGGTCGAGCCTTTGAAGGAGTTGGGCGTCGAGGTGCGCGACGGCGGTGGTCGTCTGCCTATCGAGGTGTGTGGCCCTATGCGAGGTGGTCGTGTTACGGTTGATGGTCGTATGTCGTCGCAGTTTGTTACGGGTCTGCTTATAGCCCTTCCCATGGCTCTGCGCGATACGACTATCGAGGTTGAGGGTGCGGTATCGACACCATATATAGATATGACCCTCGATACACTGAAGCGCTTTGGCGTGGAGGTGCTTTACCACGAGGGCGATTATACTCAGTTCTACATCGAAGGAGGTCAGCATTATCAACCTGTTGATTATACCATCGAGAGCGATTGGAGTGCTGCGGCTATGATTATGGTTGCTGCGGCTATCGCAGGCGAGGTTACGCTGCGTAACTTGAGTATGCTCTCGCGTCAGGCCGATACGGCTATATGTCGCGCTCTGGAGCGTGTAGGCGCATCGATTGTTATCGAAGAGGATAGCATCACGGTAGCACACCGCGAACTGAGGGCCTTTACGTTCGATGCTACGCAGTGCCCCGATCTATTCCCCGCACTTGTAGCCCTTGCAGCAGCCTCGGAGGGCGTTTCTACGCTGTATGGTATCAAGCGCCTTAGAGGTAAGGAGAGCGATCGTGGTGAGGTGCTACGCGAGGAGTACACCAAGCTCGGAATTGATATTGAGTTGGATTACGACGAAGATGTTATGCGAGTGGTGGGTGGCAAGCCTCGTGCTGCGGAGGTCGATAGTCATGATGATCATCGTATAGCTATGTCGTTGGCTGTTACTGCGTTGCGCCTTGATGAGGAGCTGCAGATAAAGAATAGAGAGTGTGTGGCTAAGAGCTATCCTACATTCTTCGAAGACTTAGAATTGTTACAATCGCAGGGTGAATAATAAGTTTGGAGAGATATTGCGTGTCGAGATTTACGGCTCGTCGCATGCCCCTGAGGTAGGGGTTGTCATCGAGGGTGTCCCTGCGGGATTGCTTCTCGATGCGGCTCTTTTTGAGGACGATTTGTCGCGTCGTAGGGCTTCGTTACGTGGCGATACGCCACGTCGTGAGAGCGATGTGCCTATCATTGAGGGTTTAGATAGCGAAAATAGAGCTACGGGCGCACCTATTGCCCTAAAATTCAAAAATAGTGATACCCGCTCGGGCGACTACTCAGCATTTGAGCGTCAGCCACGCCCCTCGCACGCCGATCTTGTACAGCGCCGTAAGTATGGCCCAGAGTATAGCCTTGCAGGTGGAGGTATGGCCTCGGGACGTATGACCGTGGCATTGGTCGCAGCAGGTGTTGTTGCCAAGCAGATACTTGCCAATATCAGTTATGATACACGCTTAGTGCAGGTGGGTGCAGAGCGCGATGCGGAGCGCTTCGATGAGGTTATAGCCGAGGCAGCACGTATGGGCGATTCGGTAGGAGGCATTGTCGAATGTCGAGCTATGGGTGTCCCATGCTCTTTGGGAGAGCCTTTTTTCGACTCGGTAGAGAGCGTGGTGTCGCATCTGTTATTCTCCATACCTGGGGTTAAGGGTGTTGAGTTTGGTGATGGCTTTGCTGGCGTGGCAAAGTATGGCTCGGAGCGTAACGATGCTATTGTCGATGCTTCGGGTCTCACGGCAACAAATAACGAAGGTGGCATAAATGGCGGTATCAGCAACGGCAACGATATTGTTGTGCGTGTGGCGCTTAAGCCAACGCCAAGCATCGCTAAGGAGCAGAGTACCTACGACTTCGAGCGTGGCGAGTGCGCTCCATTGCGTGTTGGAGGCCGTCACGATAGTTGCATAGCTCGTCGTGCTGCGGTGGTTGTTGAGGCTATGGTAGCTTTGGCACTTGCGGATCTAAAACTCAGAGCATAACGATATGTCTACACGACGCGAAATATTCGATACGTTGTATGAAGCTGCTGCGCCATTGTATGGCGAGGCTGAGGCGCGCACGATTGCCGAGATGATACTTCTTGCGAAGTGCGGTATTTCGCGTAGTGCATTTATTGTAGAGCCTATGGCAGAGGCTATAATCCCCGATTTAGACTCTATTGTTGAGGATATATCTCGTTGGCGACCAGTTCAATATATATTGGGAGAGGCTTCGTTTGATGATATGGAACTGGAGGTGTGCGAGGGTGTGCTCGTGCCACGCCCCGAGACCGAGGAGCTTGTAGCTTGGATTGCTGAGGATGCGGTCGAGGGGGCACGTATTATTGACGTCTGCACGGGTAGTGGTGCGATAGCTATTGCCTTGGCACGTCGTGTCAAGGGTTCGAGGGTTGTGGGCATAGACCTTTCACCAGAGGCTTTGGCTATTGCTCGTCGCAATGCCGAACGATATGCTCCTCAGGTGGATATTATCGAGGGCGATGCTCTTGCAGAGTTTTCGGCAGAAGATATTACCGAGGCGGATGTTGTGGTATCAAATCCGCCATATATTCCTGAGGCTGATAGAGTCGCTATGCGACCCAATGTTACCGATTTTGAGCCAGCCATGGCCCTATTTGTCCCTGATGATGATCCTTTGTGCTTCTATCGTGCTATTGCGCGTCGTTCTAAGGAGCTATTGCGTATTGGAGGACGACTATACTTCGAAATTTACGAGACACTCGCCGCTGAGATGTGCGAACTTCTTGTAAATGAGGGATATATCGAGATTACTTTGCGCGAGGATTTTCGCGGTAAACCACGTATGATATGCGCACGAAGGAGTTAGAGTCTTTCGAGGAGCGCAAACCTCGTGAGCGCAAACCGAAGAGTGCTACTCAGGCTCTCTCATCGCTTATGCGTCTATGTGCCCGTAGCGAGAAGTCGTCGGGCGATGCTATGCGCCTAATGCGTACGTGGGGAGTGCCTGAGGGAGAGCGTCAAGGAGTGTTACAGAAGCTTATAGATCAACGCTTTATTGACGACAGACGCTATGCCGAGGCCTATACTCGCGAGAAGTCGTCGTTGGCGGGATGGGGACGCAAGAAAATCGCCCTCCAGCTAAGAGCGAAGGGCGTGGTTCGTGAAATAGTCGATGAGGTGCTCGCCTCGTTGGATAGCGATGAGCAGTCTGAGCGACTTGTGGATAAACTACAGCGTAAGCTGCGTAGCACTAAGGCAGCATCGGAGTATGAACTGCGTGGTAAGCTACTTCGTTATGCCCTATCCTTGGGTTACGACTATGATATGGCCTTGGATGTTATAGGACGAGTGGTGTCCGATAGCGATGATTAGTCGTGTTGGCCGATTCTTTTAGTGCGGTAGAGAGGATGTGCCGCCTGTAAAATCTTATTTTTCAACATTGTAGGATAGTCGCTGTGGTCTTCGAAGAAGATCTCCACCTCGTTGTATGCCTCTGCCGAGCGGTGGTTGCCGAGTACGGCTCCTGCCCAGTTACGTGGGAAGAAGATGTCGCCCGTGCGCTGCACCTCTCGTAACTCCTCCAAAGCAGGACGGATATACTTCACAGCCTCGACCTCGCGTAGCGGATGATTCAAAAGCGATAGTAGGGTTGCTGCCCATGGCTCGGTGCGACGATTCTCGGGCTCGAGAAGCTCGGTAAAGAGTGCGTCACGCACAGCACTGTCGGGGTGTGATGCACGTATGATATAGTCGAACTGTCGGCGTCGCTCACTATCTGTGATGCGACTACGTTGTAGCTCAACGATATGGTCGTAGCGCTCGGGATAGCGCACTGCAAGCTCATAGGCGAGGTTCATATACTCTGTTACGCCAAGTAGCGGATGGTTGCCTACAAACCAGAGCTCGTACAATTTGTCACATACCTCCTGCGATGTGGCAGCCGATGCTATGGTACGTAACAGCTGTCGTTGGCACGAGGTTAGCGGATGGTGCATGGCCAAGTCGAAAGCCTTAGCTTCGGCCTTTGCACTTGGTGCGGTGCGCATAGGGTCGTAGAGGTAGCTACACAACGATGAGCAGATAAGTGCGTTGCGCTCGCCCTTGATTGCTTCGAGGAGCATATCTCGCCAAGTATCATCAGCGATAAGCCCCGACTCGTAGTTCTCTTTGAGAATCATCAGTAGTGCCTGACGCATTGTATCATCCTCGATAGTTGTCCACACCTCAAGTATCCTCGATTTCTGCTTCTCGTCCAAGATAAATAGACCATAGCCACGACCATCGATGTTGGGCAAAAGGTGTTTGGGCGTGATATTAAGCGGAATACGCACCTCCTGACCATATAGGTCGATATCGATGTGTTGCATCTTACCATCCTCTGCTATGATGCCATATTGTATGCTCTGTGGCCAGCATAAGCCACGATCGTAGGGGTCACTTTGGCGAATGACAAGCTCATTGCCCTCGATCGAGGAGTAGATATGTGGCAAGCCTTTGCTATTTACCCATACATCGCTGAATGCTGCAAGGTCTGCATCGCAACGCTTATCGAGGATTGCGATAAGATCATTCCATGTGGCATTACCGTATGCAAACTCTCGTAAATATTCGCGAATACCCTCGCGGAAAGCCTCTTCGCCCATGATCTCCACGAGCTTTAGCATCATCACAGGAGCTTTGTTATATATGATATTTCCATAGACGAGACCTGCATTTTGTAGGTTGTCCAAAGGTTGGCGAATAGATGTCGTACCGAGAGTGTTATCCTCGGCAAGTGCGCGTCCTGCGTAGTTCTTCATGAAGCTAAGACGGTGGTTGATATCTGGAAATAGAGGCTCGGTGATGCGTGCTGCAAAATAGTTGGCAAAGACCTCTTTGGTCCATACATCGTCGAACCACGCCATCGTAACGTAGTCGCCAAACCACATGTGAGCCGTCTCGTGGGCGATAAGCTCGATGCGTCGTAGCTCCTCATCGGGTGTGGGGTGCTCGCCGAGGAACATCTGCGTATCGTTGTAGAGCGTAGCTCCTGTATGCTCCATGCCACCATATTGGAAGCCTGGGAGTATTATAAGGTCATACTTCGCGAAGGGGTAGGGTATGGCCGTATACTCCTCCAGCCACTCTAACGAGGCTGCCACCTGCTCGAAGATCGTGTCGAGCTGTGCCAATCGCTTGGGGTCGCTCTCACGGTAGTAGGCCGTGAAGCGATGTGTGCCATCGTCATAGGTACGGCTGTCGAGCTCGCCTGCCACGAACGAAAAAAGATAAGTACTAAGTGGTTCGGTTGTATTGAAGCTAATATGTTTACGGCTATCGGCTACGTGCGTAGTACAAGGTGCAGTGTTACTCACGGCCACCCACCTATCAGGAATGTCGAGCGAGAGGGTGTAGCGAGCCTTGATGTTGGGCTGGTCGAAGCATGGAAAGAGCGTGCGAGCACGATCGGGAACAAGTAGCGTGTAGAGGAAATTGTCGTTGCGATTTATCGACTGATCGCCAGCTATGAAATTGACACATATTGAGTTATGACCATTGTGTATAGCACATTCGGGGATGATAATATGCTCGTTTTTGCTGCTGTATTGACTCTCCGTACCATTGACCATAACACCTACGATGTGGTCTGCATCTTGGCGATAGTCGATTACAATCTCTTGGGATGTGGCTACATCGAAGTTTATGGTGACCTGACCACGTATCGCCTCGCTACGCTCCTCGGGAATTGAAAAGTGTAGGTCGTAGGTTACATCGTCGAGCGTTGTGCTACGCCACTCGGCAAGGGCTCTACTAACACCCTCGTTATAAATCTCTGTAGGCGATTCGTTAAACGATGTGGTGCAGGATGTAAGGATTGTGAGTAGCAGTGTTAGAAGTGCATATTTTCTCGATATCATAGTCTTCTATATTTTGATTATAGTGCAAAGATAGATTTTTTTGCCTATATTTGCTAATCAATAACGCATTATAGTCTGCCATATGAGAATTCTTCTTGCTTTCGACTCGTTCAAAGGTTCGCTATCATCCGAAGATGTAGGCGAGGCTTTTGCTGCTGGCTGGCAGTCGGTACGCCCTGACGATAGCATAGATATAGTACCCATTGCCGATGGAGGCGAGGGTACGATGGAGGCTATGTCCAAGGCTCTGGGGGGTAAGCTATGTAATGCCTTGGTTAGTGATCCTCTCGGCCGAAGTGTCGAAGCGGCGTATGGCTATGTCGAGAGCGAGGGGGTGGCTATTGTTGATACCGCCTCGGCAAGTGGTCTTACACTGCTTGCAGCAGAGGAGCGTAACCCGTTGCTAACCACATCTTATGGTACGGGCGAGATTATCGCAGCCGCTATTCGTCGTGGTTGCCAACGTATATATCTCGGCCTTGGCGGAAGTGCTACGAACGATGGCGGTATGGGACTTCTTCGAGCTCTCGGTTACCGCTTCTATGATGCTTCGGGCGAAGAGTTGATGGGGTGCGGTCGCGATCTTAGTAGGGTCAGTCGCATAGATGCCTCGCGGCGTATGTCGGGGTTGAACGATGTGACCTTTATCGTAGCTTCGGATGTCGATAATCCGCTCTATGGCGAGCGTGGTGCTGCATACGTCTATGGCCGACAGAAGGGTGGCGATGACGATGCTATATCGCTACTTGATGCAGGCTTACGAAACTATGCTTTGGCGGTTGAGGCCTACACGGGACACGATTTCGCGCACTTCGCGGGTGCAGGTGCTGCGGGAGGTATAGGCTTTGCTCTTGTTGCACTGCTCGGAGCAACGCTACGTAGCGGTATAGATACGCTTTTGGATATGCTACACTTCGACGAGCGTGTTGCGGCATGCGATCTTGTCGTTACGGGCGAGGGACGCATTGATCGTCAGACGCTTATGGGCAAAGCTCCGAGTGGAGTACTTCGTCGAGCCACACAACAAGGTAGGGTGGCTATTGCCGTGGGAGGTGGTGTTGCATGGTGTGATGAGCTGCGCGACGGAGGTTTTGCAGCTATATATGCTGCAATGCCCGAGGGTCAGCCTCTCGAGGAGGCTATGCGTTCGGATATAGCAAAAGAGAATGTGCGACGCATAGCATCGCACATTGCACAATCTTATTAATCAGTTTATTACAACTTCATCACATGCTTGATGCCAAGCGCCTCTACCTGCTTGAGCATCTCTTCGTTGTTGTCCGATACTACGAGAAGCTTATCGCCAGGGAAGAGCTGTGTAAAGCCGCGGGGTACGAAGTAGTTACCGTTGCGATGTACCATAACCACGAGTGTATGTCCCGAGAGCTTGATATCCTTGAGCGTATCGCCTTTCTTAAGCATCGAGGCATTAACCTCAATCTCGGAAAATTCGCTACGTATGTGGTCGGGCACGGTGAGTTTGAAGGTCCGCTGAGGTTCCTCGTACGATAGCTTCAGCCAGTTGGCCATACCGCTTACGGTTGTGCCTTGCACGACGAGTGATATGATTGTCACAAGGAATACCACGTTGAAGATGTAGTCTGCACCCTCTACGCCATTAGTAATAGGGTATAGCGCAAAGATGATGGGCACAGCGCCGCGTAGACCTACCCACGATACGTATACACGCGCCTTAGTCGAGAAGTTGCGGAATGGGGCGAGGCATATAAATGTCGATAGTGGTCGTGCAATGAGAATCATAAAGGCTCCAATGCCGATAGCCATCAAGAAGACCTCGGGTTTGAGCAACTCATGAATATCGACTAAAAGTCCTAATACAAGGAATAGTACGATCTGCAATAGTAGCGTAAAACTATCGAAGAAGGTTGTTAGCATGTTGCGATAGACGATGCGATGGTTGCCTACGACCAAACCTGCGATGTAGATTGCCAAGTAACCATTGCCATATACGCGCGTTGTGAGTGCATAGGTGAAGAAGGCACATGCAAGCAACAGTACAGAGTAGAGCGATGGGTTGCTGCGTATGTTGATGCGGTTGATGAGCCACACCGTAACGCGACCGAAACCATAACCAAGTGCACCACCTACGGTCATCTGGATAAAGAAGGTAACTACAGCATTTAATAGGTCGAGCTCTGCGTCGTTGGCAATGATACCGACAAGCATGACCGTAAGGATATAGGCCATAGGGTCGTTACTACCACTCTCCAACTCCAACAGCGGACGTAGGTTCTGCATAAGTCCCTGCTTTTTGGTACGTAGGATCGAGAATACCGATGCCGAGTCGGTTGATGACATCGTCGCGGCAAGAAGGATAGCCATAGGAGCAGCCATCTCTACGCCCAGGTATGGGGCAAGGACCAAGATAAAGCCACCGACAAATAACGCTGTGAGCACAACACCTGCCGTAGCCATTACCAATCCAGGACCCAGCACGGGACGTATATCTGAGAATTGGGTATCCATACCACCCGAGAAGAGAATGATGCAGAGGGCGATCATGCCGATAAACTCTGCGAACTCAGCCGAATGGAAGGGCACAAAATTGTTGTAACCAAAGAGCATACCTACGCCCAAGAAGAGAAGCAGGGCGGGGGCTCCAAGGCGATATGCTGCCTTACTTGCAAGCACCGCTACAAAGAGAAGTAATGCTCCAAGTATTAGAAAATTTACACTTGCCATATATCTTTTATTTTTATTCTGTTGAAAATAGGTGCCGTGTGCTATTGTGCTACAAACGTATATGTTATCGTTCCGCGGTGTGACTGCGGTGCTGACTGTTCGATGCGAAATAGCGTGCGACGATGACGTGCTGCCGCCAAAGCCTGTTCGTTAAGCTCCGAATTTGTCGAAGAGGCAATGCGTGCTGCTGTCACCGTGCCGTTGCGGTCGAGCCATACATCCACAACTACCACACCTCCACTTTTTGCTCTGTAGGCTGGTACGTAGAGGTCGCGGTGGTGACGTACAGGGTTGTCAAAATTGTAGCTTACGGTAACTGCTCCTTCAAACTTGCCGCGTTCGCCACTTCCCTGCTTGCCGCCCGAGCCACCGCCCGAGCCACCATCACCAATGCCTTTAGCCTCGCGTACTCCGCTGTTGTAGGCATTGCGGTTGGTTGCCATGTCCGAAGCAACCTTATCCATCATCTGCTTCGTCTCGCTGTCGTAGTCCATTTGCTCGGTTACGCCACCTGCCGACTCGGCCATCTCGTTGGATTGTCTATTTTGCACTTTCTGCAATGCTGCCATACGCTGTTCGATGTCGGCTTGTAGTCTATCGCGTTGGCGTTTTAGCTTTTCGACCTCCTCTATTGAGGGCATCTCCTCGACAAACTCTACGATATACTCTGTGGGACGAATCACAACATCGTAACGAGCTGTGAGTAGGGCAGTAGCGCCAAGAATAAAGACGATAAGTACGGCAATAAGACCTTGGCGGTGGTTGTAGAGCCACTCTCCTACAGACTCCTTGCGGACATAGCTTAGGTCGATATGCGCACGTCGAGGTGTCCTATTGGCTAAGTTTGTTCTCTTTGGGATATGTCGTTGCTCGTTAGCTCTCATATTATCTCGATAAATCGTCACAAAAATACAATTTTTTTTTAATAATTTTGTTATCTTTGCAGGGGATAATAAAGAAAATCGTATCTATTTGAGTGACAGAGGTCAATAAAGAGGTCAAAAGCTGTTGGTAACGATTTAGCGACATTACCACCGCACCGATACGCTGTGCTTTGCTTATATCAAACAACTCTTTCTGTATCGCAAAGGTACTTATATTCTCTCATTTCACAAAAAACTCCCAAAGAAAATTTCCGTTCTACCCGCATTTTAGGTAAAGCCATTGTTGGCAGTCCGATAAGTGTAACCTGAATGAATCCAGACAAACACCCATCGGACTT
>JAZRCN010000022.1:0-31529 GCA_045659765.1 Alistipes sp.
AACCTTTTCCTATTCATCGGCTTGGCTTGAATCTGCATCCGGCAACGGAGATAAACGACTGACGAAATAGTAGAACAAAAACAGCATAGATAACACCTTGTGCATAAAACTCTATTATCAGAGCTGTTTTCATTCTTTTTAGAGGGCTATTATTTTCGACAGAGAGAAATTGGGCAAGCGGCAGATTTCACTCCCTCCAAAATAATAGATTGATAAGAGTGTGCTTTTGCCATTCTTGGAAATTGTCGTACCTTTGTACCGAATACGTGGAATGATGGAAACATCAAACTGCCAAAAACACTGAAAAGAGAAGAAACGCCCTTTATTGACACGCTTCGAACGTTAAGAAACAATAAAAATGTTAAATCTTCACCTTTTAGAATGCACCCTTAAAGGTTATGACCATATTTCTGACTTATTACTCGCAAAATATTGAGTAATAACTGGTTACAAATACGAGGGTTGCTACAGCCTTGCAAGTGTCTATTGCGAGGCTGCAACACCGCCAAGTTTGGGTGGAAGTGAAGTATTCGCATCAGGTAGCACCATTTATGTGCCAAAGGAGTCGGTACGACAGTATAAAATAGCAGCTGGCTGGAGCGAGTATGCCGATGCTATCGTTGGCTACGACTTTGAGGCAGAGGATGAGGTTGCTTCACAGAATAGAAAGATTCACTACGCTGCGCTGGCAAAGATTGAGTCGCATACTGACTCTCCTTGGACATTTGAAACCTTCGGAGCAAATATTGTTTCTCACGAGTGGGATGATGCGATGTGTGAGGGTGTTATCACCTTTGATGCAGATGTAACAACTATAGGTGATAAGGCGTTCTATTATGCCTCTAATTTGACAAGTATAACGATTCCCGAGAGTGTAGTAACAATAGGCGAGAGTGCTTTCTGCTATTGTTACGGACTTACAGAAATAACAATTCCCGATAGTGTAACAACAATCGCAGACTATGCTTTTTACTATTGCGATGGCTCTGCGAGTATAAATATAGGTAATAGTGTAACATCGATTGGACAAGCAGCATTTGCCTATTGCACCAGCCTTACAGTTTTCACTATCCCTGAGAGTGTGAAAACAATTGGACAGGAAGCTTTTGCCTTTTGTAGTAATCTTGCAACGGTATATTGCAAGCCTACAAATCCACCGCTCGGTGATTATAAGATGTTTAGCAACACATCTCCAAATCTGATTATATATGTACCTTTGGGTTCTCAGGTTTCGTACATAGATTGGTCGGAGTATTGGTGTGATTATGCCGATGTGATAGTCGGTTATAACTACTATACAGGCGAGGTAGAGGAGTAAGACTTTTTGATATTTTTTTAAGCTACACGGGTGCGATTTCGTATCCGTGTCGTTTTTTTTATGCGCCATTCAAGGAGAAGATGCTTCGATAAACTCAGTATGACAAGCTGAGCACAGCGCGACATACCAAACAAAAGGCTACCACGATTACCGTGATAGCCTTTTGTGCTTTTTTTCAATTGTTGCTTACTCTCTTACGCAGCGCACTGGGAGTGCATTAGCGCGGTGCATAGAGCGCGATGTGTTGATAGCATTCCATGTGCGAGTCTCGGTGTTAAGGTCGAAATAGAGGGCCTTTGCCTGAGCACCGTCGGTGGTTGCTGTCCAGTAGTAGCCCGACCATGGAATAGGACGGAAGTCATCATCGTTGATGATGTCAAGGCGACCATCAAGGTAGTTGCGGCGACCAGCAGCTGTGAAGAAATGGCTCTCGCCAGTTGCCATATCCTCCAGGTTCCAACCATACATGGGCTGCGCCTCCTCCCAACTCATATCATCGTCCATAGATGCAATTGTCAAGTTCTCAAAGACCGAAGCATCGGCAATACGCCAACCTGCAGGGCATGGATCGTGCTCACTCTTAGAGGTCGAGCTCCACAACGTGTCGTCATGGCCAGCGTAGAGCCAATCGTAGCTATTCTCTGTGTTGCCCTTGATAAACGAAAGTACGTTGTCCTCTGCCCATGCGATATTTCCCGTCTCGTCGGTAGAGTCGTCATACGCGAGATAGAGAACGTTCTCCTTAGCGTTATACATACGTGCATCGGTATTTCCCGAGAAGTTCCATTCCATAGGGCCCACGAAAGGCGTGCGGCGGCCCCACTGATAATAAAGACCATACGAACGGAAAATCTCGCTGCTGACCTTCGAACCCTCGCTATTGCAGTCGGCACCGAGGTTGATATTCATCACCTCGCGGCCGTTGAGCATAAAGGTGTCGGTCGTAGGGGTAGAGTTCGTAACCCAGATGTGCCAGCTCCAAATAAGCTCGCCATCAGCGTTATAGCCGCCGATAAGCGCATTTCCTGGAGTAATCTTTCCTGTAGGTTGGTCGTCGTCATCTGTCTCCTCGCCAACGTAGAACGAAGCATAGCCGTTGCGCAGGTCGAGATACTTGATAACGCCTACCTTCGACTCCCAGATAAGGGCGATATGGTCGGTGTCGAGCTGCGTTGCCGAGCCGCCAACATAGGGGTTGAAGCGATAGCGAGTCTTGGCAGCATTGGCAATATAGCAGTTTGCTGGGGCTGCCGTGTAGTCCACATCAGCGTTGGGAAGAATCGCAACGTAGATGTCGATGCTCTTGGTCTCACCCGTAGGCGTGTAGCCCTTGAGTGATAGTGTACCTTCGGTAACCTCCTTGTCATCGAACGACGATGGGGCAGTAACGCTAATAGTGCCACTATACATGTCAATGTTGTATACGTTCCATCCCTCAGGAGTTGATGTTACCGTGATAGATGTGATGTTGTGGCTGTCGAAGTCGGTGGTGCCAGTCTCACCAGGCATGCTCACCAAGATACTCTTCGATGGTACTGCAAGACTGTAGACCTCATCCTTGCTACACGCCACGATAGCGCAACCCAGGATTAGTGATGTGATTAGAAGTGTTGTAAATCGTCTCATATATCTTGTTACTCTTTTTCTATTGTTATCCTATTAGTTGAGTGAGATCTCCTTTGTCGTAACCTCCAGCTCCTCGAACATCGCCTCGAGCGAATCGACGAGCGTATTGGCTTCGCTACGCTCTACAAACGGACCAATGACAAACTTATTGCCCGCACGCGATATGCGTTTGCCTGGAGCTACGGCCTCTATCGTAGTCTGCACATCGCCGCTGATAGAGTCGGTCGCAATCTCGACCATGTAGCGCACGTTCTCATTGGCTGTCGTCTCCGCAGGCTTATCTTTAGGTGTCTCCTCTGCCTCCTTCGTAAGGTTAGTCATTGTGCCATCCTCCCAACGGCACACCTGAGGCGCTCTAAAGCCCTTGTTGCGGAGCATCTGGGCAGCCTCATCTGCCTCGGTAAGAGTTGCATAACCGCCAGCATAGTAACTATACATATTATCTTCGCGTATGATGTATAGTGGTTGTACACCTTTGAATATTGATAGATTCTGCATAGCGCGGAAACGACCGAGAAGGATGCGATATATTGTGCCACGCTCGTAGACCTTGAGCTGAGGAATAGGGTTTGTGTTGTTGTAGAACGATGTCTTGCCGAAGATTATAGGCTCATAGTCGATAAATAGTCGTCGCTCGAGTTCGATATCCTCCAGTCGGTAGTCGGGCATTTGTAGACTCTTTGCAACCAAACTTAGTGAATCCACCGCTTCGCTGAGATCCATAGCGCGTGCAATGCTGAGCTCGGTATCGAGAAGCGTGGGGTGGCCAATGGCGTAGTGCATAATAGCGTTAGATACGTAGTAGTCCTCATACTCGCTATATTCGCGCTGCATCTTCTCAAAATCCTTGGTTATACGATCCAAAAGAGCATGCTGCTGCTGTTTCTCGAGAATGTAGCTGAACGAATATTGCTTAGTGTCGATAATCTCGTGCCACAATGCCTCGATATAGTTGTCCATAGCTTTATTATGCTGCTTCAGCTCCTCGAATACGGTGTATAGTGAGTCTGCCACCACCTCGCTATCCGTTGCCATATACTCCTCGGCCACATTACGAATCGACTCGTAGCACGATAGATAATCTGCAACCTTCTCGCTTATCTCGCTTTCGGCAGCGTGTGCTCGGCGCAACATTGTGTAGTCCGTAGCCGACAATTCTTCGGTAAAGCAGCTATTGTCGATGAGATTGCGATAGTTGGTCGCAACAACCACCGACTCCTCGATAGGTGTTGCCCAGCTATCCTCCGCAGGTGTAGAATTGGGACTGTTGAACTGCGATAGTACCCACTCCTGCTCTATTGAGTTGATGCGATTTGTGACAATGCCACGCTCATCACGTAGATCGAATATGCGTTGCTCGAGGCCAATGATTAACTTCGAGATGCTATCTCGCTGTTGTGGTGCGCGCTTCGCATCCGACTCTAATCTGTCGCGTAGGTTGTTGCGCACGTCGTTCATGACGTAGGTGAGAGAGTCAATACTGTCGCTAAGTTCGATATTATGGCGCATCAACTCTTGGTACTCTGCATTATCAGCGAGGCCTGCAATGCCCATAGGACGTTGTGCCAGAAGCGAATAATTTGAAGTTGTAGCACCAATGACGAGAGCTACACAAGAGGTGATGATAAATTTGTACAATCTCATTATTTTGTCACTTTGCTATTCATTAATTTCAATACACTCGACCTATTTCCACGAACTAATGAAGAAGAGCTGTATAAATCCAAAAATCTCCAAACGACCTACGAGCATAAGTACTGTAGAGCCAAACTTAAGCACTGCTGGCAGAGTCGAAAAGTTATTCATCGAGCCCACCTCGCCAAAACCTGGACCTACGTTGCTTATGCAGGCAATCGAGGCTGTGAAGCCTGTCATTAGGTCGGTGCCAAAGGTTGTGTAGAGTATTGTGCCGATAAGCACAAGGGCGATATAGGCTACGATAAAACTCATCACAAGGCTCAATATGCTGTCGTCTTGTACCGAGCCATCAACCTTGGTGCGGATAATGGCGTTGGGGTGCTGCTGTACCTTCATACGGTTGCGGATGACCTTGAATGCCATAAGTACTCGATCGACCTTCATGCCACCTGATGTTGAGCCCGCACAACCACAAACAACCGAGCAGAAAACCAATAATACGATGGCTAAAGAGCTCCACGTGTTGGTGTCGGCCGTGGCAAATCCCGAGGTAGTAGTAACACTCACAACCTGGAAGGCTGCATGACGCAATGCCTCACTTAGACTGTCGTATGTACCATTGCTATAAAGGCTTACGGCAATAACTATGCTTATAATCGTGAGCATTCCGATAAATGTGCGTACAACCTCCGAATGGAAGATGTTGTTGCGACGACGTGTGATCGTTGCATATAGTATACCGAAGTGGATACTTGCCAGGGTCATCGCACCAATCATGATAATCTCGATTATCGGACTGTCGAAGAATGCCATTGAGGCGTTCTTCGTGCTGAAACCACAGGTGCTACAAGCCGACATAGCGTGTGTCACAGCATCGAACCAACGCATGCCCGAGTACTTCAAAAGAAGGGTAGTTATTATCGTTAGACCGATGTACACCGATGATAGGATGCGGATAATGACCTTCGAGCGGTAGTGAAAGTTATCCTTGGCAATCGTCGATAGCTCAACATTGTAGAGCATCTGGCGACTGCGGCCCATCGAGGGTAGAACAACGAGGGCAAACATAACCACGCCGATACCTCCAATCCATGCCGACGAGGCACGCCAGAAGAGTAGACCGTGGGGCAGAAACTCGATGTCATTAAGGATTGATGCTCCTGTTGTCGTAAAGCCCGATACGCTCTCGAACCATGCGTTGATGAGCGTAAACTCACCTCCCCAAATAAGATAGGGGAACATGCCCACGATGCATGCTACAAGCCACGAGCCTACAACAATAACATATCCCTCCTTACTCTTGATCTCATCGGCCCTCTCAACAAATATCATCGGAAATATACCTAGTAGAGCGGTCATAAATGAGGATAGGAGGAGTGGATAGAATGCTGAGTCGTAGTCGTTGAGCATAGATACGCCAGCAGACGCGAGCATAAATGCCGCGATGAAGACCAAGATTGTTCCTATGTAACGTATGACGACGTGTACTCTCATCTTCTTTCGGGGTTAGTCTTATCTAAGTTTGTCGATAAGCATGATGATACGCTCGCGTAGCGTAGCTATCTCGTCGCGGCACGAAGCATCCTTCTCGAATGGCATGCGGAAACTAAGGAAATCCCCCAAGTTGCGGTTGATGCGCTGTACGGGGCGAATGAAATATACGTTTAGGAAGTAGTAGAGCATGAGCATCGCTACGAACATAACCACCAACGAGATAAATACGGGGGTTACGGCGCGGCGTGCCGTGTGGCTCAGGCGGTTTACGTCGGGGCCCAACGTGCTCTGCGAACCTGTCATGTATTTTGTAATCTCCTCCGAAAGGTGCATATACTCGGGTTTATAGCTCTCGATGTACCACTTACGGCTACTGTAGGTCGATGTCGAGTCGATAGCCAAGATCTCGGCTACGGAACGAAGTACGTTACCACTCAAAAAGTCGTTGGCAAGACCATTGATGCGGTTGGTGAATAGTACCAATGAGTCGGTTGCTGTTGGTGTATCGGTATTGAGCATACGGCGATGAGCAAGCTGCGAGGCTTCGTAAAGACGAGAGATAGACTCCTCACACTTGATGCCGTAGGTGTTGATGTCACTGAACGTGCGACCCATAACGGCCATGTGAATCATGGCATCGTCTTGCTCTTTGAGTGCTGTGATCATCTCTCCAGCGATATCTACATTCTGTTTGCTGGCCAAAAGAATCTGCTCGGTATCGTGGCTGACACGCTCAAGCTCGAGGAGCGAAATAGCTCCCGAGAAGCAGAGTAGTAGCATGATGCTTAAGAAAGCGATACTAATGCGTCGCTTGATGGTATTGATGCCAAATAGTTTTCCGAATATCTTTAACATCTTTATAGATTGTTCAATTGGTTTTGCTCAAAGCACAAAAGTAATACTTTTGTCCGAATTATCCAACTATTTCGCAGCTAATATCGCAATCCTCCTCCACGCGCAACAATTTTACGTTGCAAATGGTGTTGATAAGTGCTGTTTTGTAGGGCGCACGAACACGTAGATAATTGTCTGTATAGCCATACATCGTGCCGTTGCGGTCGGTGCTCTCGAAGAGTACGCCGCGTACTTCGCCAAGGAACTTCTCAGCAAAGCTGCGATGTAGCTTATTACTAAGTTCCTCGAGGCGTGCAACACGTTCGGTAGAGATGCGAGGTGTTACCTTGTTGGGCATATCGACGGCAGGTGTGCCTGGACGCTCCGAGAATGGGAAGATGTGGAGGAATGATGCTCCGACCTCCTCCAATAGGTGGTAGGTCTCCATGAACTCCTCTTCACCCTCACCTGGAAAACCAACAATGACATCCACGCCAAGGAAGGCGTCGGGAATGAGCTCGCGGACACGAGCAATGCGCTCCTTGTACTTCTCGGCAGTGTAACGACGACGCATCATGCCAAGGATACGTGTGGAGCCACTTTGTAGTGGAATGTGGAAGTGAGGCTGAAATTTAGGTGATGCGGCGCAAAACTCTATAATCTCGTCAGTTAGCAAGTTTGGCTCGATGCTCGATATGCGGTATCGCTCGATACCCTCAACCTTGTCCAACGCACGGAGCAGATCGATAAATTTCTCGCCTGTTGTTCGACCAAAATCTCCCGTATTGATACCCGTGATAACAATCTCTTTTTGGCCCGCTGTGGCGATCTCTTGAGCCTCGCGAACTATCTCCTCGATGGCAATGTTTCGGCTCGAACCACGAGCATAGTGGATCGTGCAGTATGCGCACTTATAATCGCAACCATCCTGTACCTTTAGAAAAGAGCGAGTTCGGTCGCCCGAAGAGTAGGCTGCAAAGAAGCGTGTTATGTTCTCTACAGAGCAGCTATATACCTCGGCTTTACCTCGATTTTGTAGCTCGATTACTCGTTTATATAAATCGCCTTTATCATTGTTGCTCAATACTATATCTACGCCTTCAATTGCGGCAATATCATTGGGTTTAAGCTGTGCATAGCAGCCCGTAACAGCAATGATTGCATTGGGGTTTCGGCGGTGTATTTTGCGGATGATATTGCGACATTTTTTGTCGGCATGCTCGGTTACGGAGCAACTGTTGATAACCGCTACGTCGGTAGGTTCGTTACTACCCACACGCTGATACCCGCCCTCTTCAAACTGGCGAGCGATGGTTGATGACTCCGAGAAGTTGAGCTTGCAACCCAAAGTGTGAAAACTGACACGTTTAACAGTCATAAATTTTCTAATGTTAGATAACAAAATCGGTGCGAAGTTACAAAAAGTTATATGAAAATGGAAAAAAGATTTCGTTCTGTCACGAAAAAAGAGTAAATTTGCGCGTTTGTAGTATTAACATATAAGTAAGCGTGAACATCATTCAAGACATACTCACCTACGACTTTTTGGCTTATGCCTTTGTCGCATGTATACTCTCGGGTATAACCTGCGGCATCATAGGTAGTTATGTCGTCGCACGTCGTATAGTCTTTCTTAGTGGCGGTATTACACATGCATCGTTCGGAGGTTTGGGTATTGCGCTCTACGCAGGTTTCGATCCGTTGCTCGGAGCTTTGGGCTTTGCTTCTGCTTCGGCTCTGGGTATAGAGTACGCCTCGCGACGTGTGGGTATTCGAGAAGATTCGGCTACGGGTATCATCTGGTCGATAGGTATGGCCACAGGAGCGTTGTTTATGTCGCTTAGGGCGGGATATGCCACAGATCTTACGAGCTATCTCTTTGGTAACATCCTTTTGGTAGGTCGCGAAGATGTGGTATGGCTTGCGGTGCTTACGGCTGTTGTAGTTGTAGGTTCGATAGTATGGCTACGTCGTATAATGTATATTACATTTGATGAGGAGTTTGCTCGTAGCCAGGGTGTTGCGACAACTCTATCGGCTTATATCATGTCGATAGTGGTGGCTACGACTATCGTTTTGTCAATCAAGGTTATGGGTATCATTTTACTTCTTTCGCTAATATCCATGCCTACGGTTATTGTCAATATGCTCACTAAGGATTATCGTCTAATAGCCATGTGGTCGGCTGTGGTTGCGGTAGTTGGTAATATATGTGGATTTACGTTGAGCTACACCTTCGATTTACCGACGGGTAGCTGCATAATATTTATTCTTGCGGCAACGCTAATATGTGTAAAGTTATTTACGCTTTGCCGTAGACTAAGACTTAAAAAAGTATGAAGAAGATACATATTCTTGTGCTAAAAGCATATATAGGCCCGTTGATCGCCACATTTTTCATCGTGCAGTTTGTGTTGATGATGAACTTCGTGTGGCGCTACATAGATGAGCTTACGGGTAAGGGTTTGGATGTAAGCACCATCACAGAGCTATTTATTTGTGCATCAATCAACATGATCCCACTGGGATTACCTCTGGCTATGCTTCTCTCGGCAATTATGGCTATGGGTAACTTGGGTGAGAACTTTGAGTTGTTGGCGATGAAGTCGGCAGGCCTGTCGTTGCCACGTATTATGAGCCCGATGATTGTCGTGGTATCGTTGATCTCGTTCGGTAGCTTCTTCGTGTCGAATAACCTTGTGCCTTACGCCAACGAGCGTATGTACGATATTATGTTTAATATCCGTGAGCAGCGTCAGGAGCTCAACTTCAAGGATGGCATGTTCTTTAACGGCCTCCCCGATATGAGTATCCGTGTGGGGCACCAGGATGTGCAGACACGTTTGCTTACCGATGTGCTTATCTTCGATACGCGCGACGAGAATGGTAATATGACAACGACTATTGCCGACTCGGGATATATACGCATGTCGGATGATAAGTCCTACCTCTATGTTACGTTGTTTAATGGTCAGACCTATGAGCACACGCGAAATTCGCAGTGGTACGACCGTAACACTATGCGTCAGCACTCGTTCGAACGTCAAGATGCGACAATCCCTGTATCGAAGATTACACGTCCAGGAGATATGTCGAGGGAGTTTAGTGAGTCGCAAACTCGAAATATGGTCGAGCTTGAGGAACTTATGGATTCGCTCAACATTCTTATCGAGCGTAGTACGTTGGCATCATACGAGCCGTTGCTAAAAAAGCAAATCTTCCAGCGCGATACGACCATTCTTCCTTCGCGAGATACATCCATGAGAGTTGATAAAACAGGTTTCGTAGCTGCTAACTTTAGCGATTCTATTGCAAAATTGCCTATGCGCGAGCGCGCTAAGGTCTATGCTCAGGCAACAAGTGCAGCACGCTCGTCGCAGGGTGCCTACTCCTATGATGAGCAATCTTCGAAGTTGGCACTTACACAGCTATATCGTACCGAGAATGAGTGGCATCGTAAGCTTACGCTGCCTATTTCGATTATCGTGTTCTTTATGATTGGAGCTCCACTTGGAGCTATCATCCGTAAGGGAGGTTTGGGTATGCCTATTGTTATCTCAGTGGTCTTCTTCGTTATCTACTATATCATCAGTATCTCGGGTGAGAAGATGTCGAAGGAGGGTACGTGGGATGCATTCTACGGTATGTGGCTGCCTATATTTGTGCTTACTCCGCTATCTATCTACTTGACATACAAGGCTACAAACGATACTTCGCTGCTTGATATGGATTGGTACGATGTGCGTATTCGCAAGATACGTAGGACTATAGAGGGTCGCCTTCCAAAGTGGATGCAGACGGAGCGTAGACGTAGAAAACAACAACTAACCAAGCAAAGATGATGAAAGCAAAGGATCTAAGAATAGTATTTATGGGTACGCCCGAGTTCGCATCAACCTCATTGCGTAGACTTGTTGCGGAGGGCTACAATATTGTCGCTGTGGTGACTACACCCGACAAACCTGCGGGTCGTGGCCAGAAGATGCACGAGAGCGACGTGAAGCTTACGGCTAAGGAGTTGGGCTTGCCTATCCTACAGCCTGAGAAGTTGCGCGACGAGGCTTTCCTTGCTCAGTTGCGTGCCTTGCAGCCCGATTTGGGTATTGTCATAGCGTTCCGCATGTTGCCCAAGGTGGTGTGGGCTATGCCACATCTTGGTACGTTTAACCTTCACGCCTCGTTGCTTCCTGAGTATCGCGGTGCAGCACCTATAAATTGGGCTATTATCAATGGCGATAAGCGTACGGGTGTGACTACCTTCCTGCTCAACCACGAGATTGATAAGGGTGCGATTATCGAGCAGGAGGCGGTATATATCTTGGATGATGATAACATCGGTACGCTCTACGATAAGTTGATGAACATAGGTGCAGAGCTTGTGTTGAAGACCGTGGAGAAGGTTGCTGAGGGAGGTTATGAGGTTGTCGAGCAGATGCATATCGACGAGAGTACACTACGCCCAGCGCCTAAGATTTTCAAGGATGATTGTGTGATTAAGTGGGATAAGCGTGGCGAGGATATTATCAACCTTGTGCGAGGCCTTTCGCCATACCCCGCAGCATGGACATACATATATAAGAGTGGTGAGGAGTGTGGCACGGCTAAGATTTTCAAGGCACGCTTCGAGGCTGATAACCGAGAGGGTAGTGTGGGTAGTGTCGTTACAGATGGCCGTAGCTACTTTGGTGTTCGCTGTGCTGATGGTGTGGTCTATATCGAGGAGTTACAGCTTGCGGGTAAGAAGCGTATGATGATTAAGGATTTGCTCCTTGGATGGCGTGATGCGGTAGAGGTGTCGATGTAGTTAAACACGGCGTTTGTATAATTAATATGAGTAGAGCGTGCCTTTCATTTGGGACACGCTCTATTTTGTTAGTTTGCCGATTGGATGATAGTTATTGTCTTGTGCAAGTTGAAACTAATAACCTCTATGTATGCTTTTCGCTCGTAGCCACTATCGTTGGGTAGAATGTTTAGCTTTATGCCTGAGTTATATAGCGGAAGTGCACGTGTGCTATTGTCGTTATTTGTGAAACTGATAATCTCAATCCAACCATTTGCTGGAACATAGGCATCCTCCTCCTTATCGTATACCCACTCGTTGTTATTGGGGTAGTCGATATCTACATCATCAATACCTGTTGTTGATAGTTTGATGTTTAGTTCGCCACCTGCGCTTGATACCTCGTAGCTTTCCGTTTCGATGATAATCTCGGGAGTGTCCTCAATTTTTCCACATGATGATAGTGCTGCTGCACACAATACTGCAAATAAAAACTTTTTCATAATACTGTTTTGTTAAATTTATATTCGTGTTATTATTGATTTATAAACGTGTAAAAGAGGTTTTTTTAGTCGTTTTGCTTAGTGCAAAGGTATGATAATAATCATAAAAAGAGGAAAATTTAAACCTGAAATTTTTCAAGATTGATATGTGTAAATATTTGAAAATCAATATGTTGATCCTTGTTGAAAACGTGGGTTTTTCAACTTGTTGAAAATCAGTGCTTTACAGGAGTGATATTTTATGCTTGTTTGTAAATGCCTAAATATTAATTATTTACACTTATAAATTTTTCATCGAATGCAATTTGGGGATAATTAAGGTGACGATATTCTATATTTTGAGCTGCCTAAACTATTATTTCAAAAAAAATTGTATATTTGCGATGTTGCTGTATGGCGTAACCAAACTTTAGAAACTGAGAGACCATGCGTAAAATTTTTGCAATACTTCTATGCCTTGTAGCCCTTGCCACCCTGCCTAATAGAGTCGCTGCGCAGGGTTATGTTAAGCTCAATGGCCTATATGCCATGGTGGGTGTGGTAAATCCTGCTGTGGAGTTTCGTCTTACAAAACACTCTACCTATCAGGCCGAGATAGTCTATTCACCGTGGCAGTCGGTAAATGGGCACCCTCTCCACTTTGGTATCTTCATGAATGAGTATCGCTATTATTTCAAGGAGAGTAACCACGGATTCTATGCTGCGGGTAATGTTGGTATGATGGCGTTCAATATGTCGAAGCCGACGTTTGCAAATGGTAAGATAGCCTTGCAGAATCGCTATTGCAAGGGTAATGGCTTTATGTTTGGTTTGGCTGTGGGATATGAGTATAAGTTTGCTAAGAGGTGGCTGTTGGATGTCTACTTTGGCTACTCATTTATGGAGAGCCGCTACAATGGCTACTCGCTGGATGGAGAGATTCAGATGAATCCTCATCGTCCCGACTGGAAACAGCCCGAATATCCAGATCCATACAACGGCTCGGGCGAGTGGTTGCCCAATAAGTTTGGACTATCCATTGGTTTCTTTATTTTTGATCCTGATAAGAAGAGGTAAAAAACAAACGGTTAGACAGCTGTCTAACCGTTTGTTTTTGAATCTATATGCTTTACAATTTCGCTAATATTGTCTGGAGCAAACCATGCGATCTCATTATCGCGTCGAAACCATGTCATCTGTCGCTTAGCATAGCGGCGTGAGTTACGCTTTATAAGTTCTATTGCCTCCTCCTTGGAGATGTTGCCATCGAAATAGTCAAACATTTCTCGATAGCCCACCGTCTGCAGGGCGTTGAGCTCGCGCTTGGGTAACATCGAACGAGCCTCCTCGACAAGACCCTCGGCAACCATCATATCTACGCGGCGGTTGATACGGTCGTAGAGCGTGTCGCGAGGCATATCCACGCCAATCTTTACTATGTTGAAGCTGCGCTCGGCCGTGGCGCCATGGCGTTGCTTTGAGTAGGGACGACCCGAGGTTATGCAAACCTCCAAGGCGCGCATCACACGTGCAGGGTTCTGCATATCTGCCGTAGCTGCATACGCAGGGTCAAGCTGTCGTAGCTCCTCGGCAAGCGTTGCAAGGCCTTCGCTCTTAAGACGCTCGGCAAGCTGCTCGCGTAGTTTGTCATCGGCCTCGGGTAGGGTATCCATGCCTGAACATAGCGCTTGAATATAGAGCCCTGAGCCACCTACGGCTACGACATACTTATTATCTTTGAACAGTGTGTCGAGTAGCTTAATGGCATCAGCTTCGTATTTGCCACAGTTATAGTCCTCCTCGGGTTCGCGGTCGGCAATAAAATAGTGCTTCGCTGCAGCAAGCTCTTCGGCAGTTGGCTGTGCTGTGCCGATAGCCATACCGCGGTAGAACTGTCGTGAGTCTGTTGAGATAATAGGGGCGTGATAATGCTGGGCAAGTGCCACCGAAAGGGATGTCTTGCCCGAGCCCGTAGGGCCTACAACCACAATTAGTGTTCCGTGTTTAGAACTCATCGTCGTAGCTGTCGTCACCGTCAAACTCGTTGTAGTCACTCATCATCTCCTCGAAGATCGAGCCTGCCTCTTCAGTAGCCTCTGGGTCGTACTGATCGGGTACGGGGGCATGCTCGAAGGCTACACGAGGATATGTTAGACCATCTTGTGGACGCTGCATGTCGAGAAGCTCGAGGTAGTATGAGCGGTTATTGAGCATGTCGAAGGTGTAGATTAGACGATCGTGGAAGTCGCTATTCACCTCCATAAGCAATACCTTATCCATGCAGCGTGGTGCTCCTTCAGGTATGTCGTCACCAAGATCGAGTTGAGAAAACTCCTCGACGGGTCGCCATTCGGCATCCGATTTGAAGATCGACACCATGCAATCCTCATAGCCAAGGGCATCGAGTAGAAACTCGTGGAATTGACCAAGCGTCATGTCGGGGTAGACCTCGAAATCGCGTACAAAATTGTCGCTCTCATCGCTGAGCATACGGTACTTAAATATGATATTCATACTACAGAAGTTTGTTACATTTTCAATAGACTAATACAAATGTAATACTTAATTTGTAAATAACCTTCATGTAATAATAAAATGTGAAAAAAAATCCGAATAGGTGTTGGATTAGCAAAAAAAATATTATATTTGCACTACTTTTGAATAAGAAAATAAACCTAAGTCCCGTTTTCTGAGGGATAAGGATCAAATCAATAATTTATATATGCAGGATTTAACAACCTTGGAGGGTAAGACCATTGTTGAGTTACGCGAAATAGCGAAGGTGCTCGGTATTACTCCATCCAATATGAAGAAGGGTGAGCTGCTTGAGCGTATCATGGCTGTTGCTACGGGTGGTGCACAGAGCGAGGCGGAGGATATAAATAAAGATAGCGTGGAACCTGTTGTAGATGCTCCTCGTCGTGGTCGTCGTCCACGTATGAGTAGTGTAAAGGTGGGAGGTGCTCCCGTAACACCACATTCGGGTGTTGCGACGGATGCGGCACCTGTGCAGGTCGACGTCGAGGAGGTTGCGGTTGCCGAGACACCTGCAGCGGTTGTTGAAGGGGCGGCTCCAGCGCCTAAGCGTCGTGGCCGTAAGCCTAAGCGCGTTGCCGAGGCGCAGCCCGTAGAGGTTGTTAATGAGGAGCCTGCAAACGATTCGGATGATGATGCTATTGATATCGACCTTAATGCTGAGGTAGCTCCTATGAGCGAGGGTAGCATTTTCGACTCGGTGATTTACGACGATGAGGATGATGATATCGAGCCTGTTGTCGAGTCTAATATAACCAAGGATGACTTTACTGCCGAGATTGAGGGCGAGGGTGTCCTCGAGATTATGGCCGATGGCTATGGTTTCTTGCGCTCGGCCGACTACAACTACCTTAACTCGCCCGATGATGTCTATGTGTCGCCTTCGCAGATCAAGCTTTTCGGACTTAAGCCAGGTGATACCGTAGCGGGCACTATCCGTCCACCCAAGGATGGCGAGAAGTACTTTCCGTTGGTGCATGTGGAGAGTATCAATGGCCTTAAGCCCGATTATGTGCGCGATCGTCAGCAGTTTGAGTATCTCACGCCATTGTTCCCCAGTGAGAAGTTTGTGCTTACGGGTAATGGTCACAATTCGGTGTCTAATCGCATTATCGATCTCTTTGCTCCTATAGGTAAGGGTCAGCGTGCTCTGATCGTTGCGCAGCCTAAGACGGGTAAAACAATGTTGTTGCAGTCTATCGCTAATGCTATTTCGGATAATCACCCCGAGGTATATATGATTGTGTTGCTTATCGACGAGCGTCCTGAGGAGGTTACCGAGATGGCGCGCCATGTCAAGGCCGAGGTTGTTGCTTCGACTTTCGATGAGCAGGCATCACGCCACGTGAAGGTTGCCGAGATGGTCTTGGAGAAAGCTAAGCGTATGGTAGAGTGTGGTCACGATGTTGTTATCTTCCTCGACTCGATTACTCGTCTGGCTCGTGCCTATAACTCGGTGCAGCCTGCGTCGGGTAAGGTGCTCTCGGGTGGTGTCGATGCTAATGCACTGCATAAGCCTAAGCGTTTCTTCGGTGCGGCACGTAATACCGAGGAGCGTGGCTCGCTCACGATTATTGCTACGGCGCTTATCGACACAGGCTCGAAGATGGATGAGGTTATTTTCGAGGAGTTCAAGGGTACAGGTAATATGGAGTTGCAGCTTGATCGTAAGTTGGCAAATAAGCGTATCTATCCCGCTGTCGATGTTGTTGCATCGGGCACACGCCGCGAGGATCTGTTGTTGCCTCAGAGCGTTATGCAGCGTACATGGATACTGCGCAAGCACCTCTCGGATATGACCACTGTCGAGGCTATGGAGTTCTTGCAGAAGCAGATGAACCTCACGCGAACAAACGAGGAGTTCTTGGCTACGATGAATCAGTAATAAGTGATAGGGTAGCGCCCTGCTGAAATATTTACGCCACCAATGGAGCAACCCATTGGTGGCGTGTTGTTTTGCTCGGGATGATGTTGCGGATGAATGTTGTTCGGTGCATCATGCTGAGTCTGACGAAGTATTCTTCCTAACACCTTTACCCACCCATAATGACGTAATATATACGCGGGTATTAAAAATAGTACCCGCATGGCGGGGTGGGAAGGATGAGTATGTGTGTTCGGAGCGTGATAATAAAAAACGCGGGTACTATTTTTAATACCCGCGCTGTGACAGAGTCTAAGTTGTTGCGTTACTCCACAACCACGCCATTCTCGAAGTCGTAGCCGATGATATAATCAGCATACTCGCTCCAATATGTTGCGCTCTTGTATGCATCTACCGACTCTGTAGAAACATAAATCTTGCGACCTGATGCGTTGTCATCAAATACTTCACTTCCACCCAAACTTGGCGGTGTTGTAGCCTCACAATAGACACTTGTAAGGCTGTCACAATGATAGAATGCCCCCTTTCCAATCGTCGTTACGCTATCGGGGATAGTGTCACTTGTAAGGCGGTAGCAATCATAGAATGCATAACTTCCAATCGTCGTTACATCGGCATCAAAGGTGATAACACCCTCGCCACTCTCCTCGTTAAAGTCGTGAGATAGGATGTTTGCACCAAAGGTATCCAATGACCAAGGAAAATTGCTATCCGCCTCAACCTTAGCCGTTGCGGTATAGTGAATCTCATTATTGGGAGTTGCTGGTTCTGCATCGTGCTCCACACTCTCCATAGGCTTGATATGGTTGCGCTCGATGGTCAATACCTCAGTTGTTGTGAGAGTCATAGGCTCGTAGCTCTCACATTTTACCTCCACGGTAACACCATTTTCAAAGGTCTGAGGAGGAACGGCAAAATAGAAAGATGTTGCCTCTGCGCCAAGCACCACGCCCTCGCCGCAGTCGAGCGTAAGAGTCGTAATAATCGAGTTATCGAACTCCACATTGCCACCAACACCATTCTCAATATCGTCATATTCGCCCATCGACGAAACCAATATTGCCTCAGCCGTATTTGTGTCTACATTAATAAGACCTGCCAATTGCTCGCCATTATTACCCTGCAAGCTAATCTTGCGCACCTTCTGACCCTCGCCCGTAAGGTCGATACGCAACCAGCCGCAGACACTCTTCAACGAGAACTGCGTAAACTCACTCTGAGCAACCATAAGATTGCTACCAACACCATAGCTACCCTCGGTATAGTACTGCACAGCAGGAAGATAGGCATCTATCGCGCCAGTGCTCAGCGACACGCGGTAATCGTCACTATATGGATAGACAACAACCATATTATCCATCATCTGATTACCAGCTTCGCCATTGCCCACTCTTTTTAGCGTGCCAATGCGGTCGCCCGTCTCACCCTGAAACTCAAATTTCAGGTTATCGTACGACTTGTAGAACACCGATACAAGATCGCCTGCGTTCCACACGGTTTTCTGCGCCTCGTTTAGCTGAATACGCGTATCGTCGCCCTCAAAGCCGACGGTCAAAGTCTCAGGAACATCCGCACGGTTAGCCGAAAGCTCCTCGACATCGTTCTGCGTACACGCCACAAAGGCAAGTGTTGCAAGTGTGAGAAGTAATAGTTTTCTCATAATATTGTGTGTTTATTTTGTTGCTGTTGCAAGATACTCTTACAAATATACAAAAGTTTCATCAATCGGCATAATTAAGCCCCCAATTTTTTATCTCTCTACGCATAATTTTGTACCTTTGTCGTACGATTAGATATTTATAATATGCGGAAATTACTATTTACAATCTTTGCGTCGATGCTCCCTGCGACACTCTTTGCATGGGGACCAAAGGGGCACGATACCGTGGCATATATCGCCGAGCAACACTTGTCGAAACGCGCTAAAGCCAAGGTCGAGCAGCTTCTCGGTGGTCACTCGATGGTCTATGTTGCAAATTGGATGGATAATGCCAGTCATACGCCACAATATGACTATACCAAGACATGGCATTACTGCAATGCCGATGCGAACAATGGTGGTTACGCCGAGGCGGCGAAAAATGAAAAGGGCGATGTTGTCGTTGCGATAACGGATATCGTTACTCGTCTTAAGAGCGGAGAACTATCGGCAGATGATGAGCACGTAGCGCTGATGATGCTCATACACCTCGTTGGCGATCTCCACTGCCCGATGCACGCAGGACGTGCCGAGGATTTGGGTGGCAATAGAGTGAAGGTGTCGTTCTTTGGCAAGAAGACAAACCTGCACTCGGTGTGGGATAGTGACATCGTGGAGTCGGCGCACCGCTGGAGTTATAGCGAGTGGCAACAGCAGATTGATAGGGTAGAGCGCAGGGTGGCGAAGAGCTACGTGCAGGGCGACGTTGTGGCGTGGTACGACGAGTCGTTACGCATTGCCGCTACTATTTATAAGGTAACGCCCGAGGATAGCAAACTGTCGTACGACTATGTGGAGCGTTTTCGTACGACTATCGAGGAGCAGCTGTTAAAGGGCGGCTTGCGCCTTGCTGCGCTTCTCGAGGAGATATATTAGTGGTGTTTGAGGCGATTTGGGTCGGTATGCAGGTGTAAAAAAGCACTATTTTGAGGGTAAATGTAAAATATTTTCAAAATAAGTGGTAAAAATTTTGGTAGTTAGAAAAAAGTTTGTACATTTGCACACCGATTTGGAAAACAAATCAAATGGTGGATGTAGCTCAGTCGGTTAGAGTAGAGGATTGTGGTTCCTAAGGTCGTGGGTTCGAATCCCATCTTCCACCCTGAAACCTTGTTGCAAGAGATTGTGGCAAGGTTTTTTTGTGTCCTTAGGTACAGCCTGCATATAGCCCGAAACTAAAATAGATGCAAGATTAACTCCTGCATCTATTGTATCTGGATCGAATACTACGCAACCTCTACTGGCGTAGCTGGTCGGGCGTGAGACGCACTACCTGGCCATTGCGCACAACAACCAAATCGCCATTATCCTTGCGTGTACGCTCGATAAGGCGACGCTGGGCAAGAAGAATGCCCGCATCAATTCTCTCTTGAAGTTCTCTTATCTCAAACTCACTCATAACTCAATATCTTCTGATAAGCTAACGTATCAACTATCTCTTTTATTTCGCCCTTCGAACCGTATGCAATCTTACGGACACCCTCGGCTGTAGAGTTATCATAGATAACCCAATAGTCGCAGATGGGCATGTATAGCTTTGTAAGGTTGCGCATACTACTCTCATAGCGGCGACGGATAGTGTTGGTCGGGATGTTGTGTCCTCCGAGACTTACGCGCTTAGCAACACGCTCTATGGCTTGCTCGGGTGTCGGAAGCCAGAAATAGAGCAAAGATACGAAATAACCGCACTCGTGAGCGCGTTCGATAAACTTCTGATATGTGCGTGTAGAAAGTGTAGTTTCGAAGGCGAAATCTGTACCCTCCTCGAGCAGGTCGTTGATACGTCTTAACATGAGACGACCCGCCTCAATGGCCATGCTGTCAGGATTAAAGGGCGAAAGACCGCGAGCTATCTCGTCGGCATTTACAAACTCGTGGCAGTGTAGCAACTCGGGCAACATAGTGTACGATGCCGTAGTTTTTCCGGCACCATTACATCCTGCTATGACATAGAGTTTCTGCATAATCCTTACTTTTCTCTGCGCAAATATAATATATTTTGCTATA
Source organism: Alistipes sp. (assembly GCA_045659765.1). Lineage (GTDB taxonomy): Bacteria > Bacteroidota > Bacteroidia > Bacteroidales > Rikenellaceae > Alistipes. The sequence goes on from JAZRCN010000022.1 coordinate 20,302, forward strand.
AATGCCAAATATCAAACCACTTTTTCTGAATAAATATGTAGTAGTATTGATAGTTATAGACTCACAGCGGCCTCTATTATTCGTACATCTGTGCCATCCTTGATGATCACACGCTTCGAGCTATCAAGTAGATAGAGCGAGGGAATTGCTCGTAGGTCATAGAGTTCATCAATCGTAGGCTGTGTGTCATCGTCGTATGCTACAATCCACTTCGCGGGCATTGTTTCGGCCTTTTTGCGCCACGCCTCGGTATCCCCATCTGGGCAGATGGCAAGGATCTTTAGTTGGTCGGCATCCATTAGGGCATTTAGTAGTGGCGAGGCCTCTATCTCGGCAATAATATCACGACACATATCACACTCGGGGTTGAAGAAGAATAGTAGCAGATGTTGTGCTATAATATCGCTCATAAGTGCCTCACTACCGTCAGCAACCCTATATGTAAAATCGGAGGCCCTCTCTCCAATGCGGTTTTTGCTCACTATGGCGAGGTCGTGCTCAAAGATTATGCGGTCATACTCATCCATAAGAGGCGATTTGGCCAACTCCTCGAGGATAGGGATATAGTACTCGTCGTTGCGCAGTGGTGAGTTGGGGTCGTGGAGCACTATATCGCTTACTTCGGTAAATAGGTCGAGTACTGGGCGACTTGCCTCGGCACGATGGATAAGCGCACGTAGCAACGAGTCGGCACGCTGAGGTTCGATGTAGACGACATAATCGGCAAAGGCCTCGATGACGCTCCTACGATTATACTTGACTATAAGGCTGTCGGCAGTGAAATCAAAACCGTCCCAATAACCATCTATAGCCTTTAGGTACTCTTCGCGCGAATCTATACGTGAGGGGTAGAACTCAGGATCGAAGCAGACGCTGCCTGCTATGGGCGCTTGCTCGACGACCGAAGCACATGTGTCGTTATCGTTTGATCTATTGCCACCTCCGCAAGCCGTAGCTGTGGTGATTGATAGTGCGATAATAGCGTGTTTAAGCTTCTGCATAGTGCTCGATGGTTTAAATCAAAGGGCTGTTCAATTTGTTGTCGAACAGCCCTTGAATATTGTGCAAATTACATTCTCTCGGGAACTGCAATGCCCAAGAGTGACATTGCCGAGCGGATTACACGGGCAACCTCCTTCGCAAGCATTAGTCGCAATGCGCGTACTGCTGCGTTCTCTTCCTTGAGAATTGAGTGGTCGTGGTAGTAGCCGTTGAACTGCTTTGCAAGGTCATAAGCGTATGCTGCAATAACCGAAGGAGCGAACTGCTCACCAGCGGTGCGTACCGTTGCAGGGTACTCTGCGAGGAGCTTGATAAGCTCAACCTCGGCAGGAAGAAGCTCTGCTGCGGTGAACTCATCTGTCGAGATATTAGCCTCCTGAGCCTTACGCAAGATAGAGCAGATACGAGCGTGTGTGTACTGGATAAATGGACCAGTGTTGCCGTTGAAGTCAATAGACTCGCGGGGATCGAAGAGCATAGTCTTCTTGGGGTCTACCTTAAGGATGAAGTACTTCAATGCACCGAGACCAACCATCTCCGAGATGGCTGCTGCATCCTCCTCCGATACGCCATCGAGCTTGCCGAGCTCTGCCGACATCTCGCGGGCTGTACCAATCATATCAGCGATAAGGTCGTCGGCATCGACTACTGTACCCTCGCGAGACTTCATCTTACCCTCGGGTAACTCAACCATACCGTAAGAGAGGTGGAAGATGTTGTCGCTCCACTCATAGCCGAGCTTCTTAAGTACGAGCTTAAGCACCTGGAAGTGGTAGTTCTGCTCGTTACCCACAACATAGATCATGTCGTCAAGGCTGTTCTCCTCGAAACGGCTAAGTGCTGTGCCAAGATCCTGAGTCATATATACCGATGTGCCATCGCCACGAAGTAGAAGTTTCTGATCAAGGCCATCAGCCTCGAGGTCGATCCATACAGAGTTGTCCTCCTTGCGGAAGAATACACCCTTCTTCAAGCCGTCCTCCACGAGGCTCTTGCCAAGGAGGTATGTCTGTGACTCGTAATATACCTTATCGAAATCGACGCCCATAGCCTTGTACGTAACATCGAAGCCCTCGTATACCCAGCCGTTCATCTTCTCCCAGAGAGCATAAACCTCGGGCTCCTTAGCTTCCCACTGGCGCAACATCTCCTGAGCTGCAAGCATAATAGGAGCCTTCTTCTTAGCCTCATCCTCGGTCATTCCTCCGTTTACAAGTTCTTTAACCTCTTGTTTGAAGTGCTTGTCGAACTCAACATAGTACTTACCTACGAGGTGGTCGCCCTTCATGCCCGATGTCTCGGGAGTCTCGCCATTGCCGTAGAGCTGCCATGCAAGCATCGACTTGCAGATGTGAATACCACGGTCGTTTACGAGGTTTACCTTGATTACGTTGTGACCATTAGCCTTGAGGATAGTTGCCACTGAGTAACCGAGGAGGTTGTTACGGATATGACCCAAGTGAAGGGGCTTATTTGTATTGGGCGATGAGTACTCAATCATGATTGTACGGCCCGATGCAGGTGCCATACCATAATCCTCGGTAGCTGCGATCTCAGCGAAACGAGCAGACCAGAATGAGGGTTCTACAACGAGGTTAAGGAAGCCCTTGATTACGTTGAAACTCTTGATTTCGGGTGTAGATGCTACGATCTTCTCTCCAAGCTCTGTTGCTGTAGCCTCGGGTGATTTGCGCGACGCACGCAACAAGGGGAATACTACAACGGTATAGTCGCCCTCGAACTCCTTGCGTGTCTTCTGTATCTGCAAGTTGTCGCTTGTGCCGTAAAGCTCGTTTGAAGCTGCGGCAACGACGCCTGAGATAAACTCTTCGATGTTAATCATACTAACTCTATTTTATTTTGTACCTAATATATTCATATTAATAGTGCGCAAAGGTACGTTTTCTTTATCAAATAATCGCTATTTACGACGAAAATTTCTACCTTTGCGCTATTATTTGATGTGAATTATGAAAATCGCAGATATCGAACTCGGCTCACAGCCGCTATTTCTCGCTCCGATGGAGGATGTTACCGACCCTTCGTTTCGCTACATGTGTAAGAAGTTCGGAGCAGATGTCGTCTATACCGAATTTATATCGTCGGATGGCCTTATACGCGATGCATGGAAGTCGCGCGCAAAGCTAAATATTGCCGATGAGGAGCGTCCCGTAGGTATTCAGATATATGGTCACCTTATCGAGCCTATGGTCGAAGCAGCACGCATTGCCGAGAGCGCTAATCCCGATATTATTGATATCAACTTCGGCTGTCCCGTAAAGAAGATTGCCAACCGCGGTGCAGGTTCGGGTATGATGAAGGATCCCAATCTTATGGTCGAGATGACACGCCAAATTGTGAAGGCTGTAAATAAGCCTGTAACCGTGAAGACACGCCTTGGCTGGAGCGACGAGATGAAGAATATCGAGGAGATTGCTTTGCGATTACAAGATGTAGGTATTGCGGCACTTACGATTCATGGCCGTACTCGTTCGCAGATGTATCGTGGTGAGGCGGACTGGACGCTGATAGGCAAGATTAAGAACGACCCTCGCATCACAATTCCTATTATCGGTAATGGTGATGTCGATTCGGCTGAGAAGTGTAAGCAGATGTTTGATCGCTATGGTGTCGATGGTGTGATGATTGGTCGCGCTACGTATGGTCGTCCGTGGATATTTAGGGAGTGTCGCCACTACCTCGAGACGGGTGAGTTGCTGCCACAACCATCTGTCATTGAGCGTGTGGCTATCGCTAAGGAGCATTTGCAGAAGTCGTTGGAGGTCAAGGGTGATAGGGTAGGAATTCTCGAGATGCGTCGCCACTTGACAAACTACTTTAAGGGCCTGCCAGACTTTAAGCAGACACGTCTAAAGCTCGTTACGTCGTTCGATGTTGCAGAGATTGTATCGACGCTCGATTACATTGCCGAGCGTTGGGGTGATTTCGATATGCGTGAGATGACACCCGCACCATTGTCGCACGATATCTAAAAAAATGAGGTAGTGAAGAAAGTACACTACCTCATTTTTTTGCCTTAGTCTACCTACAACAGCTTTAGTAGTTCTGCCATAAGCACCCCAAAATGGTTGCCGACGGCATAGCCGATAATACCTACGCTTAGGCCTGTGACAAGTATCGACTTGTTGCGCATCGCAGCCGAAGCCATGGGAACAAATGGCGGAGAGTTGATGAATGCTACGGATGAGATAACCATCGAGTCGGCATCTACGCGCATTAGGCGACATATGATAGCGTGAATAGCGAGCGATACGAATACCGCAAAACTCATAAAGGCAATTTGGTTGAGTCCGCCAGCTATATCGAGAGTCGAGAAGTCGGCCATAGATGCAATTGCAAGGCTGAATATGTATATGAGATACATGCCCATATCGTAGCTGCGCTCGAAGCTGCGTATAGACTTAATAAACGATGCGGCTACGCCAAGTGTCGTTAGCATAAGGATAAATACGACCATGAACCATCTTTCGGGAAGTAATATGGCTATACCTCCTGAAATAGCTACTATAATGAGTGTTACGCCGATTATCTTAGATATATCTTTAATACCTTTTCGGCTCCAAAAGGCACCATATCCATTGTCTGTATTTTTGCATAACCCCTCGCCTTCGTCCGCTTCTGCGATGGTGGAGGTTTTCTCTCCGTATAGCTTGCGGAAGAGTTTTATTCCGCAGCTAAAGAGAAATACAAAATAGAGGAATGATATGATGATGTCGTATGAGTTGATAAGTACAAATGTGCGGCTCTCTACATTAAATATAGCCTGTAATGCGGCTGCGTTGAGTGTGCCTCCTGTGTACATTCCTGAGATAATTCCGCCAACCTCTGCTCCCTCTGTAAGATGATGTCCAAAAAGAATATATCCGCCCATAACTGCCAATGCCACAGCAATAAAGCCACTGAATGCAACCTTGATCTGTAGGGCTGCGTCCTTGCTCGTAAAATGACATCCAAATAGCATCATGGGTATTGCTAAGGGTATGGTAATGTTGGGTAATAGTTCTTGAAGTGTCGCCATTTCGGAGAACTTAAATGGGAGGTTTCCTGCTCCGAGGCCAATAGCATAAAGAATCATTATCGGGCCAATCTTATCGAGGATAGGGTAGCGACGACAAAGCCACATTACGCCCCAAGGCATAAGTAGGAAAAATAGTAGAATTGTTGTGTAATTGAGGATAATCATATCGTTGTTTGATAAAACTGTATGCAAATATAAATAAATTACTCTTATCTGCCAAGAGGTGATAAGAGAGAGTAATTTTGCTATGTTAAGAATAGGTATTTATGCGTATATCGCGTTGCTTAATATCAAATAACGTTCAAAACATTGGGATTTTTAAGAAAAAAAGGATATTTTTGTAGATAATTATTTAACTATTAGAGTGTCGGTACCCTGCGGGATTATGACACACCCATACACACATGAAGGAAAATTTATACTATTTAGATGCTCTTAACATTAATCTTGGAGCGAACGAGATGTTATTGGTAAATATCATCTTAGCATTTGTGATGTTTGGCGTAGCTTTAGGTATCAAGCTACAGACATTTAAGGATCTTCTACACAACCCCAAGTCGGTTATTTTAGGCGTATTATTGCAATGGGTAGCACTTCCTGCGGTAACATTTCTTGTTGCAATCTTGCTGAATCCATTTATCACGCCGATGGTTGCTATCGGTATGTTGCTCGTTGCATCATGTCCTGGTGGAAATATTTCAAACTTCATATCTTCGCTTTCGAAAGGTAATATAGAGTTGTCGGTGTCGATGACGGCTATTACAACGGCCTTTGCACCCATTGTGACACCATTTAACTTTTGGTTTTGGGGTACGCTCTATTGTCGTTATGCCTCAGTGCACAACGACATTCCAACGCTTAGCATCCCATTTATGGACATGCTTCAGCAGATACTGTTAATCCTTGGCTTGCCCATCGTGCTCGGTATCATCGTGTCGCGCTATTTCCCTAACTTGTCGAATAAGTTGAAGCGACCATCTTCGATCCTCTCGATTCTTCTGTTTATTGCCATGGTTCTTGTGTCACTTACGCAGGTTCTCACGGCCTTGGAGCAGCGTTGGGCAGTTTATGCGGCTATCCTATGTGCTTTGGTTGTGGTGGTTATCCACAATGCAAGTGCCTTAGGTACAGGTTATTACGCATCGACACTTATGCGAATACCTAAGGCTGATCGTCGTTCACTCACTATCGAGGTAGGTATTCAGAATTCGGGTTTGGGCTTGGCTATGCTCTTCAACCCTGCAATCTTCTCGCCTGAGGTGTGGCAGCATAATGGCGGTATGGTGATTATCACCGCATTGTGGGGTATCTGGCATATCGTTTCGGGTCTGACAATGGCTACGTTGTTCCGTCGTGCAGCAAGAAAAGAGGAGGAGTAGTTATGACAAAACGTAAAAAACGAATCCAGGATTACGATCCGTTATATGCTTTTTTGCGCTATTATGTCGATTTGGCGCTGAAATTATCGTACCGCACAGTGCGATATGTAGGCAGAGAGAAGATACCGCAGGATGGTGCTGTGATTTATGCCCCCAACCATACCAACGCCCTTATGGATGCGATGGTTATCCTTGCGCTCGACCAGAAGCCCAAGGTCTTTGTGGCGCGTGCCGATATCTTCAAGAACCCAAAGATTGCAAAGATTCTTACATTTCTCAAGATCCTTCCTATTATGCGTATGCGTGATGGTATGGATGAGGTGCGAAAGAATAACGAAACTATCGAGCGTGCAGTCGATGTGTTGCGCGATAGGGTGCCATTCTGTATCTTCCCTGAAGGCACGCATCAAACAAAATATTCGTCGTTACCACTATCTAAGGGTATCTTCCGTATTGCATTCCAGGCCCAGGAACTTATGCCCGATATGCCGCTCTATATCGTGCCTGTAGGTATGCGCTATGGTAGTTTCTTCCGTTTCCGTTCTACGGTGCGTGTGCAGATTGGAGATCCGATCAATGTGGGACAGTTTATAGCCGAGCATAGCGATATGACATCTTCGGAGCAGATGAACGCTATGAAGGATGAGCTTGACGAGCGTATGAAGAACTCGATATTCTACATCCCGAATGACGAGAACTACGATGCTACGTATGAGATTTGCGCTGCTACGGTAAAGAGTCAGGTGCGACATATGCGCAGCGATAAGGAGTTGGGTCATCTGCGTGGCTTGGATGCGCATTTCGCGGCTAACAATATGACTGTTAAGCACCTCAACTACCTCAAGGAGGCAAATCCCGCGTTGGCTCAGGATCTCTTTGCGTTGGGTAAGCGTGCTTCGGAATTGCGTACGGCCGATCGTATCAGTATGTCGTCGGTGTCGGTTAAATATCCCGTCCTTTCGCGTGTGCTTAAGGGCTTGATATTTATTGCATTGCTGCCATATCTACTTCCTGTGTCGTTGCTCAGTTTGCCGATACTTGGCGTTTGCCGATTCTTGTTTACTAAGCTCAAGGACTATGCGTTCCGTAACTCTGTACGCTACTTCATCAACTTAGTATTGTGGCCCGTGTTGATGATCATCTACTCAATTATCGCATACTCGGTGCTTCCATGGCAGTGGGCATTGCCCGTCACTCTGTTGTTGCTTCCAGCGCCTATTGTGGCTCACGAGCTTGCGCGTATCTTGCGCCTATTTATCTCGGATGTGAAGTTGCTCAGAAATTCGGAGTTGCGCAACTGCTATCGCGAGATACGTAATAAGATGTTTTCCTAAACTTATATAATTATGAAATTTAACCGCTTTTTAGTTGCTATACTTGCTTTGCTCGTGGCCTTCCCCGCGTATGCACAGGAGGCTGCATCGCAGGAAATGACCGATGCTATGCCTACAGAGTTGGCTGATAATACAAAATCTAAGGAGATTATCAAAACGGGCTACAACTTCGGTCCTCTGCCCGCTGTGGCATTCGATGCCGATAAGGGTTTCCAGCTCGGTGCGCTGCTCAATATCTACGACTTTGGTGATGGCTCTACCTATCCCAACACTCGTCAGCAGTGGTACTTCGAGGCTTCATTCTTTACAAAGGGCTCTCAGCTCTTTGTAGTGTCGTACGACAACCGCTTCCTTATCCCTGGTGTGCGTTGGTCTACAGCGCTTACAATCACTAATGAGAAGGCTATGGATTTCTACGGTTTCAACGGTTATGTGTCGCATTACGATGCTGACCGTGTGGCAGAAGGTAAGGATAAGAGCAATCACGATGCCTATATCTACACACCTAAATATCGCGTAAATCGTCTTGCAGCTCTCTTCAAGACCGATTTCGTGGGTAATATCTGGAATAAGAAGTTCTTCTGGGAGGCTGGCTACCACCTTAGCTATATTAAGCAGGGTTATAAGAATCAGCAGGCGTTGAACTACGATAAGATTAATAAGAATAAGAAGGACTACAAGATGTTCCCTGAGGATGAGCCTACAATCTTCGATATGTATCGCGAGTGGGGTATTATCTCGGATGATGAGGCGTGGGGTGGTCTTAACAGCTCGGTACGTCTTGGTTTGCTCTTCGATACGCGCGACAAGGAGGGTGCTCCCTCGCGCGGTATCTGGGCTGAGGCACACATGATGCTTGCTCCTAAGTGGTTGGGTACAACGAATCCCTACTATCGCTATTCGGCAACCTTCCGCCACTATGTGCCTATCGTGAAGAACGATATCCTAACATTTGCTTATCGTCTTAACTATGAGGGTACTATGGGTGAGAGTGCGCCATACTATATCTTGCCATATATCACCACTATGGGTCAGACCTACGACCGTGATGGTATGGGTGGTTATCGTACTATTCGTGGTCTTATGCGTAACCGCGTGCAGGGCTTGGATATGTTTTCGTATAATGCCGAGATACGCTGGCGTTTTGTGTCGTTCAGCTTGTGGAAGCAGAATATCGCTTTTGGTCTAAATCTCTTTAGCGATGGTACTATGGTAACACGCGAATACGATATGTCGTTCCGTGGTGATGAGTCGTCACGTGCATCTTATGACGAGTATATGGCTATGGGTGCAGATCACGACCGTATGCATATCACCGTGGGTGCGGGTTTGCGCTTTATTATGAATCAGAATTTTATCGTAGCGTTTGAGTATGGCTTGCCTATAAGTCGCTTTAGCAGCGATCCTGTGATTAAGAATCAGGATGGTAAGGGTGCGTTCTATATTAACACTGGCTACCTATTCTAAATTTGTTGTGATAAGCCGCAATCTGCGGCACTTCCCAAAAAGTAAGACCCCTCGGGCTGTACGTCAAAGTACTATCCCGAGGGGATCTTCTTTTGCGATGCACCATATCTGTACCACTCTAACAATAAATTTTGCTCGTGGAAAGAAGAATGTATCACCTCTTCTCTTATTCCAATAAACATAGAGATGCGATACCTTGTGCGAGTGTTGTTTTTTTGCTTAAATTTGCTTAATTTTGTGGTTGTATATAATCTCGTTAAATAACAATACAAAATAACACAACTATGAAAAACCTTTTATTCTATGTATTTGTGGCGCTTGCCTTTGCGGCGTGTACGCAAAATGAGATTGATGAACTCTCGGCAGTTTGTCAAGATGCCCCTGCGACATTGACTGTCGGTTTCGAGGGTGATGATACTCGTATTCAGCTAAACGAGGCGCAGAAGACTGTCTGGACAAAAGACGATTTGGTGTCGGTGTTCTATCTCTCTAATGCTAATCAAAAGTGGCAGTATCAGGGCGAAACGGGCGAGCGTGTTGGCGTTTTGAAGTGCGTCGAGAGCGCTCTGCCAACGAAAGAGACCGATTATGTAGTCGTTGCATATCCTTATAATGATAACTACTACCTTAATGCTTCGAGCTGCAATCTTCGTGCATCGCTACCCGCGACACAGCACTACCTAAAGGATAGCTATGGCTTGGATGGCAACATTATGGTTTCTCGCGGTGAGTATAATCAGGTGTCGTTGCGCAATGTGTGTGGCTGGCTCAAGGTGCAGCTTGCGGGTGATAACCAAGTTGTTAAGTCAATCAAGTTGTATGGCAATAATGGTGAACAGGTAGCGGGCGAGCTATACATCAATACGAATGATGCCACTGCAATACTTGCATCGGATATGGGTATTATGCCCGACTCGGACGAGGAGGGTGCAGGAGGTGTCGGTGGTGGCCTTCAGTTCAACAATACAATCTATACGGATGTTACGCTTGTTTGTGATGAGGAAGTTGTGCTTGGCAACAAGGCTACGGCATTCTATATCGCATTGCCCCCTCAGACCTTTGAGAATGGTGTGACCGTGGAGGTTAAGTGCAAGGGCTACGAGCCAATGGTAATTTCGACTGATAACGCACTTACAATTCAGCGTAACCATATCAAGCCAATGGAGACAGTTGAGTTTGAGGCAGCATCTGATGCTACATCTGATGCTACATCTGATGCTACATTCACTTTCGAGAACCTCGATGTTACTACAGATTACTTCTCATACGCATTGGACGTAATCCCTTCAGACAAGAAGTTGCCATATATCGTGATGTCTGCATCACCTGAATATATCGAGGCATACGAGCTCGAGAGCGATGAGGCACTCTTCGCTGACGACTACGCATACTTCGAGTACCTCGGTTCATTCTATGGCATGTCTGCATTGGAGGCTATGATGTCACGTGCTAAGATGGGTGATGCTCGTAATATCCGCGTAAGCAATGTTACTCCTGGTGAGAAGCACGTATTCTACGCATACTACTTCGACGAGGCAAGCGGTGCTCTTGCATCTAAGATTGCTCGTTATGAGCTTACAATAGGTCACCCTGAGCTCGGTCAGGCAAACTTTACATTCTCTTACGAGGTTAATGGCCCAGATGTATTCATACAGGTTGATCCCGCAGGTTTCGAGGGCGACTACTACTTCGACGTTATGACAATTGAGGAGCTTAATGCTGCAGAGGCTGCTGGTTACACTAAAGAGGAGTACTTCGTAAAGTGGTGGGCAAATATCGTGGCAAACATCATATTCAACGAGCAGAAGACTCCAGATACAGTTCTTGCTGAGAATACTTGCTGGGGCGAGGGTCGCAACACTTGGGATTACGAGCTTATGGCTAATAGCACATACTACGTATTTGCGTTCAAGCTCGAGGGCAACAGCTTGTGCTGCTCAACTCCTAAGTACGAGCAGTTTACAACAGGCGATGCTGTAATGTCTGACAACGAGCTTAAGGCTATCG
>JAZRCN010000023.1:0-31098 GCA_045659765.1 Alistipes sp.
ATGTAATCTGCAAAATATTAGCAGTTAGGCACCTGCCCATTTTGGGCACTCCTTTCTCGGCGGTGAATTCAATTTCACCGCCCTTTTTGTATTCTCGCAGAGCAGTGTTTTGCAGAGCAGTGTTCGAATTTGTTTATTTACAATGCATTAAGTCAATGAAATACAAAATGATATTGCCGCAAAACACTTAAGTATTAATAAGGCTTAAAACCTTGTAGTCTAATTAAAGTCTAAATAATCACACCTCCGTAAAATCGCCTTCTACAACCAAGTGGAAGGCGATTTTTGCAATCTTAGGGAATATTTTTCTGCAAAAGTGCTGTTATTTTGGATATTTTATATATTTTTGTGGCGTTATTATTATAGGGCGACAGATATATTTGTGTAATAAATAATTAATTAACAAACCATAAAACTACTAAACAATGAAAAAACTATTACTATTAGCGTTTGCTGTATTCGCTTTTGTAGCGTGTACGCAGAACGAAGTCGAGGAGCTTTCGGCAAACCGCGCGGATGTTCCTGAGACTTTGACCGTCGGTTTTGAGGGTGGCGATGACACCCGTATTCAGCTTAACGAGGCACAGAAAACCGTATGGACTAAGGATGACCTTGTGTCGGTATTCTATCGCTCTAATGCTAATCAAAAGTGGCAGTTTCAGGGTGAGACAGGCGAGCGTGTAGGTAATCTTCGACGTGTAGCTGATGCTACGGCCACAGAGACTATGCACCGTACAGTTGTGGTTTACCCCTACAACGAGAACTATTACATCAACCCTGAGACCTACAATATCGATGCTATGCTTCCCGCTGTGCAGCACTACGCCGAAGAGGGCTATGGCGTAGGCGAAAATCTTATGGTGTCGCAGAGCGAATTTACGCAGTTCTCACTTAAGAACGTCTGTGGCTGGCTTAAGATTCAGCTCACAGGTAATGGCGAGATGGTTACAAGCCTTACGCTTAGAGGTAATAATGAGGAGCAGTTGGCAGGTCTTATCTATGTAGACACAGCTACTGCTGAGTCTACTCTTGCATCGGAGGAGGGCGATTCGAGCGATAATAACGCGGGTGGCAACCTTGTTTTCGATGATGCTATTGTTACGGAGCTTACTCTCGACTGCGACGAGGGAGTTGTGCTTGGTGCGGAGGCCACATCTTTCTATTTTGCTCTACCGCCTCAGACCTTCGAGGGTGGATTTACGGTAGATGTAGAGTGTGAGGATAGCGAGCCTATAGCTATATCTACGGAGAATCGCATAACCATTCAGCGCAACCATATTCAGCCTATGGCGTCTATAGCGTTTGAGGGTGAGGAGGTTATTCCGTATAATGAGATTCACTATACCGCAACAGCTAAGGTCGAGGCGAATAGCAGTTATCCTTGGTCATTGGATACCTTTGGCGCAAATATCGTCTCTAACGAGTGGGATTCGGAGAGTGGCGAGGGTGTTATCACCTTTGATGCTGATGTAACGACGATTGGAGATAGGGCATTCTTTTATTTTACTATACTTACAAGCATCACTATCCCTAATAGTGTAACGACAATTGGAGAGCTTACATTTTATAGCTGCCAGAGCCTTACAAGTATCACTATCCCTGATAGCATAACGACGATTGGATATAGGGCATTCTATGATTGCGACAGCCTTACAAGCATCACTATCCCTGATAGCGTAACGACGATTGGAGAGGATGCATTCGCTTATTGCTCCAATCTTACAAGTGGCACTATTGGCGATAGCGTAACGACGATTGGATATAGGGCATTCTATGATTGCGACAGCCTTACAAGTGTCACTATTGGCGATAGCGTAACGACGATTGGAGAGGCTGCATTCGGTGGTTGCGACAGCCTTACAAGTGTCACTATCCCCGATAGCGTAACGACGATTGGAGATTCTGCATTCTATGGTTGCGATAGCCTTACAAGTGTCTATTGTGAGGCTACAACACCGCCAAGTTTGGGTGGAGATGGTGTATTTGATAGCCACGCCTCAGGTCGCAAGATTTATGTGCCAGAGGAGTCGGTACGACAGTATAAAATAGCAGCTGGCTGGAGCAAGTATGCAGATGCTATTGTAGCTTATGACTTCGAGAATGGCGTGGTTGTGGAGTAACGCAACGACTTAGACGCTATATTTAAGTTTCGAATAAATCACAGCGCGGGTACTATTTAATACCCGCGCTGTGTGTTTATAAATATATGTAGCCCCCCCCGATTACTCCTCGAAGAATTTGCTGTCGAAGTTTACCAAATAGACTCTATCCGTAGCTCGGGTAATGGCTGTGTATAGCCAGCGGAGCATATCGCGCGACATAGTCTCATCGCCAAATAGGCACCTGTCGACAAACACCGCACGCCACTGTCCGCCCTGCGACTTATGGCACGTAACGGCGTAGGCAAACTTAATCTGCATAGCGTTGAAGTGCTCATTCTCGCGTATGGCGCGATAACGCTTAGCCTTAGACTTAATATCCTCGTAGTCCTTCTCAACCTCCATAAAGAGCTGGTGGCTCTGCTCACGAGTGAGTGAGGGCGACTCCGAACTGATAGTGTCCAATAATACCTTGACCTGCATCTCGTAGTCGTTGTAGTCGGGGAACTGCAATGTGGCCTCGGCAAAGCGGAAACCATAAAACTCCTCGTAGCGGCGTATGCGTCTGAGGCGCGCCACATCGCCATTTGCAACGAACGACATAGGCGACTCCTTGTCGCGCTCGGCGTAGAAGTAATTATTCTTCACGATCATAAGCATATCGCCACCCTCAATCTCCTCCTCGGCAGATAGGGTGTGGCGACGTATGCCCTCGTTATAGCGGTTGGCGCGTTTGTTCGAGCGTGTGATGACTATAGTCTCATCGCGGCCATAGCGGTCGTAGCACTCCTGCAGCTCCTCGAGAAGCTCGCCACCCTCCACGCGACGAAAGTCGGGGTACGACATATCGAAGCGCGGAATCTCGTGAATGCGGTTTTCGAGCATGCATCGTAGCATCGTAGCATTGAACAAAATTCCCGAGTCGTGTGATTGGCGCACAACCTCGTCCATAGTGGCGTAGCACACATCGCCATAGTGGCTCAACTCTACGGGATCGAGGGCGGGACTGAGGTCGCTGCCTACGGGTGGAAGCTGTGCATCGTCGCCTACCAACATCAGACGACACTCCTTGCCACTACGCACATATTCCACGAGGTCGTTGAGGAGATCGCCCGAGCCAAAAGCGGCATTCTCACTACTGCCACTCGAGAGCATAGATGCCTCATCCACAATGAATACCGCGCCCTTCTCGCGGTTGTAGTCCAACGAGAAACGCGACTCGTAATCCGTTATTGTTCGCTCGCGATAGATGCGCTTATGTATGGTGTGTGCCTCGTAGTCCGAATAGCGCGCCAGGACCTTTGCGGCACGTCCCGTAGGGGCGAGAAGAATGGGTTTGATGCCAAGGTCGCGTAGGGCTGCAACAAAGCTTGCAATGATCGTCGTTTTACCCGTTCCAGCATAACCATTAAGCAAAAAAATAGAACTTGAATCACCTTCTGCAAGCCACTCGGATAACTTTTCTATTATTTTTTTTTGATTATTTGTTGCGTCGAACGATAATTTTGCGTAAATTTGATGCGAAATATGTGTGCTAAGCATAGTGCCCCTATTTTTATACATTAACAAATGCGATACAAACTTAATAATAAATAACAAAAAATGAAAAGATTAATTCCAATTTTCACTCTTTTGGCCATCGTTGTTGCGCTAATCTATTGGATTTGGACAATGTTGGCTACACCTATCAATTTCGAGAAGCACTTCGACTCTCGCGAGAAGGCAGTTATCGAGAAGGAGCACTACATCGTATCGTTGGTTCGCGCATACCGCGATAGCAACCCCAAGAAGCAGTTTACTACTAACTGGGACGAGCTTATCGACTTCGCGTTGAATGGCAACATGGAGTATCGTAGCCAGATTTACGATGAGAACAACCTCGAGAACGCAGCTATCTTGGCTGAGTTGCGCAAGGATAAGAATTGGAAGAATGAGCGCGTTGTAGTTGTTGCAGCTCGCGATACTATCTTCGATGACGAGTTGGGCGTATGCCGTCTTACTGAGGAGGAGATCGAGCACCTTCGCTACATCCCCTTCACTCACAATGAGGTAGAGTTTGAGCTTGACACTGCTACATACGTATCTGGTAGCTACAGCACACACCTCATTCGTTGCCACGCTCCTTATGTGAAGTTCATCGACACCGATACTTACAACCAGGAGTTCTGGAACAAGCTCGACGAGAAGTTTAACTACTTCATCAACCACTCTGAGGCTAACGAGGACTTCAAGAAGATGAAGGCTGATGGTCTTAAGAAGACCGTAACTCGCAAGCCTAAGTTCCAGATTGGTTCTGAGCACCCAATTCCTATGGATATCGAGTTCTTCGGTGTTACATTTGGTAGCCTTGAGGAGCCTACTAACGAGGCAGGTAACTGGGGCGGTAAGGCCGAGTAACAATGAGCGTCACTCAGTATGATAAGGTGTCCATTCGGCTAATGTCGAATGGACACGCTTTTTCAACAGCATCGGATAATAGCGGTGTGGATAAGTCATTGCAGATTGTCGATGTGTTGAAGCGTGGGGTAGTGGCCGAGGTTATGTTATGTACGCCTAAGACCATGCTTGTCCCTGCCGAGCAACTCGCTACACTATCGCTTGAGGAGCATTTGGCTATTGCTGCGCTTGTTCCTACGGAGAGTGAGCGTGTGGTGGTTAGCGACGAGGTGTCGGGCATTGTGGCTGTGATGGCTGTAGATGCGCATCACATCGACTCTTTGGAGGCCTGTGGTGCGGAGTTGCACTATACAACACCTCTGCTCAATGGCAATATCATGGATGGCTGTGTTGTGGCACTTTATGACAATCTGCTCTATGTGCGTGTTGCTGATGGAGGTTTGCGCTTTGCTGATGTCGTGGAGGTGGCTACAGATGCCGATATTCTCTATTTTCTCGGTGCCATAGATAGGGTTTACCATATATATAATATAGGAGCACGTGTCGCGGGCGATACTTCACGTCTTAAGACATTGTGTAAATCACTATTCAGAAAGAGGTTATGCGAATAATTAGTGGCAAATATCGCGGTCGCACGATTGTGCCTCCCCGCAACCTTAGAGCGCGTCCCACGACGGACTTTGCTAAGGAGAACTTGTTTAATGTACTTACCAACCTTGTGGACTTCGAGGAGTGCGATATTCTCGATCTCTTTTCGGGTACAGGCTCTATTAGCTATGAGTTTGCTTCGCGCGAGGCACGTAGCGTGACATCTGTGGAGCTAAATAGCGTGCATCATAACTTTATTCGCAATACAGCGCGTGAACTCGGCTTCGAGAATTTCTATGCTGTTAAGGCTAATGCTTTTCTCTATCTGAAGAGCTGCGGCAAGAAGTTTGATATCATCTTCTCCGATGCCCCATACGATTTGGAGGGCAATGATGCTGTTATCGACTTGGTCTTTGAGCGCGATTTGTTGAAAGAGGATGGATTTTTGATCTTTGAGCACTCCAAGGAGCAAAATTTCGAGAATCATCCAAATTTCTGGCAGCTAAGAAGTTACGGTAGTGTTCAGTTCTCATTCTTCAAAAAGTAGTAACATTCCTCGAAAAAAGTTGCGAAAAAATTTGCAGAATAAAAAAAAAGCAGTACCTTTGCATCGCAATCGAGAAATAACGGTTGCGAGTTCTTAAAAACGGTGCGTTAGTTCAGCTGGTTAGAATACGTGCCTGTCACGCACGGGGTCAGGGGTTCGAGTCCCCTACGCACCGCCAGAAAGAGGGTAATCTGAAAAGGTTATCCTCTTTTTTATTTTCTTGTTGTCTATATTGTGTCTGCGTTGGCAACTACGTTACCGTGGTAGTTTGTGCCTATCTAATAGTGAGCAAACTCCCATTAGCTATGCACAAACCACCTTCGCTGCGCTACGCAGACACCCTTTCTTGATCTCAGATCTGTGTGTAGGGCCCTGCTTACAAAAATATGGGGTTGAGCCGATATTATTACGATTTATTGCTCGACCTGTGGTCTGCGCTATTTTTTTAGCGGTATCGGCTCTACGGCTAATGCCGTTCGAGTCCAACAATAAATGGTGCGTTGGCAACTACGTTGCCGTGGTAGTTTGTGTCTATCTAATAGTGAGCAAACTCCCATTAGCTATGCACAAACCACCTTCGCTGCGCATCCACACTAATATGCTACAAATAGCTCTAAATAGGTCAGACAAAGTGGGGTGGTGTCGTAATAATGGATACGGGCCCTTAATATGCATTAAGAGCCCGTACAAGTTTTTTGCCCATTGTTAATATAGTACTTTAAGGCGTTCTATCGTGCTGCCTTGTGCGCTACATTGTCGTAATGATCTATCGCGCTACTCCATGACAAATACCTGGAAGAGTAGAGGTGTATACGCGCCAATCTCGGTAGATGTTGTAACTACGGTCTGGCTCTCTTCGCTTGTTGTCGATGTATAGCCATAGTAGTAGGGGTTATAACCATAGTAACCACTATTGTACATGCCACCATAGCCACTGCCATAGTAGTTATTCATATAGTTCATATAGTTATAGTAGTTCAGATAGTCGTAGTACGCATCATTCGATGAAGAACTCGATGTGTGCGAACCCGTAATACCGCTGATGCCATAGCCATAGGTCGATACCGAGAGAATTGCTGCCCACTGACCACGGCGTAGCGTAGGGATGGCGTAGTTCCACGCAAGGATATAGTCATTGCTGAGTGGCGAGGCCGTCTCGAAACTGATAGCCGAACCCGATGCCTCAACTTTGCCAAAGACAATCTCCTTAACCTCATCGATATTAGTGTCAAATACAAAGCCGTCTAAGAAACGTCCTATATACCAGATATTTGCCGAACTCTTGACGTTGAGCGAGTCTGCGGTAAGTACCTCGTCATATGTGATACCCTCGCCGAAACGCTCCAACAAAGCCTCATTTATGCGACGGTCGATGTCGGCCAACGACTGTGTGCCATAGATTGTACCATTGCGGTAGCAATTCTCGTTGGGATACATCAGTGTATCTGTGCCAATAGCGTTGAAATCGAGCGTCTGCTTAGGTGTGTATGAGTAGTTAACATATAGTTGAGCCAACGTATCGATAGGCTGATGCCATCTGCCATCGAAGAACTCCAATGGTCGGCGATCTACCGTGTCGGCACTATCCTCGTCTGTGCGAGTGTTTGTTCTGCGACGAGTGTAGGCAGATGTCTCAGCCTTATCCTCGCTCTCGATGATTGTGCGGTGCTCAGTGCAAAGTCCTCCGTTGATATTTGCAAACGAGTCAACGTGATTACCCTCGTATGCCACGGGGTTTGTTACGTGGCCATATACGGTCATATCTACAATCATAGGCTTATTGGCGTTCAATGAGAACTGACCCTCATAGCCACCATCACCCGTAATGCCCTCCTCCGAGATAATTGAAGAGGGAAGGTATAAACGTAGTTTTGTGCCGTAGCGTACCGAGAACTTCTCTCCGTTGATATTGAGTTCGTTGTATGTCGCAAGATATGTGCCTTCAAGGCCGGTGAAAGCCTCCTTGCCACTGAAACGATACGCTGGTGCATAGTGGGTGTGTACGTTGTATGTAGCCTGCTGGGTAGCTATGCCCCAATCGCGCGTCTCGCACACGTTGCCCTGCAAATCGCGACCCGTAAAGTCGAACCAAATCCAAGCATCCTTGCCCGTAATGGGTAGTGAGTCGAGGCAACCCTCGTTGATGACCTCCACGTAGTAGCCGCCATTCTCCTGATAGTTGTTCTTGAGCTCGGGGTGGTGCTGCTCGATCCATGCTTTGAGTGATCGTTGCTCGATCTGCTCAAATGTCATCTCTGGCTCCTCGATACACGATATGGCCACGAGCATCATGGCCAAAATAATGGTTGTATAATTTAGCAAATATCTCATCTATCTCTCGGTTTTCTATTTTTCTACACTCACAATATCGATAAACCACACTACGGATGTCTCACTTGGGATCTTGCCGATATAGCTTTTGCCATAGGCCGCCTCAAAGGTGAGATATATCTCCACGCTATCACCCTCGCGGCAACCCTCCAGTGCTGTCTCCAACGACTCGAGAATCTCGCCAGTGCCGAGTGTAAACTCAAAAGGCTCGGAGCTCCACTCATACTCCGTATTTAGACCTGACTCCTGAAGCTTCGTTATCGAGTTGGGGTCGTTCGTCGCATACATGTTATCTATCGAGGGACTGCTACCCTTGAACAGATAGGCTGTGTATGTGATTTTTACTCTATTGCCAGACTCAATAACCTTTGCCTGGTCGCGACCCTCGGCATACATCGTGGCAATATAACGATATATGTCCAATCCCCACTGTGAGTAGTATTGGGGTTGATCATCGAGCGATGAGCCGATCTCAGCCTCGGGAATTAGGCGTGGCTGATGTGAACTCTTCAAATATTTGCTTATCGAGTCCTGCTGTGAGGTTAATGTTGTGTCGGTCTCGTTCTCGCAGGCTACGCCAAGCATGAAGAACGCGACGGTCAATATTCTGAATATGTATCTTATCACTTGCATATATATATAATCGTGCAAAGTTAATAATTATTTTGCAACATTACCTATTTTTGCGAAAGAATATCCTTTACAGACGTTTTAAGGCTGTGCGTATAGCCTCCTCGACAGATAGCTCGGGATTCTCCTTGAACACTGCGGTAAGCACCTTTTCGGATGCGCTCTTCTGGAATCCGAGCATTAGAAGTGCAGCCAAAGCCTCGTCGTAGTTTTGGTTTGACGCACCCTTGGCTACGGTGTTGAGCATCATCTCGGATGCTCCCAACTCGAGCATCTTGCCCGATAGTTCGACGATGATTTTCTGAGCTGTCTTCAGACCTAATCCCTTGACATTCTTAAGTAATACGGCATTCTCCGTAGCGATAATATTCTGCAACTCGTTGGGTGAGTAGGTCGAGAGTATCATGCGGGCAGTGTTGCCACCTACGCCCGATACGCTGATGAGCTGTCGGAATAGCTCGCGCTCAATTTTTGTACTGAAACCGAATAGCGTCTGCTGATCCTCTCTCACGACAAAATGTATAAAGAGTTTAGTCTCCTTTTGGTGCTCAATGTCGGAGAAGGTCTTGAGCGATATGTGTAGCATATAGCCCACGCCTGCAGCCTCGACTACAGCGTATGTTGGGGTTGCTTCGGCAATACATCCAGTTATATATTCGTACATAGTGGTATCGAAATTAAAATTATCTTAAATTTTCTACAAAAGTAAATAAATTTTCGTACCTTTGTGTTTTGAAAATTGAAAATTAACTAAAACGAAGTATAAAATTATGAAAAAAGTTTTTCTATTCCTCTTTGCGTCAGCTGCGCTTACAGCATGTGTTGGCACACAGAATAACGAGCAGGCAGTAGTTGCAGAGGGCGAGAATACCGAGGTAGCTGCAGTAGAGGCAGTAGCATCTGGCGATGTAGTATTTCTTGATTTGGAGTACATCATGACATCAAGTAAGCTCTACGCAGCCGAGGGTAAGCTCCTTGAGGAGAAGATGCAGGCCTTCGAGCAGAAGATGATCACCTCACAGGAGGGCTGGGCAAAGAAGGAGCAGGGCTTGGCAGCTGAGTACAATAAGTTGCAGAATGACGCAGCAAAGCTTCAGGAGGAGTATGCTAAGGGTCTTATTACTACGCTCAATGCTCAGAAGAAGCAGGAGGAGTTGCAGCGCAAGGGTGAATCTATCCAGTCACGCATGAACTCATTCCAGACATCAGTACAAACTGAGACTGCATCACTTCAGGCAGAGGAGCAGCAACTCGCAGAGGAGCAGGTTGTACTTATGAATAAGTTCCAGGATCTATCTCGCCGTGCTATCAATGAGCTTAATGCTGATAAGCGCTACAAGATGATTGTAAATGCCGTTTCGGTAGTTGATGCAGATCCTACGCTCAATATCTCGGATATTGTTCTTAAGCGTGTTGATGAGCTCTACGCTGCGGATAGCGCAGAGTAGGCAGACGTTGCAGAAATCGATAAATTGCCGATATGCGCTTGCAAGTCGGCAATTTTATATATTTTAGCGCCATATTAGAATTGTATTACATACCTTACTATGGGATTTATACCTTTTACGTTTGTCGATTGGATTGATATCATCCTCGTAGCCACGCTACTATATAGTATCTATCGTGCTATGAAGGGTACAAGTGCGCCCTATATCATCACAGGTATTTTCGTTATCTATCTGTTATGGATCTTAGTGCGTACTTTCAACTTGGTGCTTCTGTCGACAATCCTCGGACAGATTATCTCGGTCGGTGTCATCGCCATCCTGATTATCTTCCAGCCTGAGATTCGCCAATTCTTGCATGCTCTCGGTCGTCAGCGTGGTCGCTTCGAGTTCTTGTCGCGCATCTTCAACTTCCGCCACCGTAGTAGCGAGAAGGAGATCGATCTTCGTCCTATTGTACAGGCTTGTCAGGAGATGGGCGAGCAGAAAGTTGGTGCGCTTATCATCATCAAGCAGACTAACGATCTTGGTGTAGTGGTTGAAAGTGGTATATCTATCGATGCTAAGGTCTCTACAGCACTTCTCGAGAATATCTTCTTTAAGAATGCACCTTTGCACGATGGTGCAGTAGTTATCAATGGCGATAGAGTTGTTGCTGCTAAGTGTGTTCTTCCCTCTACGCAACAGGCTGTGCCTAAGTCATACGGTATGCGTCACCGTGCTGCATTGGGTATGAGTGAGGTGTCGGATGCTATCGTAATTGCAGTGTCCGAGGAGACTGGTGCAATATCGGTAGCGCACGACTCGGTCATTAAGCGCAATATCGACCCTCAGCGACTTACACAGTCCATACGTCAGCTTATGCGTATTAATACCGAGCGCCAAAGCGACAATATCGATAAGAAGTAGGGTGGTGAACTCCTTGTAATAATATACGATTCGCAGTGTACGGCCAAGTATGCTGCGGATTGTGCGTTATTGTGTGTCGAGAGAATTTCTAAAACCTATACACAATCAATATCGCGAGAGAAGTTTACCCGTTGAGATTTTTGAGAATTACGCTTGTGAAAAATTGCGAAATAAGATAATTATATGTATATTTGTCATTGAATATGAACACCAAAAAATAATTGATTATGGGAGTAATACAAGAATTTAAGAAATTTGCACTCAAGGGTAACGTGGTAGATATGGCTGTCGGTGTTATCATTGGTGGTGCTTTTGGTAAGATCGTAACATCGTTGGTCAATGATATCATTATGCCTCCATTGGGCGTGTTGCTTGGTGGTGCTAACTTCTCGGATTTGGCCCTAAAGATTCAGCGTGAGGTCGTTGAGGTAGGTGCTGACGGCGTGGAGAGTGTCGTTCGTCCCGAGGTGTTGTGGAAGTATGGTGCCTTCTTGCAGACATGCTTGGACTTCTTGATTATTGCAGTGAGCATTTTTGTAATGATCAAGGTTATCAACCGTCTTACATCGCTCCGCAAACAGGAGGAAGAGGCTGCAGCAGCTGCGCCAGCACCAGCACCAGAGCCCGAACCTACTAAGGAGGAGCTTCTGCTCACCGAGATCCGCGACTTGCTAAAAAATAAGCAGTAGCAAAACAAATACAGACCAGCCTTTCAAGGTTGGTCTGTATTTGTTCTAATCCCAATGTGTCACCTCGACAACAGCTTTTGAAAACTCCTCTGTCGAGGGGGTGTAACGCTTATTGCATACTGGGCAGAAGAATGGCGCATTGTCATCGCCAAAGTCGTCACAATCACGGCACGAACACATAAAACCCATGCCTGCTTGATGCTCGAAAAGCGTGTTACACCTCTCGCAGTTAATCTTATATATCACTCCCATACCACATAGTTTTTTAGGTTTATGTGGCAAAAGTAGTGCGCTGTAGTGACAACTTGCGTCAATGGTGGTTTTATTTTGTCGCGCCGTATGCCATGATACGCTCCTCTACGTAGCGCTCGAGTTCGGGTGAATCAATAATTCGAACATCGTCGAGTAGTCCCATTACAAAGCGTCCAACACCGAGATAGTTGCATACCTTGGTGTTGAGAATCCATTCGCCCTCGGCCGCTTGCTGCAGGTCGCGCTCGGCAAGTGGGTACTCCTCGATAAGAAGGTTGCGTGCGAGCATGCCTAAGCGTAGTTTTACGGGGTGCTGTTCGAAACCCGTCATGCGGAATATGTCGATGTAACCTTCGTTGTGCTCTGCGCTACACGACCACTCGTCGTCCAAAATTTCGACATCGCCGATACGTGATAGTTTGAAGAGCTTGTTCATGCCGCTCTCTACCTCGTAACACCATACCTGCACATAGTTGGTCGTAAAGCCAAAGGGCTCGACAAGGCGGTTGCGAGTATCGGCCGAGTGTGATGATGCGTAGTCGTGCAAAATGACGCGATGACGATTGCTTACAGCTTCGATAAGACGATTTACGTTCGAGGCATTCTTGCCATGTACGATGCAGTTTGCTACGGCCGTACAGTCGTACACCGAACTTAGCTTGCGACGTAGGTTCTGTTTCAGCGTATTTGTGTCGTCGAGAGCGTCGATAAGCTGATTGACGATGTGTGCCTCCTCGTCGGTGAAGTGAATAAGTTGCGATATATCCTTAAAATGGGGACTCTCCTTGCCAAGTTTATATATGCCACCCTCAAGACGCTGTACGACAAACCCAGCATCTTTGAATGTGTCGATATAGCGATATATTGTACGGTACGAGGTGTCGAGCCTTGCGGCAAGCTCCTCGACGGTGTAATTTACGTTGGTGGTCAGCAACTTCATAAGACGAAGCAGACGCTCGATTTTAGGCTGTTCCATAACTAAATGTTTGTGAGTGTAAAGATACAAAACAATATTTTAATCTACTATTTTGGTAAAATAAAAATTATTACTATCTTTGCACCACCAAACGCAAAAGCATTGGTAACGCGGAGAATCCGTAGCTCAGTAGGTAGAGCACAACACTTTTAATGTTGGGGTCCCGGGTTCGAACCCCGGCGGATTCACAGAAAAAAAGGAGAGTTTAACGACTCTCCTTTTTTCGTGAATCAGTATTTACATTCCCCCTAAATCCCCCTTTGGCAAAGGGGGACTTGTTTTTACCCACATCTCTTTCCCAATGCCCTAACGGATAAATTCCCTATGATTATACCTAAGCAAAGTAATTGGTATTAAACCCATTCAAGAAGGCTCGTAACAAACCGTATACTGTACATCTAACCCTCCGTGCCTACTCACTTAATACGGGTTGAGCCGATATTATAGAGATTTATTGCTCGCCACTTTGTGTCTGCGCTGGTTTATAAGGTATCGGCTCCACTACTAACGCAGTTCGAGCCCCGGCGGATTCACCACTAAGGACAGCAGTCGAAAGATTGCTGTCCTTTTTTTTTGTAAAGAGACCTTTATTTGAACCTCCAATAGGATTGTAAAGGAATAGTAGTGAGGATAAGGAATATCCGCTATAAACTCGATACCTATTTTAAGAGATCTGATTAGTTAAAAGGTATACGGTATACAAAACGAAACACATCACCATAAATATCCCTCCTACTCGACTAATCCTTCCTCTAATACCCATTATTAGTGGCAATACTGCTGCGGCTATCATAACGAGGTAATCTACATAAGTGATACCCAGTGATGTGAGTGGCATAGCCTGAGAGCTTATACCCAAAATGAGGGTGATATTGAAGATGTTTGAACCAATAATATTGCCCAATGCCATATCCGTATTCTTTTTAACAGCTGCGACAACAGAGGCGGCCAACTCGGGCAACGAAGTGCCACAAGCTATAAGAGTCAGGGATATGAATGCATCATTAACACCAAAGGATTTTGCAATAAGCACTGCATTATCGACGAAGAGATCACAGCTTATAATAAGTACGGCAAGTCCTCCAAGCACTTTGATTATAGCCAACCATAATGGGGCGTGCTTTTCGGTATCAATATTTGTTGCGGTATTCTCCTTTCTGTCGCGAGTGAACGAATACCACATAAATATCGCAAATGCGACCAATAGTAATGCTCCATCAATACGGCTGATGGCCGTAGGTGTGCCATCGAAGAAGTTAAATACGAGAAGTGTTAATAAGATTGAAACATCGATACATAGCGGAATCTCAAACTTCAAATTCTTCTTGTTAATTGCAATAGGAAAGAATAGCGCAGTGACACCGAGAATGCCTAAGATATTAAAGATATTAGAGCCTACAACATTACCTATCGCTACATCGGAATTGCCACTTAGTGCGCCCAAAAAGCTAACAACAAACTCAGGCATAGATGTCCCGACACCTACGATAGCAGCTCCAATAACGAAATCCGACACTCGGTATTTTTTAGCGATGGACACCGCTCCGGAGACAAGATAGTCTGCTCCGAAGACGATGCCTGCTAATGACAAAATAAGAATTAGGTACTCCATTTTACTTTATTAATTTTTTTACTATATCCATTTCATACTCATATACTTCCGAACATGGTTCATAGATGTGAGGTACATATTCAAAAAGTTGCATATAGACCTTTGGGGACATCTTGCTATAATATACTTTCAACATCAAGCCTTGTCCGTTTCCATCTTTAGATAGGTCTAAAGATTCGGGCAATGTATTCAATGCCGATAATATCGTAGGCTTCATATTCCCATCAAAGGTGAACTCCTTTTTAAGATATGTTTTTTGTGTCTCTATATCTTTGTAGTTACTCTTTAGAAAGCATGCAAGTGCTAATCCAAGGGCAATTAGCGTATATCCTCCGAGGTTAGCTCCAGTGAATTCGGGAATAGTGGCAAGTACTAAGCCTATGATTATAAGAGATGTAAATATAGCGATGTCCTTCGTTGAGCGGACTTTGATAAACTTCTGTTCCATTTTATCATTTAGTTTTTTTTATTATACATAATTTTATATCGAGTAGGTGTAATACGCATACATACACACACATACACACACGACATCCCCTTTGTTCAAGGAAACGTCATCAACATTATATTATGTAAATAGCTAAATGATAAGTATGCCAATGCTGATCAGCCACGATGCAGACTTGACAAAACGATGTTGAATGTTGAAAGACTCTTGTTGAACGAAGCTACCAATACAGAGATTGATAACTTTGCCGCTTTTCACATACTCCGTGCTATTCTTATGCCCATAGCGTGCCCTTTCGACTGTATTGTGAGCGTTAAGAACATTGCTGATGTTACATGTCTGATTCGGTAGATTTAGATCAAAATTGGGGGTAGAAGAGGATAGGTGTAGAACTTCTATCTCAGTGGGTACAACATCGCTCTGACTCGTTATGGTTGATGAGTCAGATTGGGTAGCATAGCCGATTAAAGCGGCTATCGCTAAAGTGACGCCAATAAAATATTTTAAAATTTTCCCCACAAAAGACAATAATATCTTTATTGCGAGTGCAAATATAGATATAATTTAAGAAACTTAATGCTGTGTTTCCTGAAAATTATCGGTTTGCGCCAAAAGGAGAGTGAATAAAAAGTATATTTTGGCGTTACACTTGCCCTCAAAATGCTCATTTACGCCAAGTAAGCTGCGCTTTTCGGACTTCGTAAGCCTATAACTTTATTCACTCTCTAAGGTTTCGATGGTTGGCTAATTTACTTCTCAGTCAGCCCCTTATTTTGTGGTTATTGTAGAGCCTTGGCTCGACGGTGTACTTCGTGTAGCTTAAAGCTAAGCGATAGCATAGTGAAACCGTAGAGAATAAAGCCTGCTGCGACAATCGATATAACAACACTTGCACCGATACTTATTGGGAGTAGAAGTATGGCGATGGAGATGGCGATAAGTAGCGTAGCGCCAAAGATAACCCATCCCGCATCGCTCACCCTATAGTTGCGTAGGTCAACACCCAGCATAAACATTGTCATACCGCGATAGAGCATCCATACGCCAAGAAGTAGCGGTAGCAGCGATGCTGATAGCAGCATATTCATCATAAGGGCAGCACCGATAAACAGATCTGCTATGGATGCCACAATAATCCATCCGCGATGCACGAAGTGGTTGTTCGAGGTAAAGCTCTGCCAGAGGCCCACTATGCCCGATACAAAGACCATTATGCCTAACCACAGTGCGATGCTGAGATAGCTTGCAACGGGGTTGAGCAGCACGATAAAGCCGAGGGTTATAGCCATAAGGCCAACAATGAGCGATAGCCACCAGTGGCCGATAAGATGTTCGTAGCGTTCGTTGTAATCGTAATACATAATCTTATAATATGTTTTTGTTATTAGTGTATTGCTTCGATAATTAATCTGTCACTCGATGTTCAATAACCGTGCTAAATTTGTAAATAACATATCTCCTGCCGTTGATATGGGCTCTATTGCATCCCTAAATTGATACTTTAAGTTTGTTAATCTAAACCATTATTGCTATCTTTGCCCGATAACAACTAATAAACTATGAGAAAATGAGACATCTACTAAACACTATCACTCTTGTTGTGCTACTGCTCTGTACTGCGCAGATTGAGGCCGTTGCCGAGAGATTGCATGTCATTCCTCAGCCCGCATACGTCGATCTCGAGGCCGAGGGTCACTACCTCGTGACCGAGAAGACACGTATTGTAGTAAACGACGAGGCATGGAACCCTGGCGAGGTTTTCGCAGCAGATATGCAGAAACATTTTGGTAGCAAGCGCCCAATGAAGATGGGTAAGTATGGCAAGGGTATCAAGATTCGTATTGATAGCTGTGTGCCTGCCGAGGGTTACGAGATGACCGTATCGGAGGAGGGTGTACTAATTATCGGTGGTTCGGAGGCAGGTATCTTCTACGGCTTGCAGACCTTGCGCCAGATTGTCGTTACGAATAATGGCGAGGTTCCCTATGGCTTTATTGCCGATGAGCCTAACTTCGAGTATCGTGGAGTACACTTCGATGTGTCGCGCCACTTCTTTGGCGTTGAGGATGTTAAGCGTTATATCGACATTCTTGTTGCACATAAGGTAAACCGCCTACATTGGCATCTAACCGACGATCAGGGCTGGCGTATCGAGATTAAGCGCTATCCCGAGCTTACCGACAAGGGTTCGATGCGTAAGGAGACGCTCGTAGGTCATGGTCTTAACCCCGAGAAGTGGGATGGCACACCCTATGGTGGCTACTACACTCAGGAGCAGGTGCGCGAGATCGTAGATTATGCAGCAAAGCGTTATATGACTATCATTCCCGAGATCGAGATGCCAGGCCATGCTCAGGCAGCGCTTCATGCACTTCCATGGTTGGGCTGCGAGGAGCAGGTTGTCGATGTGTGGACAACATGGGGTGTGACACCCGAGGTTATGTGCGCAGGCAAGGAGACAACATACGAATTCTTGGAGAATGTGCTATTGGAGGTTATCGATCTATTCCCTTCGGAGTTGATTCACATCGGTGGTGATGAGTGTCCTAAGGATCGTTGGAAGGAGTGTGAGCACTGTCAGGCAAAGATGAAGGCCGAAGGCTTGGAGAGCGAGGAGGCTTTGCAGGGCTACCTCGTAGCGCGTATCGAGCGTTTCTTGAACGACCACGGTCGCAAGATGATTGGCTGGGATGAGATCTTGGATGGTGGTGTAACACCTACAGCTACGGTTATGTCGTGGAGAGGCATCAGTGGCGGAATATATGCAGCACGTCGTGGTAACGATGTCGTGATGACTCCTATGAGCCTTTGCTACTTTAACTTCTACCAGACCGAGAGTCGCGAGGGTGAGGGCTTACATATTGGCGGTCACATACCCTTCGAGAAGGTTTATAGCTGGGATCCATACGAGGGTCTTGAGGGTGCTGAGAGAGAGCGTATCATCGGTGCTCAGTGTAATATGTGGAGCGAGTATATCAAGGATATGAAGACCGTTGAGGTAATGCTTCTTCCTCGCCTTGCAGCTATGGCCGAGGTGCAGTGGGCGACAAATAATCGTAACGAAGAGACCATCCGCGAGCGTATGGAGACCATGCGTAAGTTCTACGAGGCTTGTGGTTGGAACTATGCTCCCTACTATTTCGAGGGTCGAAAGTAGAATATGGTAGGAAACATAGTAAGTATATAATAATATAGGTAGCCTAAATGTGAAGTGGAGGCTGCCTAACAAGGTTGCTTTGTCGTGATGCTTGCCCTCAAAATGCTCATTTACGCTTAAGTAAACTCCGCTTTTGGGGACTTTGCAAACCTAAAATAAGCTCTTGTTATACAACTTCTATGCATAAAGAGTGTGCCTATAAACATTGAAATGACCCCAAAAGTTTAGACAAAAAAAAACTTTTGGGGTTTCTTTATGCGCAAAAAGCACGATTATGGAGCATTGCCACAAAACTATATATCCTCTCGCCCCCTCTAAGCTACGTACATACCGTAGCTTTTTTTTGCTATCTCAATCTATATCTGGAAATATCCCCATAAATGGGGATTGACCGACGTTGAAAAAAATCTTAACTTTGTAGCCAAAATAAAACAACGAGAGCATGCGATTAAGCGAACTAAAGACTGGCGAGAGCGCAACCGTGGTCAAGGTGCTTGGCTATGGTGGCTTCCGTCGTCGTATAATAGAGATGGGCTTTGTGCGCGGACAAGAGGTGAGAGTTATCCTCGATGCTCCGCTCAAAGACCCTATCGAGTACAATATCATGGGCTACGACATATCGTTACGTCGCAAGGAGGCCGAGATGATCGTGGTGATGACACGCGAGGAGGCCGAGAAGATATCTAACGAGCAGAGTGATTGCGAGCCGTCGATATCGCTTGTAGATAGTGGTGATATTGTCGAGCGAGCGTTGCACCGTAGCGATAAACATATCAACGTCGCATTGGTCGGCAACCCCAATTCGGGTAAGACATCGCTTTTCAATACCCTATGTGGTCGTCGTGAGCATGTAGGTAACTATAGTGGTGTGACGGTAGATGCCAAGCGAGGTACGCTGAACTACAAGGGTTACACATTCGAGATTACCGACCTCCCAGGTACCTATGCACTGTCGGCATACTCGCCCGAGGAGTTGTATGTGCGTCAGACGCTCATCGACCACACGCCCGATATTGTAATCAATACGGTTGTCGCCTCGAATCTTGAACGCAATCTCTATCTTACGACCGAGCTCATCGACATTAGTCCCAAGATGGTGATTGCACTTAGCATGTACGACGAGCTAAAGCAGAGTGGAGCTAAGTTCGACCATGAGGCTCTTGGTAAGATGATCGGTGTCCCCATTGTGCCTATTGTGGCGCCTTCGGGAGAGGGTATCGAACGACTCTTGGATACGCTTATCGCCGTACACGAGAACCGAGATAGCGACGTAAGACATATCCATATCAGTTATGGTGCGGTTATCGAGGAGGCTTTGGAGCCTCTGCATCAGGATATGCGACGTCACCGCGAGGAACTTATCGCACACTTCCCACCGCGCTACTACGCTCTAAAACTCGTTGAGGGTGATAATGAGATAGTCTCGTTGCTCGATGGCGCACCTCACCACGATCGCTGGATGCGTATGGCCGAGCGTGCACGTGCTGAGATTAAGGAGGCTCTCAACGAGGATATAGAGACGGCATTAGCTAACCAGAAATATGGTTTCGTGTCGGGTGCGTTGAAGGAGACCTACGAGGCGGTGGAGCGCAAGCGCGATACGTTTGGCGACAAGCTCGATGAATTGGTTACGCACCGCATCTGGGGTTTCCCTATATTTATCGGTATCATGTGGCTGATGTTCTACGCAACGTTCAAACTCGGAGTATATCCGCAGGGGTGGATCGAGAGTGGCGTAAATTGGCTATATGCAACGCTACACTCTATGATGGGTGAGGGTGCTCTGCGCGATATGCTCACGGATGGTGTTATCAGTGGTGTAGGTAGTGTACTTGTCTTCCTTCCCAACATCATGATTCTCTACCTCTTTATCTCCTTCTTGGAGGATTCGGGATATCTGGCTCGCGCAGCCTTCATTATGGATAAGGTTATGCACCATATGGGTGTACATGGCAAGTCGTTCATTCCGTTGGTTATGGGCTTTGGTTGTAATGTGCCTGCGGTTATGGCATGTCGTACCATCGAGTGTCGCACCTCGCGCCTAATAACTATTATGGTCGTGCCATTTATGTCGTGTAGTGCGCGTCTGCCGATATTTCTGATGATTGCCGCTACGTTCTTTCCCGATCATGCAGGTACGGTGTTGTTGCTTCTCTATCTATTGGGTATAGTCACAGCGGTTATTTGTGCGCGCCTTATGCGTCGTTTTATGTTCCGTGAGCAGGAGGCACCTTTTGTAATGGAGCTGTCACCATATCGCCTACCTACGGCAAAGACCACGCTGCGCCATATGTGGAGCAAATGTGTGCAGTATCTGCGCAAGATGGGAGGTCTAATTCTCATTGCCTCTATCGTTGTATGGCTCTTGAGCTACTATCCACGTCCCAAGTATGATAATGGCGAGAGTGGTGCTCCCAACTACGAGATGTCGTATATGGGTCGCATTGGTGAGTTATGTGCGCCTATTTTCGAGCCTATGGACTTTGGGTGGAGAGCATCGGTAGCGATTATTTCGGGAATACCTGCTAAGGAGATTGTTGTAAGTACGATGAACGTACTCTATGCCGAGCCTGGTGATACCGCGCCTGAGGATGATGAGAGTCTTACACCCGAGGCTACACGTCGCATTGCGGGTAGCATGAGTATAGCATCGGCTGTAGCCTTTCTAATCTTCTCGCTGCTCTATCTGCCATGCTTAGCTACGATTATGGCTATCGGCTCGGAGCTTAACTGGCGATGGGCTTTAGGCTCTGCATTGCTCAATACGGGTATTGCTTGGCTATTTGCGTGGATTGCATACCATATAACCATGTGGATAGTATGAGTTTAGCAAATCTCCATTGGCAAGATATCGTCGTCGCGATTATTGCCATCATAGTAGCTATATTGCTGATACACCGCGTGTGGCAATTTTTCTTCTGTGGTCGTCATTCGGCCTGTGACGGTTGTGCGAAGGAGTGTCGCCGCCGACATAACTAAATTTATGGACTGCGAGCATTTGTGTTGCTGGCAGTCCATATTATGGTAATGATGCAAAAACGCCCCGAAATGTAAATTTCGGAGCGTTTTGTCTTAGTAGCAACGGTGTTGCTTATCGGCGACGCATGCCACCACGCATCTTCTGCATCTGTTGCATCTGCTTCTGGAAACCACCGCCAGCTACAGTGCGCATCATCTTGCGTGTATCCTCGAACTGCTTGAGTAGGCGATTTACATCGGCCATCGACGTACCTGAACCTTTAGCGATACGTTCGCGACGACGAGCATTGATAATCTCGGGCTTCTCTCGCTCCTCGGGAGTCATAGAGTCGATAATTGCCTCGGTCTGCTTGAAGGCATCGTCGGGAATATCTACATTCTTAAGCATCTTACCCATGCCAGGGATCATCGAAGCGAGATCCTTGAGGTTACCCATTTTCTTGATCTGGTTGATCTGGTCGCGGAAGTCGTTGAAGTTAAACTCATTCTTGATAAGCTTCTTCTTGAGCTTGCGAGCCTGCTCCTCGTCGAACTGCTCCTGGGCACGCTCCACAAGCGATACCACGTCGCCCATACCCAAGATACGGTCGGCCATACGCTCGGGGTGGAATACCTGCAACGAATCCATCTTCTCGCCCGCCGAGATAAACTTCAAAGGCTTATCGACAACCGAGCGGATAGAGATAGCAGCACCACCACGTGTGTCGCCATCGAGCTTGGTGAGTACCACGCCGTCGAAGTCGAGACGCTCGTTGAACTCCTTAGCGGTGTTCACTGCATCCTGACCCGTCATCGAATCGACAACGAAGAGGGTCTCCGAAGGGTTGATGGCAGCCTTTACAGCCATAATCTCCTGCATCATAGCCTCATCAACAGCCAAGCGACCTGCCGTATCGACAATCACGGTGTTGTAAGACTTCTGACGAGCATAGCGAATAGCATTCTCGGCAATCTCTACAGGATTGTTATTGCCCTCCTCGGTGTAGACCTCGACACCAACCTGCTGACCCAAAATCTTGAGCTGGTCGATAGCTGCGGGACGGTATACGTCACCTGCTACGAGCAACACCTGACGACCCTTCTTGCTCTTGATGTGTGCTGCGAGCTTACCAGAGAACGTAGTCTTACCCGAACCCTGAAGACCTGCGATAAGAATAACGGCGGGAGTGCCCTCAAGCTTGATGTCGGTAGCCGTGCCACCCATCAATGCTGCGAGCTCGTCACGCACAATCTTGGTAATCATCTGTCCTGGCTTCACGGAGTTAAGGACATCCTGACCCAAAGCCTTCTGCTTCACTTCGTCGGTGAAGGTCTTAGCTACCTTGTAGTTTACATCGGCATCGATAAGCGCACGACGTATCTCCTTGAGCGTTTCGGCAACATTAATCTCAGTGATGCGTCCTTCGCCCTTTAGAATCTTAAACGATCGTTCAAGTTTCTCGGTTAGATTTTCAAACATATATACTCGTTTTTACAATTATTCTCTATCTTTCTCTCTATCACTCAGCCTATATCGAGGTGAGAAAATCGTACAAAGGTACGAATTATTTTTCAAACTTCCTACTCTATGACTCTCTTGTACCACGATGTCTGCTGCCACTCATCCTTATATTGCTTACATGGAGCCGATGTTGTGACACCCGTGTATTGCTCCTCATCGATAGGGTATGTGCCATAAGAACCTAATGCTGTGTAGAATGATGGTAGTGTATATCGTGCAACAACGGTGCGCTCCATTTGTGCCTCAAGTGCCTCAAGTGCAGCACTATCCGTAGCCACTATTCTATACCAACCTCCAAAGTCGTAGAACGAGTGGGGCGACTGACCTTCGTAACTCTGTATATTTCTTTTGCTATACTCGGTAGTTGCCGTTAGAGCTACGTTGTGCGTAGCTTCGGCTAAGGCCTCCAGTTCGTTACAGTCGATAACAGCTACCGAACCGCTACGGTTCTTACTTGTGTACTCATCGCGATAAAAAACATAGTATGCTTCAGCGGCAGATACCACATCGCTACGTTTGCCATCCTCGGCGTATAGGTGCTTGAGTACACGATGATATGGAAATCCCATAGCCATAATCTCGCATGGCGAGGCTATGATGTAGTCCGCAGCATTGCGTAGATCGTACAGTGCTTCGATATTCGACATAAAGCATGCGTCGAATAGCAGATAGTCGAACTCTATACCCGAATTCTCTATGCCCATTGCAAGTTCCGTAATGTCGGCCTGTACGTTATTCTCGCCGAAGGCTCGTGTAGCCTCAGCACCAACCGCAGGCATCCAAGGATTAGCATAGGGCATAGCCGAGAACTCCGCAGCATCCTTTGATAGCATCTCGCGTGTCACCCAGCCGAAGCCATGACCCGCCATAATCACACCGTAGCGATTTGCTGGTGCTAAATCGGCCATAGTGCACAATGTCTTGGCGATGAAACTATCCAATGGTTGGTTCTCCTCGATAACGACATCCTGAATATGTCGCTCCACAGCGCTATTGTCCGTTGCGCTGAAGTGTATCTCGCGGATATGTCCCATCGTGCGGCTACTCTGCATGAAGTAGATGTAGCGACCGCTGCTACTCAAAGCTCCCTCGCTTATGGCTGCTGATACATCTTTGATATTGTTCTTAAAGTGGTAGCTAAGACTTGTACCAAAGAAGTAGTGTATTACAGTATGTTCGACAATTGCGGGAGGTACACCCAACTGCGTGAGTCTAATCTCCACACTCTTTGTTGACGGCGCAGATAGTCTAATCGTTGCCGAACGTTCGCTATCCGACATATTGTCCTCTACGGTTATTGCTATTATTCCAGGTGTTGTGGTGTCGATACTCTTTATCCATGCAGCATCACTCGTTGCGCTTACGCTAATTGTGCTAAGATCGACATAAAGTTCGCCATAACGTATGGTGTAGTCCATTGTCGAAACACTTTCGGTATAGGGTACGCTTATGCCATCATTCGACAAGAAAAAACTATATTTTGCTCGTCTATCAGTGTCGCAGCTGACAAGTGTTATGGCTACTAATAGTAGTGCTGATACGTATCGTAGGTATCTTCTCATTCTCTCTATATATGTTGCGTTGTTGGTTAGTGGTCGATGTCTTATTTATACTCCTGTGGTTTTAGATTGTTAAACTGCCATGTGCGGTCACGTTTAAATGTCACCTCGTCGGGCTTGTTGCGATAGACGCGGCTATAGTCAAAGTAGAAGCCCTTAGTCCTATCTTCGGTCTTTTGCAATAGGGGTACATACTCCACCGAGCGGCTGATGATACGCGCTTCGTTGTAGCGATAACCCTTCGAGGCGAGAAGGTCGTAGGCATGCGAGAACATTAGCACGTGCCATGGCGACTCCTCCTTGCGACCAGTTCCAGAAGACTCTATGGCGCGAAGTATGCCGTTCAGATGGTTAAAATATAGCTGCTCGCGATAGGGATCATCCAGCGCACCATAAGCATAGGCGAGCATGTTGAGCACCTTGGGGCAGAATGGATCGTTCTCCATGGCCTCCATGCCACGCTCGATAAGAGCCTCGAGTTGTCCTACAGTGGGCTGCTCGGGGTTTATGCCGCTCATAATCGAGAGCATATAGTCCAGCGGCTTATTCTCAGCAAAGGGACGGTACTCCTCCTGATAGACAAAGCCGTAGTAGAGGTAGTAGTACTCCATGTCGCTGAGTGGCTCCGTGCCGTTGCGATACTTGAGCATTAGGTTGGTGTAGTAGTAGGGCGAATTTGTAGCTAAGGTCTGATGTATGATATCATCCTCGTCGGGTATGCGTAGCTCTGCTGCGGCCTCTTGTGCCGAAGCTGTAACCGATAGCGCGAGGCTCAATATCGCTCCAATAAATAGTCGTCGTATCATCCTTTAATAGAGTATTTGTTCACCCTCTACAACGAACACTTTAGCGTAGTTCGTATTTTGTAATCGCCTTTTCAATCTCCTCGCGTAGCGTAGCACTACCCTCGACAAGAGGTAGACGTGGCTCATCTTTTGTGATGCCCATTGCAGCGGTCATACACTTCACACCCGTGGGGTTACCCTCGCAGAAGAGTAGCTGTATAGGCTCTTTGAAGTCCTCCATTTGAGCCTCCGCTTCGGTAATGCGACCCTCGAGTGCATCGTGCACGCAGCGACAGAACTTCTCGGGGAAAGCGTTGGCTGCAACCGATATTACACCCTCGCCACCGCGCTTGATAAGCTCTACGGTGATGCCATCGTCACCCGATAACACTAAGAAATCTTCGGGGCGTGAATCCAGAATGCGCTGCATCTGCTCGATGTCGCCCGATGCCTCCTTCACGGCTACGATCTTCTTCGTAGCATGTGCAAGACGTAGGGTAGTCTCGGCAGTCATGTTTACACCTGTGCGGCCAGGTACATTGTAGATGATTACGGGTACTGGCGAAGCCTCTGCTACGGCCATGTAGTGGCGATAGATGCCCTCCTGCGATGGCTTATTGTAGTAGGGTACGACGCTCAGAATGGCCACCGTACCACTGAGGTCGAAGCTGCGTAAATCTTCGCACAAAGCGTGTGTGTCGTTGCCACCCATGCCCGCTACGATAGGTACACGACCTGCCGTACGCTCCACGACGAAGCGCAGTACGTCGTGCTGCTCGTTTGCTGAGAGGGTTGCTGTCTCGGCCGTAGAACCGAGTGCTACGATGTAATCAACACCGCCGTTGATGACATGCTCGACCATTCGACCGAGTGCCTCGTAATCAATTTCGTAGTTGTTAAAAGGTGTGATAAGCGCTACACCTACACCCTTTATAAGTCTTTGTGTCATATCTAATTATATGTGTTACCTTCTACTAAAACAATACTCCCTGTACGGCCTGCTCCATTGGCACTGGTTTAGGAGTGTCTACAACCTCGGTTATGGCTGGATTTATAGGCTCCTCATTCTTCTCCTCGACTTTTGCGTCAGACGTGATGTCCTCCTCGGTAGAAGATATAAGAGCCATAAACTCCTCCTCGTTTAGAATCCTTACGCCTAATTTCTCGGCTTTCTGTCGTTTGGCTGGTCCCATATTGTCGCCCGCAACTATGAAATCGACGTTTGCCGATACTGCTGCAAGGTTTTTACCACCATGCTCCTCGACCAATCGTTTCATATCATCGCGTGAACGACCCTCGAACTTGCCAGAAATCACCACACTCTTACCCTCTAAGGCACGTGAGCGAAGCTCCTTGCGTTCAAGCTCGAACTTTAGGCCAGCCTCGCGAAGGCGCTCTATAATTTTGCAGTTGTGTTCATCTGCAAAGTAGTCTACGATAGCATCGGCAATCTTGCTTCCCACCTCCTCAGCTTCGGCAAGTTCCTCGACATTGGCAACGGCAATAGCATCCAATGTGTGGAAGTGTGACGCGAGATACTTCGCTGTAGTCTCACCAACGAAACGTATGCCCAAAGCGAATAGTACTCTTTCGAATGCTACCTCTTTCGATTTTGCAATGCTCTCGAGGATGTTGGTTGCCGACTTCTCGCCAAGACGAGGAAGTGCTGCAAGACGATCCGCGTCGAGGTGGTATATGTCCGAGATATTGTTCAACATTCCGTTCTGCCATAGTAACTCCACGGTTTCTGAACCTAAACCCTCGATATTCATCGCTTTGCGGCTGATGAAATGGATTATACGTCCCATAATTTGCGGAGGACAACCACTCTCGTTGGGACAGTAGTGCTTCGCTTCGCCCTCGTAGCGGATAAGTTCCGAACCGCACTCGGGGCAGTGTGTGATATACTCGAAAGGCTTGCTATCCGATGATCGCTCCGAGAGCTCTACCTCGGTGATCTTGGGGATAATCTCGCCTCCCTTCTCAACGTAGACCATATCGCCAAGACGTATGTCGAGAGCTGCAATCTGGTCGGCATTATGTATCGAGGCACGCTTCACGACCGTACCTGCAAGTTGCACGGGCTCGAGGTTGGCAACAGGTGTGATAGCTCCAGTGCGACCTACCTGAAAATCGACGCTTAGCAAGCGTGTGAGGGCGCGCTCAGCCTGAAATTTGTAGGCCACAGCCCAGCGCGGAGCCTTCGCCGTAGAGCCGAGGGCGCGTTGCTGTGCATAGCTATTTACCTTGATCACTACGCCGTCCGTAGCATAGGGTAGAGTCTTTCGCTCCACGTCCCAATATGCGATAAACTCCTCGACCTCAGCCTTCGAGCGACATATACGCGTATGTTCCGATATTTTGAAGCCCCAGCTGCGTGCCGCCTCCAGATTCTGCCAATGTGACTCCGAAGGTAGACCTTCGCCCGCAAGTTGATAGAGCGTACAGTCCAGACCGCGACGAGCTACGACTTGTGAGGATTGCTGCTTGAGCGTTCCCGAGGCAGCATTGCGTGGATTGGCCATAGGTGCCTCACCAGCAGCCTCACGCTCGCGATTTAGCTTCTCGAACGATGTGTAGGGCATAACAATCTCACCGCGTATCTCGAAGATCGTGGGGTAGCCCTCACCGCGTAGACGTAAGGGTACGGAACCAATTGTGCGCACGTTGTTGGTAACATCGTCGCCACGCTGACCATCGCCACGTGTAACGGCACGTTGTAGTGCTCCATTCTCGTAGCGGAGCGATATTGCTGTGCCGTCGAACTTAAGTTCGCAGACAAACTCTACATCGCTGCCAATCTCTCGCTCTACGCGCTCGATCCACTCGCCAAGCTCCTCGCTGGAGTAGGTATTCGACAGCGACTGCATGGGAAAGAGGTGCTCGACACTCTCGAACTCGGAGCATAAATCGCTGCCCACACGTTTTGTGGGGGAGTTGTTATCGGCCTCTTCGGGATACTGTGCCTCGAGATCCTGAAGTTCACGGAGTAGCCTATCGAACTCAAAATCCGATACTTCCGAGATGCTCTCAACGTAGTATTTATGGTTGTAGTGGTCGAGCAGACGCTCGAGTTCACGCATACGTTCTATATCCTCTTGTCGCTTCATTTTTCTTAACGCGCATAATACTGCGTAAAGGTACACAATTTGTTTGTAACAACGAAGATTTTTGAAAAAAATAAAAAAAATATTCGCCTTTGTTTGCTCATTATCAAATTGTGTTTACATTTGCGGAAAATTTTGGAACAGATATTCGAATACTCAATAAGAACTAAACAAGCAACTATTAGTATGGCTACTGAGAATAAGAAGAAACGATTGGTTACAAGTTTTCACAACCTAACACCCGAACAGCAGGCAGCAGTTAAGGCCCTCTATCCACTTGGATTCACAGAGGTAATGATGCGTATAGATAAGCCAGATGGCTCATTCTTCTACGTTGTGCCCTACGAGACAGAGGATACATACTACCTCGTGAAGATT
The DNA here is from genome assembly GCA_045659765.1 of Alistipes sp. GTDB lineage: Bacteria > Bacteroidota > Bacteroidia > Bacteroidales > Rikenellaceae > Alistipes. The sequence continues at coordinate 28,390 of JAZRCN010000023.1, forward strand.
GATGTTAAGATTGACGATGGTCAGGATGATGACAACGATGGCTACTACGATGATGATGATCTCAAGGGTGCTGATGAGTTGGCAGATTCAGTGTCGGATGAGGCTTCGGATGATGACTTCTAAGCCTTAGAGATGTAAAAGTTAGGCCTCACCATGTGGTGAGGCCTATTTTTTTAGTGTCGATGTCATCCCTCGACTCTGTTTGTAACAGATATAACCTAAGGGGTATGATCCAAGCTCTATATCTTCAATTTCTCGATGGGCTGTGCCTCATCCTTGTCGAGCGGATATGAGGCATATTTCACACTGCCGAAATCGATGTCGTGTAGATCGATACAACGTATCGAGTTGTTGTATGCAGTTTTATAATATACGCATCGCGAGGTTAGATCTATGGCCGATGTCCACTGTGTAGCACTTGGTAGCTCCTTCTCGTCGGGATTTTCGATAGCGATAGGTACGTCAAAGTTGTTGAGCAGATGGAAACACTCCAATACCGTATCTATACCCGTGGCACGTTGAGGTGCACTATTGCGAAAGAATGCTGCACGCACAAAGCGCGAAGGTGGTGTGAAGTCGCCAGGTAGGCCGAGCATCGCCGAACTGCCACCCAAAGGCTCAATCGTCACCTTGCCAAGTTGTAAGTTGGCGGCGCTTCCAGGTCGGAGGTTTACGTAATTCTCTAAGTTGGCGAGTTGCCAATCGAAGCCAGGAGCATTGGTCAGCACACCTATGGTGTTATCGTAGAAGTGTACCTCGCCACCGACAATCTCCATAACCACCTGCTTGCCGTTGCTTTCGCCAATACGCCAATGTACGACGGCCGATTTCTCCAAACCGACAATGTCGATATTCGCAATCGAGGCCTTAAGCTCATCTATCGTGGCAAATTGGGTGAGTATCCACTGTACAACCTGTAGGTCTGCAAGCGTTTTATCGTTATTTTCAGCAGCGTATGGTTTGTAGCTACCAAAGCGTGGAAAGAAGAAAAGACCCGCTGATAATCCTGCTTCGTTCAAACCCTCAGCGATAAATTCACGTTGTACAACAGCAAGACCTACGGTGCCATATTTTGCCCCGAACTTCATGCCGTTAAGTCCAGAAGGTGTATAGGATTGTAACTCCTGACCACGTGGGATAACCACATATTCACTCTTAAGCTTACCGTATGCCCACTCTATAGTACGGGCTTGAACGTAGCTGCCATCGGCTGCTGTTAGCGATATTCCAGTGCAGGCTGCTGCGAGGTGTATGCCTGCAAATATGGTGGCCGCTGCCATAGATAAAGTTTTAATTATTAGGTTCATATATCTTTAATTTATGATTTTGCTATTTTGTTGTTTGTTGACTTAATGCGCCTCCCAGTTGGCTTACGCGCATGAGCTTTGAGGTATCATATCCACGCTCTTTAGCGATATCGACGATATGACTATATGTCTTTTCGTCCATCACAGGACGGCGTGATAGTATCCATAGATATTTTGGTGATTTGCTACCTACCAATGCCCATTCGTAATTCTCGCCTAAGGCTAAAATGTTGTAGTCGGAGTAGAAGAATAGAAAGAATGAAACTTTAAGCTGACCCTCTCTATCTCCGAGTTTGGCTTTGCCGTAGGATATCTTCTTTTTGTCGGTTTTGATATTGATGCCACTGTTGGTCACCGACACGCGATTGTCGGGTAGCAGAGCGTAGAATGCCTCGCACTGCTCAAGGTTGCGTTCGAAGCTATGGTCGAAACGTGCAATTTCGTACCATCGCCCCATATATTTCTTTAGGTCTAACAAATCTACCGTACTGCGGTCGATAGTTGCTGTTTTGGCGTGTGCCTTGCATCCTGCTGCCGCAGCCAGCAGAACAAGCGTACTGATAAGAATCATTCTCCGACTATTCATATTCGTATAGTTTTATGTTCTTATCCCCACAGAGCATATATAGTGCCAAAAGAGTTTGTGTAGCGTTCGGAGATAGGGTAGACAGCGATTTGTTATTTCATAGAGGAAATATCAGCCTGTGCGACGCAAGTCGTATGCCTTTGCTATATATGCGATAAACGAAAAAAGGCCTGCAAGAACTGCAAGCCTAAGTGGAGGTGGCGGGGGTCGAACCCGCGTCCAAACAAGGAACCCAAGAGCTTTCTACACGTTTAGCCTACCATTTCATCCTTCTACTCGCGCCAGGCAGGAGGCAGCCAAACACGAGTCCCAGCCCCTAAATCTCGCACGATAACCGAGGCACATATCGCGCTATCTCTTAATTGATGATACCCCATAATGATTGGATGTTAAAGAGCGGAACATCCTCTCGGGATACTCGTCATGCGGCCGCCTTGGGCCACGCGATTAAGCCAATTTTCCTAGAAAATTAGGCAGCGAGTGCGTAATTGTTATTGCCATTTATAGCTTGAGTGTTGCGATTAACGAGACCCCACACAATGCTCGACGTGCTTACAATCAAATTCTACCTGCTGTCAAAACCGGTCACCCCCGTTAAGATGGCGATTATGGTGTTAGTTGGCTTGGTTGTCGCTCTTTTTGGCATCTTATTGTTTTTAGCTTTTGGAAATAGTTCACTATTCCCTGCAAGCTAAAAAGCACAATCTGCGCAAAAATAGCTTTCAACCAATCTCAACCAACACCATAATCGACATCTTTCAAAAGTCGCGCTGATGAAGGTTGAGCGTCGTCCTTTGGCATCTTATTGTTTTTGCT